>DFYA01000229.1 GCA_002382525.1 Opitutaceae bacterium UBA4094
TTGCTGAATCGCCTCGCCGCCCACCATGTTCAAGACCACGTCCACTCCGCGCCCGCCGGTCGCGCCGCGCACCGCCGCTGCCAACCCCGCATCCTTGTAGTTGAAAACCTGCGACACGCCGAGCCTCCGCAGCAGCGCCCGTTTCTCCTCGCCGCTCGATGTCCCGTGACACACGCAGCCCTTCAGCCGCGCGATTTGCAGCGCCATCATCCCGCAACCGCCCGTCGCGGTCTGAACGAGAACGTGTTCGCCCGTCGCGATCCGTCCGAGGTTCTCCAGCGCATAAGACATCGCCCCAAACGCCAGCGGCAGGCTGCACGCCTCCTCAAAGCTCAACCCGCGCGGCTTCGCCACAACGTGTGTCGCCGGCACATTAACGGATTCCGCATGACCGCCCATCCGCGCTCCCGTAAGCGCGATGACTTCGTCGCCCGTGCGCACGCCGTCCACCGCCACGCCGACCGCCGTCACCACGCCCGCCACTTCCAGCCCGGGCACAAACGGATACTCCGCCGGATACAGCCCACGCACACAGATCGTGTCCGTAAAGCTCACCGCCGACGCCTTCACTTGGATCGTTACCTCCGTGTCCGCCGGCGCCGGCACATGCCACCGCTGCAACGCCAATTCCGAAAACACATGCGCCTTGCTCAAAACCAGCCCGTAAGGCCGCTCCACCGGTCGCGCTTCTCGCACCTGCACTCGCGCCCGCTCCTCAATCACCGGCGCAACCTTCCCGAGCTTAGTCAGCTCCCCATGCAGAAACTCCGCAAACTGCCGAATACTCGGATGGTCGTAAATACGCGTCGCCCCAATCGAGAGCCCGTAGTGTGTGTTGATGCCACGCACCCACGTCACCGAAATCACCGAGTCCACGCCGAGTTCGATGAACGGCATCTCCTCGTCGATCGCCTCGACCTTCGAGTGCAACGCCTCCGCGAGCGTCTCCTTCAAATAGCGCTGAATCTCCGCCGTCGCCGCGTCGTCGTCCTTCGCGGCGTTCGACGAGGGAAGCAAGCTTGCTCGCGATCCCTCGGCCCCCATCAACGTGGGCTCGCTTTCACCGATCGATGACGCAACCGACACGGGTTTCCGCGCGACAATCCCCGCGTGTTCGCGCCCCGGCTCGCGCGACGCATCCATCCCGAGATCCACCTCGCCGCGTTCAAAGCCCACGCGTTCCACCTCAAAGCCCGCCGCCTCGCACTCGCGCCGCAACACGTCCGGATCGAGCGCGTTGATCAACGACGGCGCTCCGTCCGTTTCGCGTTTTCCAAAATAGCGGGCCACGTCGTCGATGTAGCCCGGCCACGCCTCGCCGCGCGCCTTCCGCGCCTCGTAGTCGTCCGCCTTCGTTTTCCAGTAACCCACATACGGCGTGTCCGACACCACGAACAACCCGCCGCCCGGACGCAGCCATTCAAACATCTTCCGCAACGTCACCCGCACCTCCTCCGGACGCAAAAAATGAATCACCCGCGCCGCATGGATCGCCGCAAATCGTCCCGCCTCGAAATCCACCTCCGGCAACACCCCGCGCCGCGTGCTCAGGCGCCCGCGCGCCCCGTCCGCCACCCGCTGCTCCAGGATCTCCAGGTGCTGCGGCTCCATGTCCACCGCCAACACCGTCCCGCCCGCCTCCAACGCCGCGATCGTCGCGACGCCATACGCGCAGCCAACATCCAACACCTCGCCGCCGCATGAGCCCGCGTAGCGCGCAAACGCCTCCGACGTCGGTGTGAGCTTCTCCAACATCACGCCGGTTCGGTTCAACGTCGGCACCATGCCCGCGCCCCCGCCGCCCACCGCCACCTTGAGATCCTCCAGGACATCTTTGGGCTTCAACACCCCCACCGCCGCGCCCGCCGGAGCCACCAGCCGCACCGGCCTTCGACCTTCTGCACTCTTCGCCACCACCGTCACACTGCCCGGCGCACGCAACGCCACCCGCGTCGGTTTCTCCAACGTGCTCCGTTTCGGCGTCTGATCCGCAACCGCCTCCACGCTCCGCACCGGCTCCGGTATCCGCGCCGCCGCTGGCTCCCGCGCGTCGCGCTTCACCCAATACCGCTCATCCGCGAACGGATACGTCGGCAGGCTCACCCGATACGGACGCTCCTCTCCATAAATCCGCCCCCAATCGAACACCAACCCGCCCACCCAGCGTTCGAGCAACTTGCCCCACTGCGCGTCCGCCACCCACGCGTTCAGCTCCTTCGTCAACGTCGCGTCCGGCTCGATCAACGCGAGTTTGCCTTTCACGCGCTGCACCCGCCCGCGCCAGCAGTCCTTCACCGCGCGTCCGGCGACAATCGCCCCGAGCTTCTCCACCAACTCCGCCATCGAGCTCACGACCAACGCCAGCCGTTCCTCCATCGCGTCCCGCCCGACGTGCAGCGTGTAGGCCACGTCCCGCAACACCACCGTCCCTCCGTCCGCCGCCAAAAACGCATGCAACCGCCGCACCGCGTCCATCAACCGCGCCTCATTCTTCGCCGACACCACCACGACCACCTGCCCGCGCCCGCCCGTCCGACCGTGGGAAGCGAGCTTGCTCGCGATTCCTTGGCCCCCGTCAGCCCCATCAGCCCCATGCCCCACCTCCGCCCCCGCCCGCCCCACATACTCCTCGATCACGAGGTGCGCATTCGTCCCGCTAAACCCCATCGAGCTCACCGCCGCGCGCCGCGCCCCGCACGTCGGCTCCGGCCAAGCCTTCGTCAGCGTGTTCACATAAAACGGCGAATCCTCAAAATCGCAGTGCGTGTTCGCCTCCTTGAAATGCAACGTCGGCACCAGCGTCCGATTCCGGAAACACAACAGCATCTTCTGCACGCCCGCCATGCCCGCCGCCGCCGACGTGTGCCCGATGTTGCTCTTTACCGACCCGAGTCCGCAAAACCCGCGTCGTTTCGTCCGCTCGCGAAACACCGTCGTCAACGCCTCCAACTCCACCGGATCGCCGAGCTTCGTCCCCGTCCCGTGCGTCTCCACATAATCGATCGTCGCCGGATCGATCCCAAAACGCCGATACACCTCCCGCTCCAGCTCGATCTGACTGTGCACGCTGGGCGCGGTGATGCCGTTCGTCCGCCCGTCTTGATTTATCCCCGAGCCCAGTATCACGCCATGGATACAATCGTGATCACGCTCCGCGTCCTCCAGCCGCTTCAACACCAACGCCCCCGAGCCTTCGCCCGGCACAAAGCCGTTGGCCGCGTTATCGAAGCTCTTGCACTGCCCGTCCGCCGACAACATGCCCGCCGCGCACATGCCGATGAATGAGGCCGGCGTCAGGTAAAGCGTCACGCCTCCCACCAGCGCCATGTCGATCTCCCCGTTGCGCAGCGCCTGACACGCCAGATGCGTCGCCACCAACGACGACGAACACGCCGTGTCGATCGGCATCGCCGGCCCTTTCAGATTTAGAAAATACGACACCCGCGCCGCCGCGATCGAGTGATTGTTCCCCGTGTTCAGCCCCTGCGCCTGCTCCGGCGAAAGCAGATGAACATATTCGCTGTTCATCACCCCCATATACACGCCGCACTTCCGCCCGCTCAGCGACTGCGCGCTGTAACCCGCGTCCTCGAACGCCGAATACGCCGTCTCCAAAAAGATCCGATACTGCGGATCCATCCCCTCGGCCTCCGCCGGCGAAATCATGAAAAACGGCGCGTCAAACCGGTCGATGTCGTCCAGCGCCCCCAGCCACTTGCTGTAAATCTTGCCTGGCTTCGACGGCTCCGGATCAAAATACTTATCCGCGTCCCACCGTTCGCGCGGAATCTCCCGGATCGCGTTTTTCCCGTCCTTTAGGTTCTTCCAAAACTGCTCCAAATCCGCCGCCCCCGGATACCGCCCCGCCATGCCGACAATCGCGATGCTCCCCGGCTTCGTCGCCACGGGCCGCAGTCCTTGCTGTGTCGCCTTCGCCACCGGCCTCACCGCCGCCCGCGCCACCGGGATAGCCGGCTCCACCGCCGCTTGTTTACCCGCCTGTTTCAGCATGCCCTGCAAATACGCCGAGAACTCCAGGATCGTCGGATAATCGTAAACCTTCGTCGCCGCGATTTTGATCCCGTATTGTTTTTTAACTACGTTGATCCACTCCACGCCCACGATCGAATCGAGCCCCAACTCCTTGAAGTTCGCGTCGAGCGCGATCGCGTCTTCCTCGGCGTAAAGCGCCGCCGCCAGCGTCTTCACCAACTCTCGCTGCAACCGCTGCAACGCCTCCGCCTCGTCCGCCTCGCCTCGCACCGCCCGTCCGCCTTCCCTGTCGCCATTTACGAGCATGCCGCGGCGCGCCTCATCGAGGCCCACGTCGCCATCGCGCAGTGCTTCAAGTATCCGCCGCCGGTTCATGATTCTGATCCTTCGTTTTCCTCGGCGCACTCCAAGCCCATTTCTTCGATAAGTTGCTCCGCCTCCTCGACGCTCAACCGCTT
>DFYA01000263.1:0-5681 GCA_002382525.1 Opitutaceae bacterium UBA4094
TTGCGCACATCCACTTTGAAGTGAGACCCGCCTGTAATCAGGTCCATCTGATAAAGGTAATACGGGCGCACCCGCATCCGCAGCAGCCGATGCACCAGCGCCTGCATGACGTCCGCGTCGTCGTTTACGCCCTTGAGCAACACGCTCTGATTGCCCAGCGGCACGCCTGCAAACGACAATCGCTCGCACGCCGCCTTCAACTCCGCCGTCGCCTCCTTCGGATGATTCACATGGATGCTCATCCAGATCGGCCCGTGCTTCTTCAAAATCTCGCACAACTCCGGCGTGATGCGCTGCGGCAAAAACACCGGAATGCGCGACCCGATGCGGATAAACTCCACATGCTTGATCGCCCGCAAACGCCCGAGCAGGTGGTCCAGTTTGCGGTCGGACAACAACAGCGGATCGCCCCCCGACAACAACACGTCGCGAATCTCCGGATGCGCCTCGATGTAGCGCAGCCCCTGTTCGTATTCCGGGTGAAAGTTATAGTCCTGCGCGTTGGAAACCAACCGGCTCCGCGTGCAGTAGCGGCAATACGACGCGCACCGGTCCGTCACCAAAAACAACACCCGATCCGGATAACGATGCACCAGCCCCGGCACCGGCGAATGCTCGTCCTCGCCCAACGAGTCCAGCATCTCCTCGGCGTGCAACTGCCCCTCGCCCGCCCGCGGAATCATCTGCAGGCGAACGGGACAATTGGGATCATTGCGATCCATCAGATTAAAAAAGTAAGGCGTGATCGCCATCGCCAGCTTCTGTCCCGCGAACAGCACCCCGGCCCGTTCGTCGGCCGTGAGCGTCATGTAGCGCTCCAAGTCCTCCAGCTTCGTGAGCCGGTTCTTCAACTGCCACGTCCAGTCGCTCTCCGGAACGTGCTGCCAAAGGCCCTGGCCCTCAAACCAACTGGAACGGTCTTCGATGTAAGGCATGGAAAGGTGTGCGCACCGTAAAGCCGACCCACCCCCTGTCAAATACCCCGCCCAATCCCCGCTACGCCCGCGCGCGCCTCGCCTGCAGCCCTCCCTCACCCAGCCAAGCACCCGCCGCCGCCCCACCCACCCAAGCCTATTTGTCACTTAATAAGTTACAAAACTCCGTTTCATGCCGAATCCCTGCGACTTACGTTTCCCAAAAATCATCTTCGAGTTTTCTTAAAAACCACCTTGGCAGGCGTGACCCTACGCCTTTTCGTTCTTCTTTAATGTCCACGTTCAAGCCCGCAGTCCTCGCCCTCGAAGATGGTTCCGTGTTTCGCGGCCGCGCCTTTGGCGCCGATGCCACGATCGCCGGCGAATGCGTGTTCAACACCTCCATGACCGGCTATCAGGAGATCATCACCGACCCGTCCTACTTCGGACAAATCGTCACGATGACCGCCCCCATGATCGGCAACTACGGGGTCAACGACGAAGACACCGAAGCCACCACGCCCAAGGCCAGCGGACTCGTCGTGCGCGAACTCTCCCCCATCGTCAGCAACTGGCGCAGCCAGTCCTCCCTCGACGACTACCTGCGCAAATACGGCATCCCCGGTATCAGCGAAATCGATACACGCGCCCTCACCAAAAAACTCCGCGTGGACGGCGCGATGAAGTGCTGCCTCTCGACCCTCCCGCTCTCCGACGCCGACGCGGTCGCCAAGGCCAAGGCCTGGCACGACATGGCCGGCAGCGACTACGTCAAAGACACCACCTGCAAAGAGCCCTACATCTGGCGCGGTGACGACGCCGCCAACCACAACACCGTCTACGTGCCCGTCGGCACCACCCTCGGCCTCCCGCTCACGCCCTCAAAACGGTTCCGCGTAGCCGCCTTCGACTTCGGCGCCAAGCACTCCATTTACCGCAAGCTCATCAACCACGGTTTCGACGTCCAGGTGTTCCCCGCGACCGCCACCGCCGAGCAGATCCGCGAGCATGCCCCGGACGGCGTTTTCCTCTCCAACGGCCCCGGCGATCCCGCCGCACTCCCCTACATCCACCAGACCGTCACCGGCCTCGTCCCGCACTTCCCGATTTTCGGCATCTGCCTCGGCCATCAGATGCTCACGCACGCCCTCGGCGGCGAGACGTTCAAGCTCAAGTTCGGCCACCGCGGCGGCAACCAGCCCGTGAAGAACCTCGAAACCGGCAAGGTCTCCATCACCGCGCAAAACCACGGCTTCGCCACCGACCCGAAGTCCCTCGAAAAAGGCGGCGCGCTCGTCACCGAAATCAACCTCAACGACAACACTGTCGAGGGCCTGCGTCACAAAGACCTCCCGATCTTCTCGGTTCAATATCACCCCGAAGCCGCCCCCGGTCCGAACGACGCCGACCCGCTCTTCCTCGATTTCTACAAACTCATCGAAAAGCGCAAAGCCGGCAAAATCTAACCCGCCGCTCGAATCATAGCGGGAGCGCCAGCGCCCGTTCTCTTTACACCAAAGCCACTCCCTCGAGTGGCTTTTTTCGTTCCCGTAGCCCTGAGCGTGAGTTCAGGGAGTTCACCACGAGACCGCCAATCACCTGTTCGCTTCTCCCCCGATGCCCGATCCCGCCGGAACCCAAGCCACACCCACACGCCCTCGCTGGTCCCTCCGTGGCGTCGCCGACGCCGCTCTCTTCGTTGGATACCTCGGAGCCTTCGCCCTATGCCTGCTCACGCTCACCGCCTTCGCCGGTGATCGCCACTGGCTGCTCGAACTCACCACCCACTTCCGCCCGCACTACGCCGCCGCGCTCCTCACCTGCGCCATCGTCTATGCCGTCGCCCGCCGTTTCCGCTCCGCCACACTCCTCGCCGCGTTCGCGGTCCTCAACGCCGCCGTGCTCGCGCCGCGCTTCATGCCGCACACCGCCTCCTCCGTCGCCGCACACGCCCAAACACCCGCCCTCAAGCTCCTCCTCGTAAACGTCCTCACCGACAACCGAGATCACGCCGCCCTTCTCGCTCTGATCGAACACGAGCAACCCGACGTCGTCGCCCTCCTCGAAGTGAACGCCGAGTGGATTGCCGCGATGGCCCCGCTTGCGAACACCCACCCGCATGCGCACAGCGTGCCGCGGCCCGACAATTTCGGCGTCGCGCTTTTTTCCCGCCTGCCACTGATGGACCCCAAAACGGTTTACCTCGGCCCCGCCGAAGTCCCCTCCATCCGTGCCACGCTCCCGTTCGGTCACTGCCCCGTCGCCCTTCTCGCCACTCACCCGCTTCCGCCCGGCGACGCCGGCAACCTCCTCCTGCGCGACCTGCACCTCAAGGCCATCGCCAAGTGGGCCTCGGCGTCCCCTTCTCCGGTGATCGTCCTCGGCGACCTTAACTGCACACCATGGGCCCCGGCTTTCCGCACACTGCTTCGTGAAGGCAACCTCATCGACACCGCTCGCGGACTCAGCTCCACCTGGCCGGTCACCCCGTGGTGGCTGCGTATCCCGCTCGATCATTGCCTCGTCTCGCCAACCTTCACCGTCACCGACCACCGGATCGGCCCCGACATCGGCTCCGATCACTTCCCTGTCCTCGTTCCCCTGGCCTTGCTTCCCGCCGCTCCCTGACGCTCTGCTCCCAGCACGATGAAAAAACTTCTCGTGCTCCTCCTTACCGCCGTCGGCATCTGGTTTTGGTGGCATGAGCCCGACGCGGAATGGCGCGGACTGCCCGCCGCCCGCGCCCCCATCCAATCCACCGTAGGCCTGCCTGGCCCGTTCCGCCACGGCGACCTCACCGTCACCCCGCTCGCTCACTACGAAATCAAAGCCGTCGTCCTCTCCCGTGAGCGCTACCGTCACGACCCCGGCGCGAAACTCAGTCCCCTCGACCTCGCTCTCGGCTGGGGTCCCATGTCCGCCGCTGGCGTCATCAACGAACTCAACGTCAGCCAATCCGGGCGATGGTATCACTACTCGTGGCGCGACGCCCCCCCGCTCGACCCCGACGCGATTGTTGCCCATTCCGCCAACACCCACTGCCTACCGGCCACGCCTGAGATCCGCCGCCAACTCCTCGCCGTCAAACGCCACGACATCGTCACCCTCAAGGGCCTGCTCGTCGAAGTAAACGGCCCCGACGGCTACCGCTGGCGCTCCTCGCTTAGCCGCACCGACGTGCGTGGTGGCGCCTGCGAAGTGATGTGGATCACCGAGGTCAACCGCGCGCGCGCCCCGTCGCCCGACCGCTAGCCTCTGGAACAACGACCTGACGCCCACCGCCGTCGCTCACCTCAACGCTTCCCACAGCGTCTTCATCGCAAACGGCTTTTGCAGCACCGCGGCGACCCCGGCCCGAGTCACCTTGTCGGCGTCCTCAGTTCCGATCATGCCGCTATAGACCACGACCTTTCCGTCGTAACCCGCCTCGCGGATCCGTCCGACCAGCTCCGCGCCGTGCATGCCGGGCAGATTAAGGTCCGTCAGCACGCGGTCCCACCGCCCGAGCTCCCCGGTGACCGCCTCGCATGCCTCAGCCCCATTTTCGAGATGGGTCACCTCGTAGCCGCCCGCCCGCAACATCTGTATGACCGACATGGATACAAGGTCGTTGTCCTCCACCAGCAACACCCGCCCTGCCGGCTGTTTTTCTGCCGGGGTCGAGGAAACCGGAGCCGCTGCGACGCGGGTAGCGGAGGGCTCAGCTTCTCCTACCGGCAGATATATATCCACCGCGGCCCCCCGCCCCTCCTCGGACTCGATCCCGACGTGGCCACCGGCCGCGAGCACCAGATGCCAGACCGTCGCCAAGCCGAGCCCCGTTCCCTTGCCCGGCGGCTTCGTCGTGAAAAACGGCTCGAAAATCCGCTCCTTCACCTCCGCGGAGATGCCCATGCCGTTGTCGCTTACCCGGATCAAAACACGATCCCCCTTGGCGCCGTTTCGCTCCAGCGTCGCGGCGCTCACCGCCAGCCGAATCTCGGGCCGCCAACCAGCCGGCGGGGCCGCCTCGAGCTTCTCCACCAGCGTGTCGCGCGCATTGAGCATTAAGTTGATCACGATCTGGCTGAGATCGTTTCGCGCGACGCGCGCGCGATGACCGTCGGCCCCGTCGACGCGGATCTGAAGGCGGCGATCGATTGTCTTGGCCATCAACCCGACGCACTCGCGCACGACCGCCACCGCGTCGCACACTTCGACGATCCCCTCCGGCTTGCGCCCAAATGTCAGGATCCGCTGCGTCAGCTCACGCGCCTGCTCCACCGCCTTTTGCACCGCACGAGCCTCCGGATCGTGCGAGCGCTCCAAGTGCAGGAGCACCGGCGTGAGCAAGTTATTAAACTCGTGCGCCACGCCGCCGACCATGGCGCCCACCGCGCGCAACCGCCGGCCCTCGGCCACCTCCGCGTCCAACCGCTTCCGTTCCCCGATGTCGTGATCGCAGCCAACGATCAATTCCCGCCCGCCAATGGTGATTAAAGCGCAGGTATACTCGATGGGGAACTCATGCCCGTCGATATGGCGATGCACCCCCTCGCCCTCCATGTGCGAACACGCCCGAAGCGACGCGACCTTGGCCTGCGCGGCGTCCCTCGTGATCGCCTGAGGTTCGAAGTCGCCGATGCTCCGCCCCACAAAATCCTCCAACGTGACCCCATGCATCTCCGCCGCCCGCCGATTGGCCGTCACGATGCGCATGGGCTTTTCGGCGTCGTGCGGATCGAGCAACTGGATCGGCACCGGGCTCGCTTGAATAATCAGCCGGAA
>DFYA01000263.1:5704-20054 GCA_002382525.1 Opitutaceae bacterium UBA4094
CCCGTCACGCCGGCGGTGGTAGGTTTCGCTACGCTTCATCTTTCGTTGCCGGATCTCGTCAACCAACGCGACCACCGAGGCATGATCCGGCCACCGGTCCGGGCGATCTTCGATTTTGTTGACGCTTTTCCCCACCAACTCCTCGCGCGACCACTGGTGCGCCTCGCACGTCTGGTCATTGCACGCCACGATCGCGAGCGGCTCGTCCCGGTCATTCGGGTCCATGATGAGCACGCTTTCGGGACACGCCTTGAACACCGCCTCGGCCAGCTCGGCACGGGCTTCGGTCGCGCCCAACCGCACCTCCAACGTCTTCCGACAACGCCGCTCCGCCCACCAAGCCCACCCTACGCTCACCGCGATCAATCCACACACCGCCACCCCTGCGTTATCCCAAGAAACAGCTTGGGCGAACGCCACGGGAAGAACTCCAATCGGGAGGCAGACTATGCAAAAAACATTCACGAAGCACGGACTGCCTCATGAAAATGGCAAATCGTTAGCCACGGCAAAACCAAAACGCCTTCGCCAGACAACGCCGATTACTGGCAAAAACTCCGCATCGCGCGCGGTTCCGAACCGCCTCCTCGGCGCCGCCCTCCGCAGACTTATCCTAACAGATACAACTGGTGCTTCCTAGCTCAGCACCGGCGCCAGTTCGGACCGGGTGAACGGCTTCTGCAGCATGCAGTCGACTTCCAGCGCCAGCAGTTCGTTTTTGTGCTCACTCGGAAAATAGCCACTGCACACCACCACGCGGCCCCGCCACCCGCCCGCGCGCAGGCGCCGCATCAGCTCCAACCCGGAAACAACCGGCAGGTTAAGATCCGTCAGAACCACATCATAACTGTCTGGCCGCGCCGCTAACTCATCCAACGCCGCCTGCCCGGTCGTGAACACGCGCACATCGTGACCCAACGACTCGATCATGCGCTGCGACGCATACGCGACCAATTCGTTGTCCTCGACCAGCAACACCCGCCGGCGCGGATGCGCCGCGTCGTTCCCGCCCGCCCCGTTCGGCGTCGCGTCGTTCGCCGAGTCCGGCGACCCGCCCGCAGCCGCGTCCATCGCCGGGATGTAGATATGGAACGCGGTCCCTTCATCCGGCTCCGACTCGATCTCGATCCAACCACCCAACGCCATGCTCACGTGCCACGCCGTCGCCAAACCCAGACCCGTTCCCTGGCCGACCTCCTTGGTCGTGAAGAACGGCTCGAATACCCGTTCACGCACCTCCTCGCTGATGCCCTTGCCGTTGTCGCGCACGGTCAACCGGCGCCAGCGTCGTGGCGTGTGGTGATCGGGATTGTCCCTCGCCCCGGATGCTCGTGTCATCGTGGTGAGCGAGATCTCCAATCTCGGAACCCACTCGCCCGCCGCCCCGACCTCGGCCTTCTCCACCAACGTGTCCCGCGCGTTCAGAATCAAGTTAACCACCAATTGATTCAGGTCGGATCGATTGGCCCACACCCACGCGGGCGCGTCGGGCGCCGTCAACCGCACCTGAATGCGGCGGTCGATCGCCTTCGACAGAAATTCAAGGTTCTCGCGCACCACCGCCTCCAACGCGAGCAACCCGCACGACTCCACAGATCGTCGTCCAAACGTCAGGATGCGCTGCGTCAACTCGCGCGCCCGCTCGATCCCTTCTTGGATCGGCTTCAGGTGTCCGGCCACTTGGGCATCCTCGCCGCGCGCCACCTCGAGCATCTCCGCATGCAGCGACATCGGCGTGAGCAGGTTATTGAATTCATGCGCGATGCCGCCGACCATTTCGCCCACCGCGCGCAGTTTGCGTCCCTGCAACAGTTCCGCGTCGAGACGCTTCATCTCCGTGATGTCCGTGCGCGAACCCACCATGCGAAGCGGGCGTTTGTTTGCGTCGAAAAGCGTGATGCCGCGGCTGACGATCCACCGCCAGTTGCCGTCCTTATGTTTGGCCCGATACTGGAACACGTAAGGCGCGCCTTCCTCCCAGTGCCGCCTCAGCACCCCGGGCCTTTTCTCCTCGTCCTCCGGGTGGAGCAGCTCCAACCAACGCTCGCCCACGTCCGGCAACTCCTCTTTCGAATAGCCGAGCATCTGGCGGCAACGATCACTGTAGCGGATACGATCCGCCACGACGTCCCAATCCCAGATCCCGTCATTGGAGGCGCGTAGCACCAGGTCGTTGAGCTCCGCCGTGTCGCGCAACCGTTCCTCGCTCGCGCGGCGCTCCCGTTCCGCCGTGAGATCACGGTCCACGCCGATCATGTATTCATGCCCGTCGATCACCACCAGCCGAGCAACGTATTCAATATCGAATACAGAACCGTCCTTGCGACGATGCGGGTTTTCACCCCGGCAGGTGCCCGCGCGCAGCCTGGCGAGAAACCGTTGCGCGTCGTCATACGTGAGCCGCAGCGGCGTGAGCACCTCCATGCCGCGCCCGACCAATTCCTCGCGCGTGCGCCCGTGCAGGTCGCATGCGTGCTGGTTGCACTCGACGATACGATAAGGCACCTCGCGATCATGCGGATCGAATACGCAGATGCTCAACGGAGACTCGTCGAAGAGCACGCGCAACCGATCGTTGGCGGCGCGCAACTTTGCTTCCGATCGGAGCCGACGCCGCCGTTCCCACCACCACGCCGCCGCCACGCCCAGACCCGCCAGCACGCCGGCCCCCAGCGAACCGTCGAGCTGCGCCAAAACAACAGCGGCCGGATCAACACCGCCACCTAACACCGAACCGGCACGCGAAAAGCAGGGTAACATCGGGGTCTCCTTCACTACACCGCCGCGCCTTCGAGAAAAGCCCCAAAACGAACCTCTCCTCGCCGCCCGTTCACCCCAGCCACTGCTCGAATTTCACCGCGTCCTCCGGCGTGTCCACGCCGATGGTCGGATCCGTCGTCACTCCGCACAGAATTTCGAAACCGTTTTCCAACACGCGCAGTTGCTCCAGTTTTTCGATCTGCTCGTAACGCCCCGCCGGCAGCGTCGCGAACCGCTCGATCAACTCCGCCTTATACGCGTAAAGGCCGAGATGCTTAAAACACGGGTTCGCCCGCACCCACGCGTCGTCCACCTGGCCCGCGCGGTCTCGCGCATACGGCATCGGCGCACGAGAAAAATAAAGCGCCCGCCCTCCACCCGGCGCGAACACCACCTTCACCTGGTTCGGGTTGTTGAAATCCGCCGCCGTCGTAAACGGCGTGCCCAAGGTCGCCATCGCCGCCGGCCCCGCGATGAGCTCCGCCAACGTGAGGATCTGCGCGCGCGTCACCAACGGCTCGTCAGCCTGCACATTGATCACGTGATCGGCCTTCACCGCGCGATTCGCCTCCGCGATCCGATCGGTGCCGCTCGCGTGCTGCACACCGGTGAGAACCACCTGATAACCCGCGTCGCGCAGCGGTGCCGCCAGCAGCTCATCATCCACCGCGAAAAATAGGGGAAACTCCGGTGCCTCCGTGCGAATGCGCTCCGCCACCCACAACACCAACGGACGCCCCTTGATGACGTGGAGCAACTTGCGCGGGAAACGCGTGGATTCGAGGCGACAAGGCACGATGATCGCGGTCGTGGGCATAAGGCTGCAAACGCTGCGCTCCCGGTTTTTGGGTTGCAAGCCGCCGTCACACGCCGGACGGTGCTCGGTCTTACTGCAATGGAAAAGAACGACACGACCACAAGCGGCCAGCACATCAAAGAACTGGTTGTCCAAAACAAAATGGGCATCCACGCACGCCCCGCCGCCATGATCGTGCGCATCACCAACAAGTTCAAAGCCGACGTTTTTGTCGAAAAGGACGAGGAGCAGGTGAACGGCAAATCCATCATGGGCCTGATGATGCTCGCGGCCGGTAAAGGCTCGAAGGTCAAGTTCCTCGCCACCGGCGACGACGCCCCCCAGATGCTCGCCGAGCTCGAACAACTCTTCACCCGCAAGTTCGACGAGGCCTGAGTTGTTGCCCACGAAACCCACGAAATTACACCAAAAAGGCGACCTGCCCGGGTCGCCTTTTCCATTTCCGACTTTCGTGTCTTTTCGTGGGTTTCGTGGGCTACATCCCGAAAAACCCCCGAGCCGTCTTCGTGGTGACCTCGGCCAACTCCTCCACGCTCACGCCAAACATCGTCGCCGCGTAATCCGCCGTGTGCCGCATAAATCCGGGCTCGTTGGGTTTCCCGCGATGCGGCACCGGCGTCAGATAGGGCGCGTCGGTTTCCAACATCAACCGCGCGAGGCCCTGCACCTTGGCCGCCTCGCGCACGTTCTCCGCGTTCTTGTAAGTGAGCACACCCGTGAACGACCCATACGCGCCGCGCTTCAGCAGCTCGCTCATCTCCGCCGGACCTTCGCTGAAACAGTGAAACACCACGCGCGTCCAATCCACGCCGCTCGCGTCGATCATCGCGACCGACTCCGCAAACGCCCCGCGCGAGTGCACGACCAGCGGACACCCCAACCGCTTCGCGATTTCCAACTGCACCTCAAACGCCGCACGTTGCCAGGCAAAGATCTGCTCGGCCTTCGCCGCGTCGTCCTTCGGCAAATGAAACCGATCGAGCCCGCACTCGCCGAGCGCGACCGGGAGTAGCGCAGGCTTCCAGCCTGCTTCGGAAGGCAGGCTGGATGCCTGCGCTACTTTCCAAAACGATTCAATCTGCGCGACCTCCTCGGCCCAGTTCTCGCGCACATGACACGGATGCAGCCCGACCGAAAACCGCACCGTCCCCGCGTGCTTCAGCGCCAGGTCGCGGATGAGCGCCCAATCGTCGCTCTCCGTGCCGATGGAAATCATCTCCCTCACGCCCGCGTCGCGCGACCGCGCCAGCACGCCGTCCAATTCCCCGCGCCGGGCAAACCCGTCCAAGTGAGTGTGCGTGTCGATGAGCATGTGTGTTAAATTAGATGCATTCGTCCCGACGTGGGAAGCGAGCTTGCTCGCGATGTTGAGCGTTCAAATCGACGAGCAAGCGCGCGGCCCGCCATCCATCCGCGCTCACCCCAAATACAGCGGGCCATACCGCTCCCGCAGATACCGCAGCAGATACTTCGGCGTGAGCTCCTCGCCGGTCACGCGGCGCACCAACTCCAGCGTTTCGTAGCGCCGCCCTTGCTCGTGGATCTCCGTCCGCAGCCAACCGAGCAACCGCGAGAAATCCCCCTTCTCGAAATCCGTATCCAGCTCCGGATACTTCGCGCGCACCGTGAACCACAGCTGCGCCGCCATCATGTTGCCAAGGCAGTAGCTCGGGAAGTAGCCAAACGCCCCGCCCGACCAATGCACATCCTGCAACACGCCCACTTTGTCTTCCGTGGGCGTCAGGCCGAGTAGCTCCTCCGACAGCGCATTCCACGCCGCAGGCAAATCCTTCACCGCGAGTTCCCCCGCGAAAAGCCGCCGCTCCAACTCGAAGCGCAGCAGGATGTGCAGGTTGTAGTGCACCTCGTCGGAATCGACACGGATCAAGGTCGGCGCCACTTCGTTGACCGCCAGATAGAGCTCCTCCGAGGAGACGGAGACGAGTTGTGCCGGAAACTTCTCGCGGAAGCGCGGCTCGAAAAACCGCCAGAACGCGCGGCTGCGCGAGACTTGATTTTCCCACAGCCGGCTCTGGGATTCGTGCACGCCCATGCCCGCGTTCTGCCCAAGCGGCGTGCCTTGCGCCTCGAGCGGTAGGCCTTGTTCATACAAACCGTGCCCCGTTTCGTGAATCGAGGAAAAGAGCGAATCGAGCGGATTGTCCGCGTCGAAGCGCGTGGTCATGCGAATGTCCGCCCCCGGGCCTTCGCAGAACGGGTGGAGTGAAACGTCGATACGTCCGCGCCGGTAGTTGAAGCCGAGTGTCGCGGTGACCTCGCGCAGGAACTCGCGCTGCGCCTCGACGGGGAAGCCCTTGAACACGCCTTCCTTGGCGCGCACCGGCGACGCGGCGATTTCGCGCACCAGCGGCACGAGACCCGCCTTCAGTTCGGCGAACAACTCGGTGAGTTTCGCCGCCGTCATACCCGGGTCGTGTTTGTCGATCGCGTAGTCGAACGCGCGGTCGCCCCAGCCGAGATACGCCGCCTCCTGCTTCGCGAGTGCGAGGTGTTTCTCCAAAAACGGCGCGAATGCGGAGAAGTCCGATCTCTCCTTTGCGTCGGCCCACGCGTGATACGCCGCGCTCGAAAGCCGCGCCTTCTCCGCGACGAACGCCGCCGGCAGTTTAACCACGCGGTCATAGTCTTTCCGCGCCTCACGCACCACCACCCGGCGATCCGCCGCCCCGGCACATTTGTCACTTAATAAGTGACAAACAGGATCCTCCAATTCGTCGAGCAACGTGCCGATTTCCGAGTCCGCTGCTGCGGCATGTTGAAGCTCCGCGAGGAGTGCGAGTTGCTCGGCGCGCAGGTCGGCACTGTCGGGCGGGAGGTTCACCTGTTCGTCCCAGCCGAGCAGCCCGGCCACCGTGCCGAGGTGATGGACGCGTTTAAGTTTCGTAACGAGGCGCTCGTAAGAATCAGCGGGCATGCCTCGAAGGTTTTTCAACGACGAACGCGGGTCAACCGCCGTCGTCGCTCAACGCTCAACGTGCCACACTCCGCTCGACGTCGTCCGCCACCAGCAGCGGAAGCGGATCGACAGCGCGCACCAAAATATTCCCGCCTTTCGCCCGTGCCATGATGCGTGGCCCACCGCCATTGACATGGGCCTTGAATCCCGAACGACCCGCGCCGCCCGCCACGACGTTCAATGGCAGCTCTCCGCGCACCGACACTTTGCCAAAAACAGACGCGCGCATGTCCAACGTGCATTCGCTCGGCTTCTCCACGATGAGCGTGAGCGTGCCGCCCGAAAGCGAGATGTCGGCAGGCCGCCGGATCGGCAGATCAAAACCCACGTCGGCATTCGAACCGCTTCCGCGCACCACCAACTCCCCGCGCACACGCTGGACTTCGATAAACCCGCCCCCGCTAGCGACGCGCGTATGAGTGCCCGTCCGACCCACCGTGATGTTGCCCGTCACCGTCGTCGCTTTGATCGTGCCCGTTGCGGCGGTGATCCCCACGCGTCCGGTATCGCTGCGGGCGATGATCGATCCATCGATCTCGCCTATAAAAATTTCCCCGGCCTGGTTACGCACGTTGATCCGTCCTTCAAGTGCACCAATCGCGATGCGCCCCTCCCCCGTCTCTATCGTTACATCGCTGCGTCGCGGCACCTTGATCTCGTAAACCAAATTGACCGGGGGCCACGCCGTCCACGAGAAGCTCACCGGTTTCACATAACGCGCGCCGACCAAAACCGCCCCGTTTTTGTGCTGCTTGAAAGAGAGAGATAATGTCGCGAGATGCTCGTCCATCGCGTCCTCCGAAGTCACCTCGGCGGTCTGAAGAACCACCACTTCGATCATGTGGGCGTCGTCGTGCGCCGAAACGTTCACGATGCCGCTAAACACATCTACTTTCAAAACCGCGTCGCCGGGCACCTCAAATCGATGTTCTACCCGACGCTCGATCACTGCGGACGCCGTGACCGCAAAGAGCAGCCAGCCGAGCGTGAAGAGACATGGGATAACCCGCAGCATCCGGAACGACTAGGGTATAATCCCTACCCGACAAGCCCATTCTCCGGCCCATCCCTCGTTTTAATTAGGCCCGATCAGGTCTTTTGAGCGTTGTTGCACACGTAGTGTGCCAGAGACCGATTCATCGTATACGCCTTGAGCGAGGCGTCGCCGGCCTTGTCGTTGCGCTCGATCAAGAAACGCGGCGCCCGCTGCAACGCGACTTGCTCCTGTTCGGCGGCGGTGGCGATGAGCAGCAACGTTTCCGCGCGCGCGGGCAGTCGGGCCGCCGGGAAATTCGCATGCGTGGCGAGCCAGCGGAGGGTTTGTTGCATCGGAGAAGAAACGGGAGCGGTCACGTCGCGGACACTGCATGAAGAACGCGCCGCGAGTCAACCCGGGGGCCGCGCCGGCACGCGACGCAGGCGCTCACGGCTTCAACGACGCAGTCCAGAGGGTCTCGTCAAAACCCACCAAGCCTGCGTCCGCGTGCGCAGACTCGTGCGTCGCGCCGGTTCCGAGGACGAACGGTCGTTTCACGAGATTCCCGTTGCTCGCGAGTAACGCGATGGCATCGGCCTCGGACATCGCCGGCAGTTTTTCCCCGAGCTTTTGCGCGCGATAATCGACGCCGGACGTGTTGAAGAGTTTGCGCAACGCGCCCGCGCCGCCGAGTCGCGCCAACATCGTGCGCAGCTCCGCCGGCGTCGGCGGCGTTTCACGAATCGGTTTTTCAACAAACGCGATCTCGTGCGCGCGCAGCCACTTCACGGCGCGGCGGCAGGTGTCGCAGTTGGCGTAGGTGTAAACGGTGAGCGAGGCGGTGCGCGTCATTTGACCCACTCTTTGCCTTGGATCACGAATTGCCAATTGCCTTTGAAGGTGCCGAGTTCGCCGTAGAAACGCACTGTCTCGCCGACGCGCACGCGTTCGCGAAAGGCGTCGCGAATCTCCTTCCGATGGCTGAACACGTCGTAGTCGCGCCCGAGCACCTTCACCTTCACGTGGCCGCGGTCGTTGACGTAAGCCGCAGACGTCTCGAAGTAGAAAATCTTCCCGTTGTAGGTGCCGTCGCGCAGGTCCGCGTCCTTGGGGAGTTCCGCCACCGAGAGGGCGTTTTGAAACAGATCGACCGGTGCATAATCGACTTTGATCACGCTCGACGTGTCGTCGGTAGTCGGACGCACGAGCGGCATCCACCGATCGGCGCGGTTGTCGGGCACGGTGCGGAAACGTGCGATCAGCGGGAAGTGATCGGAGAAGCCCATGCCCGGCGCGGGGTAAGGTTTCCAACGTTGCGGGATGCCGAGCGAGTCACTGTTGAGCCCCGGGATCTTCATCACGGCGAAGCTGTTGTCCTCATATTGCACGCCGCGCATGTCGTAGAGCCCGCGCGAGAGGATCACATGCATGAGCGTGCCCCATTCGCCCCGAAACACGTCGCTGCCGCGCGCGTCGGACGGCAGCTCGAACCAGAGGTTGTAGAGGTCGCGCTCCTTGCCGCGGATGGCGAGTTCGTTGCCTTGCGAACCGAGGATGTCGTTGATGCCCGTCTCGCGCAGATCGCGGTAGCGCACCTTCTGGTTGTAATGGGAGTTGAGGTCGCCGCCGACGACGATGTCGGCGTTGGCATCGGTCGCCAGAATCTCGTCGAGGCGCGCGCGCAACACCCGCCCGGCGACGCGACGATCCACCTCGGTCTCCAGATTGCTCGCACCGGATTTCCAATGGTTGTTGAACACGAACAACGCGTGCCCGCGCACGTCGAGTTCAGCCTCCACGATCGGCCGCGCGTTGGGAATCGGATGCAGGCGCGAACGTTTCACCGGGAACCGCGAAAAGATCACGCACTTCACCGCAAGCACACCGGAGCGGTCGTCGCCATCGACGATGCGGTAGCCGCGCATGCCTTCGTCGTGGAGGGCCTTCAACAACCACGCTTCCGCCGGCACGCCCGCCAACTCCGCCGGCAACGGCTCCTGTGCGAGCAGCTCGGTGTAACGTCGGTCTTCATGCGCCGCAAGCCAGGCGGCGACATCCTTCACCGTAGAGTCCGGCGTCTGGTCGGCCTCGATCTCGTTGAATAGAATCACGTCGGGCCCCGCGCCTTGATCTACGGTGGCGAGCACGCGGGAGATGTTGGCCAATTTCACCGCGAGGTGCGCGGGCGTGTATTTCGGCGCTTGGTAATCGTCGTAAGCCGCCACGCCGTCGGCATCGAAAAGGTTCTCGACGTTATACACCACCAATGTGAACGAACGCCCCCACGCGAACGACACCGACACGAGAAACGACAACAGAAACAGAGTGAGGCGCGGGCGCATAAAAGAAGTAAGTTGCAGTGAGCTTTTCTACCCGCCCGCACGATGCAAAGACGAAGAGGTGCGTTTCTTACGCTTTGTTGATGGCCGCTCCAATTGACGCGTTCGCACCACCCTGCACGCTCCCCCGCCATGTCCGCTCCGCTTCTGCACATCGACGCGCTCACCGTCCAACGCGAGGCCACCACGTTGCTGCGCGCCGTGTCGTGGCGGGTGGAGCCTGGGCAACACTGGGTGATCCTCGGGCCGAATGGCTGCGGCAAAACCTCCCTCCTCAAAGCCCTCACCGGCTACCTCACGCCCACGTCTGGCGAGATCGAGCTACTCGGCGAACACTACGGCCAAAGCGATTGGCGCGATCTGCGTCTCCAAATCGGCCTCGTGACCACCGCCCTGCAGGCGAGCGTCCCAGCCGACGAGCCCGCGCTCGAAACCGTCGTCAGCGGGAAATACGCGCAGCTCGACCTCTGGATGGACGTGACGGCCGCCGACCGCCGCGCGGCGATGAAACTCCTGCGCCTGGTCAACGCCGCCAAGTTGCCCTCGCGTCTCTGGAGCCACCTCTCGCAAGGCGAACGTCAACGCGTGCTCATCGCCCGCGCGCTCATGGCGAAACCCAAGCTCCTCATCCTCGATGAGCCATGCGCCGGCCTCGACCCGGTGGCGCGCGTCCATTTTCTGCGCTTCATCACCGACCTCGCGCGCACGCCGGAGAGCCCCGCTCTCGTGCTCGTGACGCACCACGTCGAAGAAATCACGCCGGCCTTCACCCACGCGCTGGTGCTCGCCGCCGGAGAGGTCGTCGCCGCCGGCCCAATCGTTTCCACGCTGACATCCGCCACGCTGTCGCGGGCCTTCGGCGCATCGGTGCGCCTCACGCGCAGCCGCGACGCTTTCCGACTCGACGTTTCCGCATGAACCCGGTGCCCGGCTGGCTCTCCCTCCTAGGACTCAACGATCCCATCACCTACACGGTGCTGTTTCTTGCGTCGTCGTTGTTCATTTTGTGGCGCCTCGAATCGATCATGGATCGCGGCTTCGAAGGCACGGCGCTCGGCACGCTCGTCATGCCGTTGTGCTCGGGTTTGGGCAACCTGCTCTTCGTGTTCATCGTCGCCCGCAGCGACACGCCCGCGCAGGAGGTCATGACCAACGCCCTCGTCAACAACGTCACCAACCTCACGTTGTTGCTCGGCCTGCCCGCGATCCTTTGGGGACTCGCGATCATGCCGTCCGCCTCGGCGACCATCGCCTCCGGCGCGAGTTCGGGCAAACGCCCGCGCCGCACTCGCGCCGGTAAGGCCGGCGCCGACGCCGATCTGCCCAACCGTCTCAACCGCCTGTCGATCATCCTCACGCTCGTCGCCGTGATGTTTTTTTCCGGCACCACTTGGGCGCTCGCCCAAGATGGCGTGCTCGGTTTCTCCGACGGCCTCGTGCTCGTGGGCATGTTTGTCTTTTGGCAAAGCTTCCAGGTCTTCGACGTGCTCAAACACAACGCCCGCCAACGCGTCACCCTGGGCCCCGGTTTTTGGCTGGATCTCGCACTGGTCGTCGTCGGCGGCGTCGTGCTCTTCACGAGTATCGACGAATTGGTGACATGGCTTTCCAGCCAACAGACCGGGTTCTTCCGCGCCGACAACCTCGGTTGGCTCACCGGTTGGCTGATGGTCCTGCCTAACGCGTTGCTCGCGTTTTATTACGCCGCCCGCCGACGTGCCGAGGTCGTTTACGCGTCCCAGGTCGGTGACGGTCACATCTGCATTCCGCTCGGCGTGGGGCTCTTCGCCCTGATGAAACCGCTCCCCATGCCGGCCAACGCCGACCTCGGGCTGATGTTGCTCATGGCCGGTGCCGGCCTGCACGCGCTGCTCCTGCTGGTCACCGGCGGACTTGCCCGCTGGGCGGGCTGGTTGCTGGTGGCGGCTTACACCGCGTTCGTGCTCAACGGCTGGGCGGGCTGAGCCTGTTTGGCCGACACGATGAGAAGCAGCGGATCGGCGCGGAACCGTTCGCTCATTCCGAACCACGCCACTTGCGCCTTCAGCCACTGGGCGTGCATACGAATCTGCTCCATGGAGCGTTTCGTGTGGTTCGCCAAAAGATAAGCCGCCGGGCCCACGCGCATGGCCGCATCGTAAGTGTGCCCATCCGTGCCCGTGCCAAACACAAAACCGCCCACGTCGAGATCCTCCCCAGTCAGGTCGGCGCGCAATGTGCCCACATCGCGGGCAAACGACGAGAGAAACTCGGCGGCCCGTGGACCTTCGTAGCCCTGCACCGTGCCGTTGGAACTACCGAGGGCGACGAGCACCCATTCATCGAAAACGGGCTCACCGTAGAGCGCGGACATACGTTTAAAGCCGGAGCGGATTTCCGAGAGGGCAGACTCTAAGTTCATGGCATCTCATTCAGTCGCCGCGCCCGGAGCCGCCAAGGTGAAACCCCCATGCTCACCGCCGAACCGCGCAGGTTTATAAATTTTTATCAGGCCTCCTGGCTGCAATGCCGCTCACTTTCGAAACAACGCATCCAGCGACCCGAAGCTCTTCAGCGGTGCCTTCGGTTTCGTGGTCGTGACCGGCAACGGCGTCGTTTCGCGGGGCTTCACCGGCTCGGGCGACGTCGCAACTGCGGGCGAGGACGTTGCCCCCGCTGCCGTCGTCGCTTTTCCGCCGCGTCGCAACTCCACCAGCGCGCGCTCCAGCTTTTGCACTGACACGGGCTCCGCCGTGCCCAGCTCCTGCGCGAACAAGCTCACGCGCAACTCCTCCACCTGCCAGCGCAGCTCCGCCACGCCCACGAACGGCGCCAGTTGTTTTATGCGCTCGGTGTCCTTCACCTGATTCTGCTTCCAACGATCCGCACGCATCTTCATCGCCTTCAGATAACGCGGGAAATGCGCCAGTCGCTCATACGGCGTCACACGCAGAAAATCCTTTGGCATCAACGCCGCGAGCTCCGGCCCTTGTCCGCGATACGGATTCGGGTGCACCAGCAGCGCCTGCCGCAACGTCAGGATCTCCCTCAACAGGTCCACCAGCCGCGGCACGAGGCCTTGCAGGTCGTTCTTCGCCTTCATCACCGCCGCGGCAAACGCGGACGCCGTCAGGTGCTTCACGCGCGCCGCCGACAACAGCCAACGCGTCACCGAAACATACGCGTCTTCGCGCAACGTGTCCGCCGTGCCGATCGTCGCCAGCAACGCGCCGAGTTCGCGCAGTTGCTTCAGGTCTTTGTGCAGACACGCCAGCGGATGCGTGAGCTGCCATTCCATCAAACGCTCCAGCGCCGGCTCCGTCGAAGCCGCCGCCTCCTCGGGCGTCTTGAACAGCCGCAACAACACGCCGCCGCCCGGTCCGTTCTTCAGCCCCGGGAACGCATACACCGCCACCCCCGCGAGGTCGCACACNNTCGTGTTTCGTCCGCGCGCGGCGCCAGGCCTCGGGATCTTCGCGCGACACGCTCGCGCTCGCCTTGCGCTGATACTCCTCAATCGCCGCCGCGATTTCCGGCAACTCCCGGCTCGCGCAAATCTCGCGGCCTTCGTCGTCCACCACCCGCACGCGCACGCGCAGGTGGTCGGGCAGCGGGCGGTCCTCGGCGAACACGCTCTTATCGAGTTTCAATTTCAACCGCTCGCCGATCAACGTCGCGAGCGCCTCGGGCAAGGTCTCGCGTTGCGCAGTCAACCGCGAGTGTTGCGCCGCCGCTTTCGCGAGCTGACGCGCCGCATCGGCCAGCGGCACGAAGTCGCGGCGCAACTCTTTCGGGAGCGCGCGCAGGTAGTGCTCGACCTTTGCCGACAGATGCCCCGGCACCGCCCAATCGAGCGCGGCGGGCGTGAGCGCGGCCGCCGCCGACACGGGCACATCGAGCGTCACGCCATCGTCCACTTGCCCGGGCTTGTAGGCGTAGGCGAGCGGCAGAGCGCTCTGCTGCAACGGCAAGGCCTCCGGATACGCCTCGGTGTCCGCCTGCAACTCGTCGGGGTCGCGCAGGTCGTCGGCCTCCATCATCAAAAACCGCGGCTCGGCGCCTTTGCGTTCGCGCGTGAGCGCCACGAGTTCGGCGACGGACGAGACCACCGGAAACTCCGTCGCATCGTCGCGCTCCTCCGACAGCAACCGCGCCGCATAAAAACGATAAATTCCTTCGTCCAGATTCAGATAACCGCGGTCGCGGGTGCGCGTGAGCAGGCTCTCGATTTCCTCCCGCACCCGGCGGTTGTGCGCGATGAAGTCGAGCGGCCACGTCACCGTGTCGTTGACCAGCGCCTCGCGAATAAAAATCTCCGTCGCATGCACCGGGTCGATCTTGCCGTAGCTCACGGCGCGCGACTCCAACTCCAAACCGTAAAGCCGCGTGCGTTGCTTCACCATCACGCGGCCCGCGTCCTGATTCCAAAACGGTTCGCTGTGCGCGACCTTCGCCACATGCGCGCCGAGATCGAGCGCCCAGAGCGGATCGAGCCGCGCCGA
>DFYA01000309.1 GCA_002382525.1 Opitutaceae bacterium UBA4094
TGATTACGGACGCGGGACGGCAGCCCTGGGTGAGGGCGATGGGCGTGCGCGCGGCGGGGCATGCGGTGCGGTTTGCGAAAGAGCAGGTCGGCGCAAAAACGGTGCTGGATCCCTTTTGCGGGGTCGGCACGGTCCTCGCGGTGGCGAACGCGTTGGGGCTGGATGCGGTGGGCGTGGAGTTGTCTCGGAAACGCTGCGAGCAAGCCCGCCTGTTGCTAGTGCAGCAAAACGAGGTATAACCCGGGGCCGTTTCCCGGACGCTTTCGGCAACCGACGGGGGGGTGTAGTAGATTCTCTATTGAAGATTGGTGATTCAATATGGGATTTAATTATTCGGGTTCTATGACCATGGTTTGTGCGTCGCCGCATGAGTGCCCACACGATACCCGTATTAAAAAAAGCGATCGCCGTGCTTCGGGAGATCGCCGCCGGGGGCGAAACCACGGCCAAGGCGATGGCCCAGCAGGCCGGGGTTTCGGCTTCGACCACATATCGAATTTTGCAGACATTTATCGCCGAGGATTGGGTGCGCGCCTCGGCGGACGGGCGCCACGAACTTTCGATCGGATTGTTGCCTTTGTTGAAGCCGTTGCGACGGCATGAAGCGTTGATCGAGACGGCGCGTCCGGTGTTGGAAAAGCTCGCGGCGGATACGGGGCTGACGGCCAAGTTGTCGGTGCGCGATGGCGACCGCGCCTTGACGCTGGTGCGGGCGGAGTCGCCGCAGGAGACCTCGATTTCGGTGCGCGTGGGTGCGGCGTATCACCTGGCGCTCGGTTCCTCGGGCGCTGTGTTGTTGGCGGATCTCGCCGCGAAGGAGCGTGCGGCGTTGTTGGACCGGGCGCCGGTCGCGTGTTGGGAGCATCAGAAACCGGCCGACGTGTCGGCGCGCATCGCGGAGTGCCGGCGACTGGGCTATTGCGGCGATTTCGGTGGGTATAGGCCGAGTGTGCACGCGTTGTCCGCGCCGGTGCGAAACGGTGGTGCGATGGTCGCAGCGTTTACGCTGGTCGGGTTTGCCCAAGACTTTGAAGGCCGTCGTCGATCCTCGCTGGCCAAATACCTGTTGGGCGCCGCGGCTGCCTGCGGCGCGAATCTGAACGATCATCACACGTTTTCGAAACCCGCATGATCCTCGCCGACTTTTTATCCGCCGCGCCCGACCGACCTTGGAACCTCGCGAAACGGGGGGCTTTGTGCCGTCGATGGGCAGTGAAGAAGACCGGCCGCACGGTAGCCGCGCAGCTCGGGCGGCTGTTCGCGGTTGGCTACATGAAGGGTATTCTTGACGCGCACAAAATTTCCTACCGCTGACCATGAACGACCAACCCCTCAAGAATCGCATCGCCCTCATCACCGGTTCGTCGCGCGGCATCGGCCGCGCCATCGCGCTCGCCTACGCCCGGGCGGGGGCGGCGGTGGTGGTCAACTACGTAGGCGGCGAGGCGGCGGCGGGCGAGGTGGTCGCCGCGATCAAGGGGGCCGGCGGCCGTGCGGTGGTGGTGCAGGGCGACGTGGCCAAGTTGGAGGATCATGCGCGGTTGCTGGCGGCGGCGCGGAGTCTCGGCGGCGTGGCGAATGTATTGGTCAACAATGCGGCGGTGGAGCAACGGGCCCCGGTGTTGGATTGCACGGCGGAGGAGTGGGACCGGCATCTCGACGTCAATTTGAAGGGCGTTTTTTTTCTTTCGCAGGCGTTCGCGCGTGAGTTGGTCGCGGCGGGCCGGCCGGGGCGTATCATCAATGTTTCAAGCACGCACGAAACGCGTCCGCTGCGGAACGCGGCGATCTACAATATCACCAAGGGCGGGCTGGCGATGTTGACGAAGTCGCTGGCGCTGGAACTCGCGCCGCGGGGTATCACGGTCAACGGGCTGGTGCCGGGCGCGATTCGCACGGACCTGAATCGCGCCGTTCTGGCCGATCCGGCGCGGGAAGCGGCGGTGCTGGCGAAGATCCCGCTGGGCCGCATCGCGGAAGCGGAGGACCTGGCGGCGGCGGCGGTGTTTATGGCCGGCGACGGCGCGGCCTACATGAACGGCGCGAACGTCACCTTGGACGGCGGCCTGATGCTGTAACCCTTTTTAGCACTCTCAATCGTATCCAAAATAATATGACAACACCCGCAAAGAATCTGAACGCCGACATTGAAGCCTACAAAAAGGAAGTCGGCATGATGAACCTCGAGAAGTTGATCGCCGCGCGCGAGACCATCTCGACCGAGCCGTTTCCGGTGTCGGACGAGGAACTGCTGTCGCGTTACGAGAAGCTTTACACCGGCGCGATCAGCGACGTGTTGCGCGAGCACGCGTTGCTCGACCAGGCGTTGCCCGGGCACATGAAGCCGCTGCGTCCGGAGCGCACGGTCGCGGGCTTGGCGTTCACGGTGAAGAGCGCGCCGAACGTGAAGATCACCGGCGAGATGACCTATCGCACGCAGATGATTTCGGAGCTGCCGAAGAATACCATCGTGACTTGGGATACCTCGGGTGACGAGAAGGCGACGCT
>DFYA01000003.1 GCA_002382525.1 Opitutaceae bacterium UBA4094
TGCCGGGCCGGACCGTGGTGGATACCTACCTGCTCGTGCAACAATACGACATCACCACGCGCGAACTCACCTCGTATGGGTTGAAGGATGTCGCGGTGTATTTCGGTATCACCGACGAAGACAGCGAGCGCACCTACCTCGCGGGCGACAAAATCCACGAGGCGTTCACCGAAGACCGGGCGGCGTTTTTGGCGTATCTCGCCGACGACCTTCGTGAAACCAAGGGGATCGCGGATCTGTTGTTGCCGACCTATTTCGAACAGGTGCGCACGTTCCCGATCCTGCTGCAAGAAGCCACGCTGCGCGGCACGACCGGCAAAATCGATCTGCTGTTCCTCGAGCACTACTACCACGCGCGGCAGGCGTGTCCGGTGCCTCCGGAGGTGCGGTCCTTCGAGGGCGGCTATACGCGGTCGTTTAAAGAGGGCGTATTCAAAAAGGTGTTACACTTCGACGTCGCGTCGCTTTACCCGAGCCTGCTGATGGCGATCGCGCGGAATCCGCGCAACGATTCGCTGGGCGTGTTCATCCCGCTGCTCACGTCGCTGCGCGAATACCGCCTGCGCTATAAACAGCTCGCGAAAACCGCACCGACGGACGATGAGCGCGCAGAGGCGCAGGCGCGGCAATCGAGCTTCAAGATTCTGATCAATTCGTTCTACGGCTACCTCGGCTTTTCCGGTGCGCGCTTTGGCGACGGCGAACTCGCGGCGGAGGTCACGCGGCACGGTCGCGAGTTGTTGCAGGTGCTGATCGACGAATTCGCACGACACGGCTGCACGATCCTCGAAGCGGACACCGATGGTATCTACCTGTCGTCGGACACGTTTTTCGACCGGCCCGAGGCGCTGTTGGAGAAGGTGGTCGGCGTGCTCCCGCCCGGCATTGAGTTGGAATATGACGGGCGCTACGACGCGATGTTTTGCTACAAGGCGAAGAACTACGCGCTTTACGACGGGAAGAAGGTGATCATCCGCGGCAGCGCGCTGCGTTCGCGCGGGATCGAGCCGTATCTAAAAGCGCTTGGAAACCAGCTCATCCGGTTCTTGGTGGGCGCGAGCGCGGAGTCTCCCCTGGCGATGGCCGAGGCGTTGCGCGCCCGGCTCGCGGCGCGGGAGTTGCCGGTGGCGGAGGTGGCGAAGGCGGAGGTGCTCAGTATGAATCCCGATGCTTACGAGCGGTTCATCGAAGGCGGCGGTAAACCGCGGCGAGCTTCGGCGGAGGCGGCGCTGTTGATGACGCCACGGCCGCGAATGGGTGAACGTGTCGCGTATTACATCACGGCAAAACAGAAGGGTAAAACGAGCGACTGGCAGCGGGCGCGTCCGGTGGAGATTTTCGACGCGACGCAGACGCCGTATGACCCGGAGTATTACCTCCAAAAGCTCGACGACTGGCTGGAGCGCTACGGGCCCTTCCTCGGTTTGAAGCCGCCGGGGGGAGAGCAGGGGGAGCTGTTCTAAACTACACCAGCGGTTACGGAGGGATGCTTCGGCGCTAGGTGGGCGGGCGCGCCCCTGCCCCTGATTTGTCGGCCTCAAGCCCACGTGCGGGAGGGACCTGCGCGTCCATTGTCTCAGAACAATGCGCTGCCGGTATTCGGCGTCAGCGACGCCCGTCATACCACATCGCGCAGTCCTCTCGGCTCGACGTGGTCTTTATCGGACGGAAGACGGACTTGAACACAAAGCGGGCGATTTCGGTTTTGTTGTATAACCGGAGCTTGCGCGCCGACGTGACGAGTGGGTGGCGATGAAGAACGAGGGTCCGCTGTCGATCGCGACGGCCGACGTGCTTCTGAAGCCGCAGGGCGAGATCGATTTTTTCGCCGGCAAAATACCTCAAGTCGAAGCCGCCGACTTCACGGAACGCCGTGGCGCGCACGAGGATGAAGGACCCTGCTACCAGCCGTCGCAGGCGGCTCATCGTGTTCCAAATTTCGCAAGCAAATCGGAAGGCGAGCGACGCGTTGTCGAGCGTGATGGTGGAGCCCGCGAGCAAGACATCGGAACGGCGTGTGAGCGCCATCGCGTCGGTCAAAAGTTCGCGGGAGGGATGAGAGTCCGCGTCGATGAACAGCAGCCACTCACCCGACGCGGCGGACGCCCCGGTGTTGCGGGCGCGGCCGATCTGGTTGATGGGCTCAAACACGACATTCGCGCCCACAGCCCGAGCGATCTCCGCAGTGCGATCCGTGGAGTTGTTATCGCAGACGATCAGTTCCCACGCGATGCCCGCCTGGGTGAAGGCGTCGATTGCGGCGGCTTTCAGCGATCCGAGCGAGGCCGCGAGCAACTTCTCCTCGTTGAAAGCGGGAACGATGATCGAGATCACGGGGGCATGGGCCATGGGTGAAACATCACCAGAATTCAGGCGCGATTCCACGCTCAACCTTGTTTCCCCAGATCAGCTCCCAATGCGACGGGATAGCGGACGAAGAGGGGTGCAGCGGACGGCCGATGAGTAGGGAACTCTGGACGTCGTCCGAAAACAAAAAGCCCGGGCTGGCGGGCCCGGGCTTAGAACTAGTCGGTAAGAACGGCACTGGCGTTCCGCTACAGGTTCGGAGCAAGAAACTT
>DFYA01000058.1:0-1139 GCA_002382525.1 Opitutaceae bacterium UBA4094
CACGCGCTGATCGACCGCGCCCTCGCCGAACTCGGCATCACCGACCTCGCCGACCGCCAGATCCGCATGCTCTCCGGCGGACAACAACAACGCGTCTTCCTCGCCCGCGCCGTCGCGCAAGGCGCCGATATCTTCCTCCTCGATGAGCCGTTCGCCGGCCTCGATCTCTTCGCCACCGAAGAACTCACCCACATCCTCCGCAGTTGGGTCGCGCAAGGCCGCACCGTGCTTGCCGCTGTCCACGACCTCCCGCTCGCCCGCGAACACTTCACCCACGCCCTCCTGCTCAACACGGCGCTCGTCGCCGTCGGCCCCGTCGCCGAGGTGCTCACCGACGCCCACATCCACGCCGCCTTCCGCGGCGGACGTTGCGTGCATGAAAACCCGCTCCACCGCGTGAGCACGACGAACTTCCCCGCATGAACCTCCACGAGTTCCTCATAGAACCGTTCACGTTCGAGTTCATGCGGCGCGGACTCCTCTCCGCCGTCTTGCTCAGCCTGAGCGGCGGCCTTCTCGGCTGCATCCTGGTGTTGCGCCGCCTCGCGCTGATGGGCGACGCGCTCTCGCATTCGCTGTTGCCCGGCGTCGCGCTGGCCTACGCGTTTTTCGGCCCCAGCACACTGGCGCTGTTTGTCGGTGCACTGCTCGCCGGCCTGCTCACCGCGACGGGCAGCGCCCTCCTCAGCCGCCTGACGCGCGTCAAAGAAGACGCCGCGTTCGGCTCCCTCTTCATCATCTTTTTTGCGCTCGGCGTCGCGGTCGTAAGCACGCTCCAGTCCCGCATCGACCTGATGCATTTCCTCTTCGGCAACATCCTCGGCGTGAGCGGCGCCGACCTTCAACTCGCGGGCCTCGTCAGCGCCACCACCGTCGCCGTGTTTGTTGTGTTCTACCGCCCCATCCTGCTCGAAACCTTCGACCCGATTTTCCTTCGCGCCACCGGCGGACGCGGCGGGCTGGTCCACATCGGCATCCTGTGTCTCACGGTGCTCAACCTCATCGCCGCGCTTCAAGCCATGGGCATCGTGCTTTCGCTCGGGCTCTTTCTCCTGCCCGCCGTCACCGCCTATTTGTGGTGCGATCGTCTGAGCCGCATGTTGATGTTGTCCGTGTTGCTCGCCTTGGTCGGCAGCATC
>DFYA01000058.1:1313-11470 GCA_002382525.1 Opitutaceae bacterium UBA4094
GAGGACAACTGGACGCGGGCCGAAGGCGGCGGCGGACGCTCCCGTGTCCTCGCCGAAGGGGCGGTCTTCGAAAAAGCCGGCGTGGGTTTTTCACACGTATTCGGCACACAACTACCGCCCAGCGCCACCGCGCACCGCCCCGAGTTGGCCGGCAAACCCTGGCAAGCGCTCGGCGTTTCCCTCGTCATCCACCCGCGCAACCCCTACGTCCCCACCAGCCACGCCAACGTCCGCTTCTTCATCGCGGGCGACGAAACCGCCACGCCCGTCTGGTGGTTCGGTGGCGGCTTCGACCTCACGCCTTATTACGGTTTCGAAGATGACTGCGTCCACTGGCACCGCACCGCGCGCGACGCCGTTGCCCCCTTCGGCGCCGACCTTTTCCCCAAGTGGAAAAAGTGGTGCGACGATTACTTCTACCTCAAACACCGCGCCGAACCCCGCGGCGTCGGCGGACTCTTCTTCGACGACTTCAACGCGCTCGGCGCCGAACAAAGTTTCGCCGCCCTCCGCGCCGTGGGCGACGCCTTTATCCCCGCCTACCAGCCCATCGTCGCCCGCCGCAAATCAACGCCCTACGGCGACCGCGAACGCGACTGGCAGTTGTATCGGCGCGGCCGATACGTGGAGTTCAACCTCGTCTGGGACCGCGGCACGCACTTCGGCCTGCAAAGCGGAGGCCGCACCGAGTCCATCCTCATGAGCCTCCCCCCGCTCGTGTCGTTCAAATACAACTACACCCCCGAACCCGGCACCCCCGAAGCCCGTCTCCACGACGTCTTCCTAAAACCGAAAGACTGGGCCGATCTCTCTAACCGCTAAAATACGCTAATACCCGCTAAGAACCCTTCCGGATTAGCGTCCCTTAGCGTTCCTTGGCGGTTTCAAAATTCCGATGAACAGCCGCGCCCGTTTTCTCTCCGCCCTCGCCTGCCAACCGCTCGACCGCCCCCCTTTGTGGGTCATGCGCCAAGCCGGTCGTTACCTGCCTGAATACCGCGCGCTCAAAGCCCAGTCGTCCTTTGTGCACATGGTGCAAACCCCCGCGCTTGCCGCCGAGGTCACGCTCCAGCCGCTCCGCCGTTTCCCCGGACTCGACGCCGCCATCCTCTTCTCCGACATCCTCGTCATCCCCGAAGCCCTCGGCCAACCCTACTCCTTCCGCGACGGCGGCGGCATCCAGATGGACCGCCGCATCGCCACCCGCGCCGACATCGACGCGCTCAACCCGGTCTCCGCCATCCCCAAGAAACTCGCCTACGTCGCCGACACCCTTCGCCTCCTCAAAACCGAACTCGCCGACACCAAAATGCTCCTCGGCTTCGGCGGCTCTCCGTGGACGCTCGCCACCTACATGGTTGAAGGCGGCAGCTCCGACGACTTCGAGCGCATCAAGCTGCTTTTCTACACCGAGCGCGCCACCTTCGACGCGCTCCTCGAAAAACTCACCGAGTCGCTCATCGCATATTTCCACACGCAAATTGCGGCCGGAGCCGATGCGATTCAGATCTTCGATTCGTGGGGAGGACTCATCGCCGGCCCCGATTACGAAGCTGCATCCTTAAAATGGATACGTCGCATCGTCGCCGCGATGCCCGCGGATTTCCCGATCATTCTCTACGCCAAGGGCACCGCGCCGCATCTCACCGATCAGGCGTTCTCCGGTGTGCGCGCCATCAGTGTCGATTGGACCAACGACCTATCCATCGTCCGCCGCAATCTCCCCGCCAACGTCGCCGTGCAAGGCAACCTCGACCCTGTGCTCATGCAGACCACGCCCGAGATCGTCGCCCGCGAAGCCGCCCGCCTGCTCGAATCGATGCGCGGCACCGCCGGCCACGTTTTCAACCTCGGCCACGGCATCACCCCGCAAGCCAAGATCGAGTGCATGCAAGCCCTCATCGACACCGTCACCGGATGGAAATGAGCCCGAATTTTTCGCCCACGAAACACACGAAATGACACGAAAAGAAGACCTATAAAAAAAACCGCACCCGAAGTTTTCGGTTTCCGATTTTCCACCTCCGACTTTCGTGTCTTTTCGTGTGTTTCGTGGGCCACCCCTCCGAAATCCGCCCACCAAATCGCAAAAGCCGATTAGCGCCCTTTCCGATTTCCGTGTATTCCGTGTGTTCCGTGGGCAATTCATCCGACACTTCTCAGCTCCCCGTCGCCATCATCGGTGGCGGCATCACCGGTCTCGCCGCCGCGCATCGCCTCGCCCGCCAAGGTCGCCCCTTCCGCCTCTTTGAGTCGTCCGATCGCCTCGGCGGAAACATCCGCACCGAGCACCACCCCGACGGCTGGCTGCTCGAAGCCGGGCCCAACTCCCTCCAACTCACGCCACCCGTTGCCGCGCTTCTCGACGAACTTGCCCTCACGCCGCTGACCGCGTCACCCGCCGCGAAAAACCGCTACATTGTCCGCAACGGCAGTCCCGTCCCCGCGCCCGCCTCTCCGCCCGCGTTCCTCCAGTCACCCCTCTTTTCCCTCCCGGCGAAACTCCGCCTGTTCACCGATCTCGCCCGCCGTCCACGCAACCGCACCGCCGACATCAGCCTCGCGGACTTCGTGGGCTCCCACTTCGGGCACGAACTCGTCGATTACGGTCTTCGCCCGTTCGTCTCCGGCGTCTATGCCGGCGACGCCAGCCAACTCTCCGCCCGTCACAGTTTCCCGTCGCTCTGGGAGGCCGAGCGCACCCACGGCTCGCTCATCCGCGCCCTCGCCGCCCACCTTCCCGACGGCAGCGTCGAACTCAACGCCCACGTCACCGGCCTCGTCCCCGGCCAGCCCTGGAAACTTTCCTGGCGCCGCACCGACGCCGACCACGCTCCCCACACCGCGTCCTTCGCCGCCGTTATCCTCGCCCTACCCGCCGCCTCGCTCGCCTCGCTTCCCATTGGCGCCATGGGCGAACGCCCGCTCGCCGACCTCGCCGACGTTTCCTACCCGCCCGTTTCGTCACTTTTTATCGGATACAAACGTAACCAGGTCAGCCATCCGCTCGACGGTTTCGGCATGCTCATTCCGCCCGCCGAACACCGCTCCGTTCTCGGCGTGTTGTTTAACTCCACGCTCTTCCCCGGACGCGCCCCCGCCGATCACGTCGGCCTAACCGTGATGACCGGCGGCGCCCTGCGTCCCGACCTTGCGCACGTTGACGATGACCCGCTTCTCGCGCTCGTCCAAAACGACCTCGCCGAACTCCTCGGTGTGAACGGCGACCCGGTCTTCGTCCGCCGCAACGTCTGGCCCCGCGCCATCCCCCAATACAACCTCGGCTACGAACGTTTCCTGGACGTGATCGACCGCGCCGAAAACGCCCACCCGGGCCTTCACATCGGGGGCAACGTCCGCAACGGCATCTCCGTCCCCAACTGCCTCGCCGCCGGCGAAACCCTGGCTTCCCGCGCCACCGAACCGGCCACCGAACCGTCGAGTCAAAGAAGCTAGGCTATTCTTTACACGTCCCGCCGACGTGATAAGAAAATGCGAAATTCTTTTCACATGCCGACCGCCCTCCCCCCGCTCCCCCTGCAAACCACTGCGGCGTTGGAGACACCGGCCGTCCTTAAGCAACTCACTCGCGCTCATCGTCAACTGGCCGAACTCAAGGGCGTTGTCGGCACGATCCCCAACGAAACGATCCTCATCGACACCTTGGCGCTCCAGGAAGCCAAGGATTCCTCCGAAATCGAGAACATCATCACCACCGAGGACGAACTCTTCCAAGGTGACGCCCTCGCCGCCCAATTCCCGACCCTCGCGACCAAGGAGGTCCACAGCTACGCCGGCGCCCTCAAACTCGGTTTCCAGCGCGTGCGCACACAGAACTTCCTTCGCCTCGACGACGTGCTCGCCATCCAAGCCACGTTGCTCGAAAGCCACATCGGCCTGCGCACGCTTCCCGGCACCGTCCTTAAAAACCAGCAGACCGGCGAAGTCATCTACGAGCCGCCTCAAGACCCGGACGACATTGTCCGCCTCATGGGCAACTTCCTCGACTACTTCCATAAAGCCGACACCGACGAAAACGCCCCCGATCCGCTCGTCCGCATGGCGATTCTCCATCATCAATTCGAGAGCATCCATCCGTTCTACGACGGCAACGGACGCACCGGTCGTATCCTCAACTTGCTGCACTTGGTCATGCACGGACTCCTCGACCTCCCCGTTCTCTACCTGAGCCGCTACATCGTCCGCCACAAAGCCGAATACTACCAGCGTCTCCAAGGCGTGCGCGACGTCGGCGGCTGGGAGTCGTGGATCCTCTACATTCTCCGCGCCGTCGAAGACACCTCGCGCCAGACCATCGGCCAAGTGCACGGCATTCGCACCCTCATGCAGGAGACGAAACAACGCCTCCGCGCCGACATGCCCAAACTCTACAGCCAGGAATTGCTCAACAACCTCTTCCGGCACCCCTACACCAAGATCGAGTTCATCGAACGCGATCTGGGCGTCTCGCGCCCCACCGCGATGAAATATCTGGGCACTCTCAGCGACGCCGGCCTCCTCCGAAAAACCAAAATCGGACGCACCAATTTCTACATCAACGAGCCGCTCTTCAAACTGCTCGGCTCCTGACCCCGGCGCGCCGCCTTGATCTTAAATGATTAAGCACGTCCCCCGGCCTTGACTCACCCCGGGCCGGACATAGCCTTCGCCGCTTTTCTTTGGCATGGCGCAAGACCTGAAAGACACCCTCCAGCTCCCTAAAACCGATTTCCCGATGAGGGCGAATCTTGTGCAGCGCGAACCCACGCGACTCGCCCACTGGGAGAAACTGGACCTCTACGCCGCCATCCAGCGCAAAAACGCCGCCTCCGGCAAAACCTTCGTCCTCCACGACGGACCGCCCTTCACCAACGGCGACGTCCACATCGGCACCGCGCTCAACAAGACGCTCAAGGACATCACCCTTCGCTACAAATCCCTCCGCGGCTACCGCACGCCCTACGTGCCGGGTTGGGACTGCCACGGCCTCCCCATCGAGCAAAAGGTGATGCGCGGCCTCCAAGCCGAAAACAAGCAGGTCTCCACCGCCGAGATGCGTTCCCTCTGCGACGCGTTCGCCGAAAGTTGGATCACCACGCAAACGAAGCAGTTCAAACGCCTCGGAGTCCAAGCCGACTGGAAAAACGAATACAAGACCAAGGCCCCCGCCTACGAGGCCGACATCATTCGGACGTTCTCCGCCTTCGTGGAAAACAACCTGGTCTATCGTTCCAAGAAACCCGTTTACTGGAGCATCCCCTTCGAGACCGCCCTCGCCGAGGCCGAGATCGAATACAAGGAGCACATCTCGACCGCCATCTGGGTGAAGTTCGCCATCCCTACCGCCGAGGCCGCGAAGTTCAACCTCCCGTCCGACAAGCCCCTCTCCGTCGTCATCTGGACGACCACGCCTTGGACGATCCCCGCCAACCTCGCGATCGCCCTGCATTCGGAAGTTGAATACGTCGTCGCCGACCTCGGCGCCGAGCGCATCGTCGTCGCCGAGTTGCTCCTCGGCTCCGTGCTCGCCGCCGCCAAGATCGAAGCCGCGCCGACCATCGTCACCAAGGTGAAGGGCGCCACACTCGAAGGCCTCGCGCCTCGCCATCCTTTCATCGACCGCGCCTCGCCGGTTGTTGTCGCCGACTACGTCACCACCGACTCCGGCACCGGCGCCGTCCACACCGCGCCCGGCCACGGTGCCGAGGACTATCTCACCGGCCTCCGCTACAAGCTCGACATCTACTGCCCCGTCGGCGCCGACGGTCGCTACGTTGATGACGGTCAGGTCCCCGCCGATCTCGTCGGCATCAGCACGCTCGAAACCGTCGAAGACATCGCCGCCAAGAAGCCGTCGCCCGCCAACCTCGCGGTGCTTAAAAAGCTCGCCGGTGCCGGAGCCCTGCTCGCGAAAGCCAAATACGTCCACAGCTACCCGCACTGCTGGCGCTCCAAGACCCCGATCATCTTCCGCGCCGTCGACCAGTGGTTCGTCGGCCTCGACCGCAAGGCCTCCGACTCCGCCCCGTCTCCTCGCGAAACCGCGCTCAAATCCATCTCCGGCGTGCAATGGGTTCCAACGTGGGGCGAGTCCCGCATCCGCGGTGCCGTCGAAGCCCGCCCCGATTGGTGCATCAGCCGCCAGCGCTCCTGGGGCGTTCCGATCATCGCGTTCTACGACGCCGACAAAAACGCCTTCATCGACGCTGGCGTGATCCGCGCCGTCGCCGACAAGATCGCCACCCGCGGCACCAATTTGTGGTATGACGCCTCCGCCGCCGAGATCCTCGAAGGCATCACGTTGCCCGCCGGCTGGCCCGCCGCTTCCGCCCTCACCTGCGGACGCGACACACTCGACGTCTGGATCGACTCCGGCTCCTCGCACGCCGCCGTTCTCAAAAACGAACAAGGCTCCACCCAGTGGCCTGCCGATCTCTACCTCGAAGGCTCCGACCAACATCGCGGCTGGTTCCAATCGTCTCTCTGGACCGGCGTCATCGCCCAAGGCGGCGCGCCCTACAAGGCCGTGCTCACCCACGGCTTCATCGTCGGCGAAGATGGCAAAAAAATCTCCAAGTCCGGCCAATACGAAAAGCCGCCGACTTCCGACAACTTCATTGCCCAATACGGCGCCGACGTCATCCGCTTCTGGATCGCCTCCCAGGATTTCACGCAGGACATCACGCTCTCGGAAAAAATCCTCAATTTCGCCGCCGAGGGTTATCGCAACCTGCGCAACACCCTCCGTTACCAGCTCTCCACCCTCTGCGATTTCGATCCCGCCAAGGACCTCGTTCCCTACGCGCAACTCGACACGCTCGACCGCTGGGCGCTGCATCAGACCGCCAAGCTTCTCGCCGACGCCACCGCCGCGTATGACGCCTACGAATACCACCGCGTCATCCAAGCGGTGAGTTCCTTCTGTGCGACGACGCTCTCGGCCGTTTATCACGACATTCTCAAGGACCGTCTCTACACGCTCGGCACTACAAACCCGCTGCGCCGTTCTTCGCAGACCGCGATCCACCACATCTTCGGCGTCCTCGTTAAAATCCTCGCTCCCGTCCTCACGTTCACCGCCGACGAAGCGTGGTCCTACGCGACGACCAAGACGGAGTTCACCGATAGCCCGATCCATCTCCAAGATTGGCCCGTCGCCGACGCCGCATGGACCAACGCCGATGTCGAGGCCGAGATCGCCGCGCTCCTCAAGGTCCGCGCAAAGGTCAACGAAGCCATCGAACCGCAACGCGCCGCCGGCAAACTCGGCAAGTCGCTCGACGCCGTCATCACGCTTTCGATCGGTTCCGCCGATCCGCTGTTCAACATCCTGCAAAAGCACCGCGACTTCCTGCCGGAGCTCTTTATCGTCTCGCACGTCACCGTCCAGGAGGGCGCCAGCCCGAACCTGGAGGTCACCGTCCGCCACGGCGAGGAACTCGGCTACGTCCGCTGCCCTCGTTGCTGGCGCTGGGTGCCGTCACTGGAACAAACCGACCATGGGGAAGTTTGCCCAAGATGCGCCGAAGCGTTGAAAACATGAAACATTTTTCTTCGTCACCCTACAATCACCATGGCCAAAAAAACCCAAAAGCCTGCTCCCGCTTCGAAAAAGAAGTCCGTTGGTAAGTCTGTTAAACCGGCCGCAAAAAAAAGTCTGACGAAGCCCTCCCCCAAGGTTCCAAAAAAATCTTCCGCCAAGAAACCTGCCGCGAAGCCGACTCCAAAGTCGGCGCGCAAACCGGCCCCCAAACCGGTGCGCCGGCCCGCTCCCAAGCCCGTCTTGAAGCAGGCCGCGAAACCCGCCGCAAAATCCCGTAATTCTCCCGTCGCTCAACCGACGCCCAAGTCCGCCGCACCTGTGAAGTCCGACAAATCCAAATCCTCCTCTCCCGCCAAAGCTGAAAAGTCCGTCGCCAAACCGACTGCCAAACCTGCCGCCGCCATCGTCGTGCCCAAGGCGCTCCAAAAGGCTCCCGCCACCGGCAAGACCTCCGCTCGTGCCGACCTTCGCAGCCGCATCCTTCAGAAAAAAGGCCCGTCCCGCCCCATCGCCTTCTCGCTCGATGAAATCCGCGAGATCGCCAAGACCGCCAAGGTCGAGGACACCAAGACGACGATCGCCGCGAAGGTCCCGGTTAAAACGACGAAACAAATCGACGCCGCCAAGCTCGCCCAGGCTTCGCAGCCCCATCACATCAAAGCCGCGTCGCTCGCCGACATTCTTGGCTTCAACCCCCGCAAGGCCCAGGCGCCCGTTCACGACGACGCCGAGAACGTCCCGGAAAAATTCCGCCGCTACTACAAGCTCCTGATCGAACTCCGGAACCATCTCACCGGCCAGATCGACACGCACTCCGAGGAGACCCTTAAACGCTCCTCCAAGGACGACGCCGGCGATCTCTCCAGCTACGGCCAACACATGGCCGACGCCGGCACCGACACCTTTGACCGCGATTTTGCGCTGTCCCTCGTTTCCTCCGAGCAGGAAGCGCTGTCGGAAGTCGAAGCCGCCATCAAACGCATCAAAGACGGTTCTTACGGCGTCTGCGAAGACACCCAGAAACCCATCGCCAAAGAACGCCTCCTCGCCGTGCCGTTCACCCGCTACTCCGCCGAGGCCCAGAAAAACATCGAGCGCAACCGCCACCGCTCCCGCACCCAAGCCGGCTTGTTCGGCGAATTGGGCGAAGAAGGCGCCTCGCTTGGAGCCGGCGGCAGCGGCGACGGCGACGACGAATGAGCCCGTCCTCGCCGCATCCCGAGAGTTCCACCCGACCGACCGCCACCTCCCAGGTGGCGGTTTCGCGTTGGGAGAAAATCCACGCGTATCGCCTGCTCTGGTGGCTCGGATTGGCGGTGTTCGTCCTCGACCAGCTCACCAAGTTCTGGATCGCCGCGACCCTCCCCTATCCGACCTACGAACCGCCCGAGGCCATCACGGTCATCGACGGGTTTTTCTACATCATCCACGTCGGCAACACAGGCGCGGCCTGGAGCCTGTTCGCTGGCCAGTCGCTCATGCTCGCGTTTCTCGCCTTGGTCACGCTCGTCGCGATCTACTTCTGGCGGCGCTCGCTTGAGCTCAAAAACACCACGGTGCAATTCGCCTTCGGACTCCTCTGCGGCGGCATCATCGGCAACCTCGTGGACCGCGTTCTCCACGGCCATGTGATCGACTTCCTCGACTTCCATTTCGGCAGCTACATCTACCCCACGTTTAACATCGCCGACGCCGGAATCTGCGTAGGCGTGGCGATTTATTTGATTCATTCGCTGCGCAACCCGCAGCCGTCCGAATAATGCCAACTCGCGGCATCACCTGCCGCGCTTAGCCGACTGAGCCCGGCTTCGCGCCGGGCGCTTTTGAGGCGTAGTGCGGCACGAGCTGCTTGAGGTGCCCTTGCACCACCGACGCGATCGTCGCGGCCGGCACCGTTTCTTTGTGCAGCTCAAAAATCGCCACGAGCAACGCCAGCTCGATGTCCACCTTGTTGGCGGTCGCGGTTTTCATCTCACGCAAGATTTCGAGGGCCTTCTTCTCGGCCTGCTTGTAGTTCAAGAAATTCTGGTCCGACGTGGTGTCACTCATCCCACAAGGGGTTTCGTCAACCTCGGCCCACGTCAAGCACCGCGACAAAACCGCGCCCTCGCTTGCACCAAATCGGCCCCGGCCTAGTGCTACGCTCCTTCTAATCCGCCTCAACGCATTCACCCCACCCTCCACATGAAACCCACTCTCTCATTCGTCGGCGTCGGCCGCATGGGCGCCAACATGGCGCGTCGCCTCAAAGAACAAGGCTACTCCGTCACCGCCGTGTATGACCGACACGCGCCCACCGCGCAGTCGCTCGGCGCCGAACTCGATGCGCGGGTCTGCACGCGACTCGCCGACGTCACCGCCGCCGCCGACATCGTGTTCACCGTCGTCACCGACGACGCCGCGCAACGCGCCGTGTTTACCGCCGCGGGCGACAGCCTACTGGTCAACGCCGCCGGCAAGACCTTCATCAACTGCGCCACGCTTAGCCCCGCCGTGCATGTCGAGATCGAAGCCGCCGCCGCCCGCGCCGGTGCCGCCTCACTCGAAGCCTGCATGGCGTCCAGCATTCCGCAGGCCCGCGCCGGCACGCTCTACCTGATGTGCGGCGGGCAAC
>DFYA01000066.1 GCA_002382525.1 Opitutaceae bacterium UBA4094
AAGGGTTGGCCGATCAACTGCATGCCGATGGGCAAGCCGCTCGACGAGAAACCGCACGGCACACTGATGCCGGGCAACCCCGCCAAGTTCACGCCGATCGTGTAAACGTCGCACAGATACATCGCCAACGGATCCGCCTTCGCGCCGCGCTTGAACGCGGGCGTGGGCGTCGTCGGTGTGATGATCGCATCGACCTCCTCATACGCCTTCAGGAAATCCTGCCGGATCAACGTGCGCACTTTCTGCGCACGCAGGTAATACGCGTCGTAGTAACCGCTGCTCAGCACATACGTGCCGAGAATGATGCGGCGCTTCACCTCGGGACCGAAACCCTCGGCGCGCGATTTGTAGTAAAGATCAACGATGTCCTTCGCGTCGGCCGAACGGTGTCCGTAACGGATGCCGTCGTAGCGGCTCAGATTGGACGAGCACTCCGCCGTCGCGATGATGTAGTAAACGCCCACGCCGTATTCGGTGTGCGGCAGCGAGACATTCTTAATCTCGCAGCCCATCTTCTCGTAGAACGAGATCGCCTTCTCCACCGCGGCGGCGACCTCGGGGTCGAGGCCTTCGCCGAAGTATTCCTTCGGGATGCCGATACGCCACGGGCCTTTTTTCTCCTTCAACGCGGCGCGGTAATCGGGGACCTCCACCTTGACCGAGGTCGAATCGTTTTCGTCGTGTCCGGCGATGGCCTGCAACGTGATCGCGGCGTCTTCGACGGTGCGGGTAAACGGACCGATCTGGTCCAGCGAAGAGGCGAATGCGATCAACCCGAAACGCGACACCAAGCCATACGTGGGCTTGAGGCCGACCACGCCGCAGAGCGCCGCCGGTTGGCGGATCGAACCGCCCGTGTCGGAGCCGAGCGTCGCGATGGCCTCGCCCGCCGCGACGGCCGCCGCGCTGCCACCCGACGAGCCGCCGGGCACGCGCTCCAAATCGTAAGGGTTGCGCGTCGTGTGAAACGCCGAGTTCTCCGTGGACGAACCCATCGCAAATTCGTCGAGGTTGAGACGGCCCCAGATGACCGCGCCGGCTTTTTTAAGCTTTTGGGTAACGGTGGCGTCGTAGGGCGAGACGAAGTTCGCGAGCATCTTGGACGACGCGGTGAGCGGCTGCCCGGTGACGGCGATCACGTCTTTGATGCCGATCGGAATGCCGTCGAGCGGGCCGAGCGCCTGGCCGGCGGCGCGGCGCGCGTCGGACGCGGCGGCTTGCGCGAGGGCGTCGGCGGCGTCGTAGGAGTTGAACGCCTTGACGCGTTCCTCGACTGCTTGGGTGCGGTCGATGACGGCCTGCATGAGTTCGACCGAAGTGGTCTTACCGGCGGCAAGCGCGTCGGCGAGTTCGGCGATGGTGCTAAAGTGAAGCGGAGGCATCAGAAAAAGGATTTTTTTAACCACGGAGAGCACGGAGGACATAGAGTGGAGTTCAAATCGAGCCTCCGTGCTCTCCGTGTCGTCCGTGGTTCAAAACGGGTTGGGGACGATCATTCGACGACTTTGGGGACGACGATCATGTTGTCGCGTTTCTCGGGCGCGTTGCGGAGAACGTCCTCAACCGAGAGGCCGGGCTTGGCGACGTCGTCGGCCCAGACGTTGTAAACCGGAAACGCGTGGGCGGTCGGCTCCACGCCCGTCACGTCCACCTGACGCAGTTTCTCGATGTTGGTGAGGACATCGGCGAGTTGAGCGGAAAACTTTTCTTTTTCCTCGGGTGTGAGCGCGATGCGCGCGAGTTGCGCGATGCGGTCGATGTTAAGATCGGCGGGAGCGGACATGGCGAATGGTGAAGCGCCTAAGGTGCAAGCCAACGCGTCCCGAGTGCAAGCCATGCCTATCCACGAAATGAGGCTAAAAGTGGCTGGCCGCCGTCCGTCCGATCCGTTCATGGTGGCCGCATGTTTGAAATCACCGGCACGGTTAAAAAAGTTTTCGAGGAGCAAACGTTCGGCAGCGGCTTCAACAAGCGCGAGTTCGTGCTCACCATCGAATCGGGCAAGTTCCCGCAGGACATCAAATTCGAGTGCGTGAAAGACAAGGTCGCCCTCGTCGCCGCACTCAAGCCTGGCGCCAAGGCCAAGGTCTTCTTCGACCTGCGCGGGCGCGAATGGAAAGAGAGCTATTTCGTGAATCTCAACGCTTGGAAGATCGAGTCCCTTGGTGGCGCCGACGGTGCCCCGGCCGTGGACGAAGATGGCGCCCCGCTTCCGCAAGAACCCGGCGAAACCATTCCGGACGAAGATGTGCCGTTCTGAGGCACTGGTCGGTGACCGCGAAGAATCCGACGGGGCATGAAGGGACCCAACGTGTTCACTTCCGCCGGCACTTTCTTCGGCTGCTCTCCCAACTGACCCGACGGGGTCGTCAGGGCTCCATCTCGAACGCCGCGCGCACGCTTGAGAGGGACGTGCTAATGCATCCCTGCATCAACTGCTTTGATCTTCGGAGCCCCCGCCGACGTTGTGAGCACCATGCGAATCCCCGCGGCTATTCTAATATTACTCACTTGCTGGCTCTGCTCCGCCTCGGCGTCGGAGGCTATTATTGGCAATTGGATATTGGAGGGCGGAAAAACCAAGAACCGCTTCAGCGTTGAAATCGTCCCGTCCACCGACGCAGAAGGCGAGTATTGGCTCGTGAATACAGAAGGCACCTCCCTCGTCTATGAGGGCCGTTACGTTTTGAAAAACTCCCGCCTCACTCGCGTTCACTCGGGCCCCAAGGAATACGAGGGCATCGCGTTTCGTCCTGAAGGAGCGCGATGGGTGTGGGCCGGCGATCGCAAAAACAAACACATTGAGCCTTATGCGGGCTCCGCTCTGCGCCGTCCTAAACCGCTGGCCCCAGACGCGGTATTCAATGAACTCGGGCAAAGCCGTCTTTATCTGGCGGCCCTCGATAAAAATGAGGCCGAGATCGCACGTCTGCTCATGAGCGGCACTCCCATCGACCTCACCAACCGGGACAAACGACGTCGGACGGCACTCTACGCGGCGATCGACATGGGCCACACCGAACTCGTGG
>DFYA01000023.1:0-5557 GCA_002382525.1 Opitutaceae bacterium UBA4094
GCGCCCACGTGTTCACCGGCATCCACGCCGACGCGAACACGCCGGTCGTCATCACCAACGTCAGCCCGACGACCGCCGCGCTCTCCGGCCGCCTCCGCGCCAACCAAGTCGTGACCGCTCTTATCCAGTAGCTAGCCCCGTCTCGGCCCTCTTGCATTATCCGCCGCGCGCACCGCGCGTCGGCGGACTTTGTAGTTTAATTAGGATACATGCAGTCCGAAAATGATTTCGGAAACCCAACCGTGCCGACGCGGGCAGGCCCGCCATCTTCGTGAACCCCCGACGCCCCCGATGAACAAAGCCTTCCCGCGCCACGTTTCCCGCCAAGTTGAGCCTCTCGATGAACTTTGGGATTTCAGGTTTTTCGAGAAAACCGCCCTCGAAGCCGTGCCGTCCGCCCCCATTGATTTCTCGGCCAAAATCGTCGTGCCCGGAGCCTTCGACGCCATGCCCGATTACCTCGGGAAACGCGGCACGGGGGTTTACCGACGCACGCTTCAAATCGAGCCCGGCACCGAGGCGCTGTTGGAGTTCGAAGCGGCGAGCATGACGAGCCGCGTCGTGGTGGATGGTGTGACGCTCAAAGAGCACTTCTGCGGCTACGCGCCGTTCACGGTGAAGTTGCCCGCGTCCAACAAGCCGCGGCGCGACCTACTCGTCTACTGCGACAACCTCTTCGACGCCGCGCGCACTCCCATGCACGAGCACTACTTCGACTTTTACCAGTTCGGCGGTCTTATCCGCCCCGTGTGGCTGCACCACCTCCCAACAAACCACCTGCTCGAAGTCAAAGTGGACGCCACCGACTACAGCGGCGGCCGTATCACCATCCATGGTCGCGCCTCCGCAGCCGGTGAGATCGGCGTGGCGTTGCTCGACTCCGCCCTTCCCCCGCTGACGGCCGAGTCCAACGCAGACGGTGTATTCAGTGTAAACTTACAAATCCCCAACCCGCACGCGTGGTCGCCAAAGCATCCACACCTCTACCGGGTGCGCGTCACGTTTGGCGCCGACGACCAGGTGGTGCGCTTCGGTCTGCGCGAGATCAAAACCGACGGCCAGAAGCTCGTCCTCAACGGCGAGCCGATCCGACTCTTCGGCTATAACCGGCACGAGTATTTCCCCAACTTCGGCCCGAGCACGCCCTACGCGCAGATGGCCAACGACGTGCAGCTCCTCAAGGATTGCGGCTGCAACTTTGTGCGCGGTTCGCACTACCCGCAGGATCAACGATTCCTCGATCTCTGCGACGAACTCGGGCTCCTCGTCTGGGAGGAAAACCTCGGCTGGCAGCAATACAGCCCGCACATGGAGAACCCGCGCTACCGCGAACACCACCAAGCCGCCCTGGAGGAGATGGTGGAGCGCAGCTACAATCACCCGTGCGTGATCATGTGGGGTTTCCTCAACGAAGGCCCGTCCGAGGCGCACGAAACCTTCCACTTGGTGTTCGATCCTTCGATGGCCTATCTGCGGGCGCGCGGTGGTAATCGCCTCGTCACCTACGGATCCAACCGGCTCGAACGCGACGCCTACTTCGCCAAGGTCGATATCGTTTCGATCAACTGCTACCCGGCTTGGTATGGGTGCGAAGACCATCCCGAACCGCTTTCGCTCATCGGCCCGTTCATCGATGGTTTCATCGCGCACCTCGATGCAATCGGACTCGGCGACAAACCTTTCCTTATCAGCGAAATTGGCTGCGAGGGGCTCTACGGCTGGCGCGATCAACAGCGCGATTTTCACTCCGAGGACTATCAACACGACTACCTCACGACCGTTTGCCGGCATGTGATGGACACCCCGCGAATCCTCGGCGTGTGCCTCTGGCACTTCAGCGACGCGCGCACCAAATCAAAGGGGCGCGCACTCGGACGGCCGCGAGCCTTCAACAACAAAGGCACGTTCGATGAATATCGTCGGCCGAAGCTCGCCCGGGATTCCGTGCGCTCGATCTTCCGCGAGGCCGACCTGACTTAATCCGCCCAGGTTTTGAAACCGCCGCGCAGGCTGCGCACGGACGTAAAACCGTGCCGTGCGCGTAGCGGCACCAACGCCTTCAGGCTGCGCGCACCCGCCGCGCAATACACTACGGTGGACTTCGCCGGATCGAGTCCCGCGAGCGCCTCGAAGCCCTCGTCCGTGCCGAGTTTTGCGAGTGGCACATGCACCGACGGTTGGATTGCTCCGAGGTCACGTTCCCAGTCCTCGCGCACATCGATCAGTTGCAGCGAGGCCAGCATCGCGCGCACGTCCATCGCGGCGATTTCGTCCGCCATCGCCGCCGCCGGCACCGCGCAGGTCTGACCATAACTGTCGGGTGGCAGCTCCGTGATCGCCCGGCTCGCCGGATCCGCCGCGAACCGCAATGTGCGCGAGGTCATCGTAAGCGAGTTCCACAACAACAACCGCCCCGACAACGGCTCGCCGATGCCCGTGATCACCTTGATCGTCTCGGTCGCCTGGATCGTGCCGATCAATCCCGGCAACACGCCGAGCACGCCCGCCTCCGAACAATTCGGCACTGTCCCGGGCGCGGGCGGCTCGGGAAACAGACAGCGATACGTCGGCCCTCCGTTGTAGTTAAATACGCTCGCCTGCCCTTCAAAGCCTTGGATCGCGCCATAGATGAGCGGACGATTCGCCAGCACGCACGCGTCGTTCACCAAGTAGCGTGTCGTGAAATTATCCGATCCGTCCACGACCACGTCGTGAGCACGGATGAGATCCAGCGCATTCGCCCGCGTCAGCCGTGCATCCATCGGCTCCACGGTGATCAACGGGTTGAGCGCTCGCAGGCGCAACGCAGCCGCCATGACTTTGGGGTGCCCTTCGTCCGCCGTCGTGAACAGCACCTGTCGTTGAAGGTTGGATACGTCCACCTTGTCCGAGTCGATGACCGTGAGGTGCCCCACGCCGGCCGCGGCGAGATACAACAAAATCGGGCACCCCAGCCCGCCCGCGCCGATCACCAGCACGCGCGCGGCTTTGAGTTTTTCCTGCGCCTCCGGACCAAAACCGGCCAGCGACAGGTGACGTTGATAACGGGCGAGTTCGTCGTGGGAGAAAGTCATGGCGTTATTGACCGCAAAGTGCGCGAAGGGTCACGAAGAAGAAACGATTCCGGAGATGGCTTCGCGACCTTCGCGTTCTTCACGGGTCAACCCGCTTTTTCCATCATAGGTGGCATCCCAGTCCTTCCAGACCGGTTCGTAACCGTGCGTCTTCAGAAACGCCGCGATCTCCGCCGGGGGGCGTTCGTCGCTAATCTGGAACTGCTCCAACGACTCCGGCTCACTCGCATAACCACCGGGGTTCGTCTTCGAGCCCGCGCTCATCGAGGTGAAGCCGAGCTTGAACGCATGGTCGCGGAAATGCGGGCTCTCGCGCGTCGAAAGCGACAGTTCCACCTCTTGGCTGAACAACCGGAACGCACACGCAGCTTGGATGAGTTCGCGTTCGTTGAACGGCGTGACGGGGATCTCGTTGCCTTCATGCGGACGCAACCGGGGAAACGAGAGGCTGTAGCGAGTGCGCCAGTAGTGCCTCTCCATGTAGTTGAGGTGAAGTCCCACGAACCACGACTCCGCGCGCCAGTCCGACAACCCGTAGAGCGCGCCGAGACCTATCTTCTTGACGCCGGCGCGGCCGAGCCGGTCGGGCGTGGCGAGGCGATAAGCCATGTCGGCCTTCGGACCTTTGACGTGATGTTTTGGATACGCGACCGGATCGTAGGTTTCTTGGTAGACGAGCACCGCGCTGAGACCGTCGGCGGTGAGCGCGGCGTATTCGTCCTCATCGAGCGGCTGCACCTCCATCGACAGGCTGGAGAAACGCGGACGCAGGAGCCGCATGGCGTTCTGCAGATAGGCGAGTCCGTAGCGCGACGATTCACCGGTCACGAGGAGCACATGATCGAACCCAAACTGCTCCAACGCGTCGGCCTCGGCGGAAATCTCGGCGTCGTCGAGCGCCTTGCGTGGAATGCGATTCTGCGCACTGAACCCGCAATAAGAGCAGATGTTCGCGCACACGTTGGTGAGATACATCGGCGCGTAGAGCTGCATGGTGCGACCAAAGCGCTCGACGGTGAGCCGATGGCTGAGCGCCGCCATCTCTTCGAGAAACGGAGCGGCGGCGGGCGACAACAACGCCGCGAGATCGTCGAGGTTGAGCCCGCGTCCCTGCTTCGAGAGCGCACGCCGCACCTCGGCCTCGGTCGCCGAGGCGATGCGCGCGCGCACCGCGGCGAAGTCATGCTGCCGCCAAACATCGGTAAAGGTCTTAGTCATAGGTCCCATGGGTCGTATGCGTCCTATATGACCTATATTCCGGCCAAAAACGCCGTGAGCGGTGACGTCGCATGCGCCTCGGCCTTGCTCGACCGTGCCGCCAAACCGGCCTCGAAGCCCAGCCGCCCGGCCTCGACCGCGAGCTTGAACGCCTCGCCCATTGCGACGGGATCGGCGGCGGCGGCGATGGCCGTATTCACGAGCACCGCGTCCGCGCCCATTTCCAGCGCCGCAGCCGCGTGCGAAGGTGTGCCGAGCCCCGCATCCACGACGACCGGCACGCGCGCCTGCGCGATGATGATTTCTAAAAACGCCCGCGTCTCCAGTCCGAGGTTGCTGCCGATCGGAGCGCCCAACGGCATGACCGCAGCCGCTCCGGCCTCTTCGAGCTGTTTGCACAGCACGGGGTCGGCATGCACGTAGGGCAGCACCACAAAGCCGCGCTTCACGAGTTCCTTGGTCGCCGCGAGCGTCTCGACCGCGTCGGGCATGAGATACTTCGGGTCGGGATGGATTTCCAGTTTCAGCCAGTTCGTGCCCAGCGCCTCTCGTGCGAGTTCGGCCGCGAGGATGGCCTCTTTGGCGTCGCGCACGCCGGACGTGTTGGGCAACAGCCGATACTTCGAGGTGTCGAGCTGGCTGATGATGTCGTCGTGGGCACCATCCGTGCGCACGCGGCGGAGTGCCATCGTGACAAGCTCGGCGCCCGAGGCGGCGAGGCTCTCGGCCATCACGGCGCCGGAGCTGTATTTGCCGGTGCCGAGAAAAAGACGCGAGCGAAGCGTGACGCCGGCGATGACGAGGGGGGAAGTTTTCATGCTAAGTTAACCACAGATTTCACAGATGCGCACAGATCAAGCCGACCAAGCCGCTGTGAACGCAGCGTGGTTAGCGGTCACAGAGTTATTGACGTAAAGGGATGACGACACCGCTGCGCCGGCAAGACGCGCGGCCCGCAACGCGGGCAAATCCGCAGACAACACGCCACCGATCGCCCACGCGGGCAAACCGTCGAGCAGCGGCAGCAGCGCGGCGATGCCGTCAACCCCGAGGACGGGCGCGAGATTTTGTTTCGTGCTTGTGAAACGCAGCGGCCCGATGCCCACGTAATCCAACACATGGGACGACGCGGCGCGGCGGGCGTCTTCCGCGTTGTTGACCGTGCCACCGAGCAGTTTCTCGGCGCCGAGACGCGCACGCGCCGCCGCCCACTCCTCGTCGAGTTTGCCGAGGTGCACACCGTCGGCGTCGGCTGCGAGGGCGAT
>DFYA01000023.1:5632-6053 GCA_002382525.1 Opitutaceae bacterium UBA4094
CACATCACCGGCGGGAAATGTTCGGGATCAAGCGGCATGAGCGTGGAGGGCAGATTGAAGTTCGTTGAGGGCATTCAGCGGATCAGCCGCCTGCCAGATGGCGCCGAGGACCGCGACGCCGTCGAAACCGAGTTCGCGACATGCGGCGATGCGCGACGCATCAATCCCACCGAGCGCGATCACTTCGGCGCGGCGCGGCAGCACGAGAGCGGCCTTAAGGCGGTCGTGATTCATCCGCGCGTCCGGAGCGTGACCCGGCTTGGAGATGGACGGAAACACCGGGCTCACCAGCAGTCGGTCGTAGTGATCCAGCAACGTCTGCATTACGTCGAGGTCGTGCACTGCACGGCTCGACAGGGTGGCACAGGCATTCCTGCCTGTGTGATTCTTCGGAGCACAGACAGAAATGTCTGTGCCACTT
>DFYA01000023.1:6216-6468 GCA_002382525.1 Opitutaceae bacterium UBA4094
TGGATCACGAGCACGCGTTCACCGTCCGCCAATGCACGCGTCGACCACGCGGCGCGCGGAACAACGTCGTCGTTGATGGCGATGGCCACGCCCTTGCGTTCGGCGAGGCCCAGCTCACGGAGCAAGTCCGCGAGTTGGGCACCGTCGTTCACCGTGCGTGGCTGGTCGTTGACGTGGATGGTCATGGTTTTGGATGTAGCTGCGAGCGTGAGCGAGTAGACTGAATCACCACTCGCTCACGCTCGCCGCTAC
>DFYA01000023.1:6617-6794 GCA_002382525.1 Opitutaceae bacterium UBA4094
CTGGTCTTCCCAGCGGAACTCGAAGCGCGCCTTCGAAAGCGCGTTGTCGCGGTATTGCGCGGCGGGATGGCCCTTCGCCAAGTCGCCGGCGTGCGCGGCGATCTTGTAGGTGATCACGCCGGTGCGCACGTCGTCGCGATTGGGCAGGCCAAGGTGCTCCTTGGGCGTGACGTAGCA
>DFYA01000144.1 GCA_002382525.1 Opitutaceae bacterium UBA4094
TTGTCGATGATGAGGTAGCGGTCGTAGAGGGTCTGGATGCCGAGGAAGTCGAGTTCGAGGTCGGCGGAGGGGTCGAGGACGGCGGCGAGTTTCTCGAGGTTGAAATCGAGGAGGCGCGGGTTGAGGCGTTTGATGGCGACGCCGTGGGCGAGGTAGGCTTTGAAGGCGGCGACGTGGAAGGCCTTCAGTTTGGCGATGCCGTCGCGGACGATGTCCCAGCCGAGGACTTCTTCGTAGATGTAGGTGAGCTGGATGCGGCCGGCGAATTTGGCGAAGTCGGCGTCGCGCTCGATGAGGGTTTTCGAGTTGAGGATGATCGTCTGATCGAGGTCTTTTTTGGAGATCTGATCGAAGACGGAGCGGAGGAGTTCGGCTTCGATCTCGTCGTGGGTGAGGCAGAGGTCGAGGCCGATGGAGGCGAACTCGATGCGGGCTTTGAGATCGGCGCGGTCCCAGAGGTGGTTTTCACCGTTGGGGAGCTTGATGACGATCATCGAGGGTTGGGCGGGGNNGCGCTCTTCGTTGCGGTGGGCGCGGTAGAGGATGTAGGACTCGGCGACTTTGAAGTGGCCGGCTTTCATGAGCTCTTCCTGGACGATGTCCTGGATCTCTTCGATGTGAACGAAGGATTGGCGGGAGGCGTTGACGCGGGCGGCGACGGCTTCGGTGATGGCGACGGCGGGCGTGGAATCGCGGTGGAGCGAGAGGAAGGCTTTGCGGACGGCGATCTCGACTTTTTGCGCGATGAAGGGGACGACGTGTTTGTTGCGGCGGATGACGCGCACGTTGCCCGTGGCGTGGGGGGCGGGCGTGGCGAGTTTGCGGCTGCGGTTGAGGAGGAGGCTCTTGGCGACGTCGTAGGCGTTGTTGTCCACGAGGGTCTTCTCGATGAGCTCGTAGAGGTCGTTGAGCGAGATGCGCAGGGGGGACTTGCGGAGGGCTTCGCCGGCGAGGTTGGCGGCGACTTCCTTCACGATGCGNNAGGTGGACGTTGGTGAGGGCTTTGCCGAGGGTGTCGGCGATCTCACCGAGGTCGAAGCGCGTCTCGCCTTGGGGGGCGAGGAGGATGATCTCGGGGAGGAGGGGCGTGTCGGAGGGAACGGCGTCGCGCCAGGCGTAGGCGGGCTTGTTGTCGGCGGAGTGCGTGGTGCGCTTGAGCGCGAGGTCGTGGGAGAGCGAAGGATTCATCTACGGAGAAAAGACAGGGACGGTGTGTGAAAAACGGACAGGAAGGCGGAAGCAGGACGAGGTCGGACGAAAAACGTCGGAGTGAACTCCGGCGGGGGTAAACGGACTAAACGGCACACGCGGCGGGCGCGGTGCCGTGACGAAACGAGGAGCGGTGATTGAAAGGGGGAACGAACGGGAGATCCCTGAGCTCACGCTCAGGGCCACGAGCTGACGGCGCGATGTCGGGAGACGGGGCGCGCGATCAGAGGTCGTCGTCGGAGGTGTTGGTGAGGGCGGAGGACTTTTGGTATTCGGTGACGCGGCCCTCGAAGAAGTTTTGCTCCTTCTTGATGTCCATCATCTCGGCGAGCCAAGGGAGCGGGTTCTTCACGCCGGCGTTGAGCGGGGCGAGGCCCACGCCTTCGAGGCGGCGGTCGGCGATGTAGTCGATGTAGGTGAGGAACTCGTCGATCGCGAGGCCGACGGCATTCACCGGGAGGCAATCGCGGATGAAGTCTTTTTCGAGTTGCACGGCCTCGGCCATGGTGGCGCGGAGTTCTTCCTTGAACTCGGCGGTCCAGATCTCGCGGTTCTCCTCGATGAGGTCCATGAAGAGGTTGCGGAACACCTCGATGTGGTTGGATTCGTCGCGGAGGGTGTAGCGGAACATCTGGCCGATGCCGGGGAATTTGTTCTGGCGGTAGAGCGACAGAATCATGCCGAAGAGGCCGTAGAACTGGGTGCCCTCCATACACTGGCCGAAGAGGAAAATGTTTTTGGCGAGGAGCTGCTTGTTTGCGGGCTGCGTGAGGTCCAGATCGCGGCGGAGGTTGCGCGAGTTGTTCACGACGAAGGCGTTTTTCTTCGCGATCGTGGGAACGTCTTCGAACATCGCCTCGCACTCGTGCGGGTTGATGCCGAGGGAGCTGATCATGTAGAGCAGCGAGTCGGCGTGGATGTTCTCCTCGTGGGCATGGCGGCCGAGAACGAGCTTNNACGATGCCTTCCGCGGCGGAGAAATAACCAATGCCCATGCGGATGATCCAGCGCTCCACGTCGGAGACGACGCGTTCGTCGCGCCACTGTTCGATGTCCTTGCCCATGGGAACGTCCTCGGGCTCCCAGTGGTTGGCCTTCATCGTGCGATAAAGGTCGTAGGCCCACTGATACTTCAGCGGGAGGAGGTTAAAGCACATGGTCTCGCGACCATTGATGACCTTCTTGGCGGCAAAAGCGGCTTCGGCTTTTTCCTGATCGAGGACGAATGTTTTGGCACCGACTTGAAACGTTTTCTGCATGGCGAAGGAGGGGGTGATTTTGAAAAAAGGCGACTGACGTGAGTGTGAACAGGAAGGGAGAGCGACCGCGCGAGAGGGTTGTGTTTCACCGCATGCAAGACCTGACGAACCAAAACTACTGAAACTTACCAACGCGTTGCTAACCACAACCTGTAGTGGTCGGCGACCAAAGTGAGCACAACCTATGGGAGCCGATAATTTTTCCGTCAATCGGTTTGTCGCCACGCGCCGGTGAATTTCGCATCAATTTTTTAATCGCAATTTTGCCGAGCAGGCCCGTTCCACGAAAGAAAACGCCACGGCTGACAGCGGGGCCACGACCGGGCGAGGGAACGCTTGGCCTGTCTCGTCTAAAACGGCGGTTTTGGAGGGCCGGATCGCTAATTAAAGGCGGGGCGCCATCACACACCCGGCCGCTTCCTGAGCGGCCACCAGGCCGAACGCCGCCGTCAACCACACGGCGGTTCCGAAACCGCTGGCGCAATCGAGCTTCAAGTTACCCCCCGGCTCCGGCTCGGTCGCGCACGTGCCGTCGGCCCACGGATACACCGGCTTCTCGGCAGAAAATACCGCGCGCACGCCGTAACGATTGCCCGATCCTTTCGCGAAGCCGTGGTCGGCGCGCAACGTCTGACGCACGCGGCGCAACAAATCGTCGCCGCCCGACTCGCCCAAGTCTCCCGTGCGGATGAGCGTCGCGTCCCGTTTTCCGCCCGCGCCGCCCACGGTCACGCACGGCATGCCGCGCTTCACGCATTCGGCGATGAGCAACGCCTTGTTGTTCGTGTTGTCGATCGCATCGACCACGCAGTCGAACCGCACGCCGCCCAACATCGCCTCCGCCGTCTTGGCGGTGAAAAACTGCGCCACTTCCGTCACGCGACACGCCGGGTTGATCAACCGTATCCGCTCGGCCAATACCGTTATCTTCGGACGTCCGATCTGCCCGTCGAGCGCCGGCAACTGACGGTTCACATTCGTCACGCACACGTCGTCCAGATCGACCAACGTCAACGCCCCCACCCCGCTCCGCGCGAGTCCCTCGACCGTCCACGAGCCGACGCCGCCCACTCCCATCACGCACACATGCGCGTCGCACAACCGCGCCAACGCATCGCGCCCATACAACCGCCCGAGCCCTCCAAACCGCTCGGCATGTCCCGAATTGCTCGGAGTGTCGTCACTCATTTGCCGTTTCCGTTGCCTCCCGCCGCCACGAACGCCTCCAACGCCTCCCGCGTGATCGCATGCCGCGCCGTGCAGCGCGGACAGCGGATCTCGATCTTTTCCTCGCCCTCGAAAAGCGCGTCCGCGTCCTGCCGGAACACCGGCGCCAACACCTCGAGCATGCGCTGCTGATTACAGCCGCAATGCCAGCGATACACCCGCTTCTCCAACTCGCCGAGTTCCTCGTTCGTGGTGATCGCCGCGACTTGCTCGGTCGTCAGCGCCTCGAACCACGCCTCGTCATAATCCGGATGCGCCACGACGAGCGCGAACTCCTCTTCGCCCGTCTGAAAAAACCGCGCCGGACGCTGCTCGCTCTTCCGATAATAACTCTCCACCGCCGCGAGCGGATCGCCGCCCTCGAACTCCACCGAGCTGCGCCGCTTCGGTTGTTTGCCGCGAATCACGTCCGCGAAAAACAAGTTCGTGGGCAGCTCCTTCACGTTCTCGTCAAAGATGCGCCCCGTCACCGAGCCGTCTTCGTTGTCGCCCGTGATGAACAGATTCACGAGCGGATCCTGAAAGTTGATCGTCCACGCGGTGAGTTCGTTCCACGGACGCGACACCGCGTGCAGCACATACGCCGCGAGCGCGCGCTTGAACAACGCGACGTGCTCCGGCGACACCTTGATCGCCTGATCGGACAGGTGCAGGTAGTAGTCCACGTAGAGCTGGCCGAAGTCGGCCTTCGTGAACAGCGCATTGCGGCTGCGCACGAACCAGGTCGTCACTTCCAGACCGGATTCTTCGGGGTTGATCGGCGTCGATTCAGGCATGGCGGCAAGGTTGTCCGGATAAGTCGGATGTAAAGCGCGGGCCGCACCTCACGCCCGCGTCACGTCGCGAATCGGATACTGCGTGACCGTGACGCCCTTCGCCCCGCGGCTGCCGATGGTGAGTTCGCTCAAGTCGAACTCGAAGTCCTTCACGCGCGCCGAGCAGCGGCCGCTCAACTGCACGCGGATCTTCGACGGCATCGAATCCTGGTTCTTCGTCTCGTCGAAAAACACCAGTTTCGAGCCCTCGCTCGCCGCGAGGTTGTAAACCTTTTCGCGCGTGGTGCCGCCGAGTTGGAAGCGCTTCACGAAGGCCTTGCCGCTCGCCTTGTCCTGATAAACGACGGTGTAGAACCGGTCGTCGCCGTCCTTCGAGATGATGTGCAAGTGGCGAATGTCTTTTCCGACAAACACCTTGTCGGCGACCTTCACGACCTTGCACGTCGCGTTGCCCATGAAGCACACCACGTCGTCCAAGATCGTGCACTCGGTGATGAACTCGTGCTGACGCCAGTTGAG
>DFYA01000231.1:0-6823 GCA_002382525.1 Opitutaceae bacterium UBA4094
ATCGACGCGTTGCGCAGCGATCCAGAGGAGTTGCCGTATGCGCCGCAGGAGCGGTTGATCTACCGGCCGGAGTGGACGGGGTGGTTATTTCGCGAGATGGCGTTTGTGATCCGCGTGATGTGTTTGGATACGCAACCGGAGCTGAAGAGGGCGTGGCAGGCGTTGATCGACGCGGGCATGCCGGAGGAGGCGCTGGCGGAGTTCCATGATCTCGCGGCGGTGGACTATGCGGCGGCGAGCGGGCGGATCCGCGCGGCGTTGCGGTCGAAGAACAAGGTGGACGAGATTCGGCTGGCGAAGGAACTCGGGAACCGGTTTCGCGCGCAGTATCGGCGGACGGTGGAGTTGGCGGAGCGGGCGAAGGCGCGACAAGGCGGGGAGCCCTGAGGGCTGTAATCAATCAAGACGCAACCGGGTGCCCTTGCACAAAAAACCTCCGCCGGCGCGGGCGGAGGTCGTGGGACGCGGGAGTTAAGCGCGTTTGGGCAGATGCGTGGGCCTACTTCAAGACGGTGATTACAGTTGAGGCGCCGACGTTTCCGGCGGCGTCGTAGGCGAAGGCCTGCAAGGTGTGCGAACCTTTGGCGACCTTGGACGTGTTCCACGAGAAGACTGCGGAGGCCGAAGTGCTGCGGCCGAAGAACTTCCCGTTGATGTAGAGTTCGACCGCGGTGACCGCGACGTTGTCCGTGCCGGCGACGTTGATCTTCTGCGAGCGGGCCAGCTGGGAACCATCGGCGGGAGATGTGATCTGGGCGACCGGGGCAATGGTGTCGGCAGTGGTCGAGTTCTGCACGGTGACGATGATGGACGTGGTGCCGACGTTGCCGGCGGCGTCGTAGCCTCGAACGGCGAGGGCATGGGCGCCATCGGCGTAGTTCAGCGAGTTGACGGAGAACGTCGCGGAGGCGTTCGTGCTCTGCGCGACGAGGGCGTTGTTGATGTAGAGTTCCAGCTTGGTAACGCCGACGTTGTCGGTGGCGCTGGTGTTGACGGAGATCGTGCCACTGACGGTGGCTCCGTCGTCGGGTGACGAAATCTGGACCGCGGGAGCGGAGGTGTCGGTTACCACCGTTGCAGAGGCGGCGGAGACCGCGAGGTAGGCGTTGACCCGGCCCGACCCGTAATAGACGTCGTAGCCGGCCGCGCCGATGTCGTTGGTGTTCTTAAGGAGGAGGTTTACCAGCTCGGTGTTGGTGAGATTAGGATTGGCGGAGGCCATGAGCGCGGCCACGCCGGCGACGACCGGGCTGGAGAAGGACGTGCCGTTCCAGCCGGCGTAGGAGTTGGTGCCTTGGAGGGAGACGATGTTGACGCCGGGGGCGGAGAGATCGACGTAGGAGCCGTAGTTGGACCACGACGGACGCGTGTCGGAGGAGTTGGTGGCGGATACGGCGACGACGTTGGCGCAGGCGGCAGGATAGACGGCCGTATCGTTGCCGTTGTTGCCGGCGGCTGCGATCAGCACGCAGTTTTTCTTCCAGGCGTAGTTAACCGCGTCCTGCAAGGTGCGGGAGGACGAGGTGCCGCCGAGGCTCATGTTGATGATGCGCGCGCCGCGGTCGGCGGCGTAGGTGATGCCGTTGGCAATCGCGGAGTAATTGCCCGAGCCGTCGGCACCGAGGACCTTGACTGGAAGGATGGGGTTGGCCCATGCAACACCGGCCACGCCCACGGCGTTGTTGGTGGAAGGAGCGGCGACACCGGCGACGGCGGTCCCGTGGCCGTTGTCATCGTCGGGGTTGTTGTCGTTGTTGATGAAGTCGTAGCCGGGCAGAAGCTTGTTTTTGAGGTCCGGGTGCGCGGCGCTGGCTCCGCTGTCGAGAACCGCGATGACGACGTTTTGCGAACCGGTGCTTAGATCCCAAGCGGACGGCGCTTGGATTTTGGCGAGATGCCACGCCGAGCCGTTGGTGTAGTAGGGGTCGTTGGCGGTGGCGCTTTTCGTGGCGATGTAGTCGGGCTCCGCATACTCGACGTCGGCGTTGCGCTTGAGCGCTTCGAGGAGAGCGGCCGAGGCTTTGGCGGGCACGCGGATGATCCGGACGTTGAGTGCGGGGATGTCGCCGTGTTCGCGGGCGCCTTTGGCGGAGAGCAACGCATGCATGGCGACCTCGGACATGGAGGCGCGCGGCTTGACGAGCAGTTGAGTTTCGGCGGCGGAAGGCTTGTTGGCTTGAGCAGACAGCGTCGACGCGCCAAGCAGCGTCGCGAGGGCGAGGCTCACGGTGCGGGATAGGTATTTTGCGAGAGATGCCATGGGAGTTTCTTGGATGACTAAGAGGGGGCCGTGGCGACGTGCCGCAAATTGAGGCGAGGGTAATTGGAGGGTTTTACCCCGGTTTAGCAGAACTCCCTAGGGAGCGCGAAAGCGCAACACGGAGGACACAAGAGCCGGCGAGTGACGTATAGGCCACAGCATGCCGCACTTCGTGATTGCGCAGGCTTGTTGGCCCGGTTTGAAACGACCGCGCGTCAAGCGGGTGTAGTATAACGGCTATTATGCGTGCTTCCCAAGCATGAGACGAGGGTTCGACTCCCTCCACCCGCACCAAAATTTTCTGAGGGATTATGCGCTCTCGCGCGTAATATCACTCGTTAACTGAACCCCACACCTATCCATACACCTATGAAATCGCTCCGTATCCTTATCTCCTGCTTCCTTGCCGCGTTTGCGTCCGCCGCTCTCGTGCGGGCTGAAGCGTCCGCCGAGAAAAAAGCAGAGCCCACCGCTTGCTGCTCGGCTGCAAAGAAAGCCGAAAAGAAGGAAGAGAAGAAGGCGTGCTGCGCAGAGAAAACCGCCTGCTGCTCCGCCGACAAGAAGGCTGAAAAGAAAGCCGAATAAGCCCGGCACCGCCTGTTTTTAGCAATCCGACTCCGTTATGGGGTCGGATTTTTTTGTGCGTGACGAAGGCGTTCGAATCTCCGTTTCACAGGCGCACATCGGTCTATACGATGCGGTTTTCCGCTATGACTTGCGAATACCACTTGGCGCTCAGTTTGGGGGTGCGCACCTGGGTTTTGTAGTCCACGTGCACGATGCCGAAACGACGGGTGTAGCCGTCTTGCCATTCGAAGTTGTCCATGAACGACCACAGGAAATAACCCTTCACCGGAACACCGTCGGCAATGGCGCGGTGAAGTTCGCGCAGGTAGTTGCGCACATAGTCGCGACGATGGAGATCTTGCACCTCGCCGTTCACGACGGGCTCCGTGTCGTAGCCGCAGCCGTTTTCGGTGATGTAGATTGCCTTGGCGCCATACACCTCGGCGGCGAACCGCGTGCCCCAGTAGATCGCTTGCGGCATGAGGTTGAGCCATGTGCAGGTGGTGCGGGGGTAGTCGACGGGAAGGGCGAGTTGTTCGTAGCGCGTCTTGCCTTTGCCGGCGCGGATGAATTCGCCGGTGTAGATGTTGAGGCCAAGGAAATCCGTGGGCTGGCTGATTAACTCGAGGTCGCCTCTCTGAACGGCGGGACGGTCCGCGCCGACACGTTTGAGATACGCGGCGGAGTAGCGGCCGGTGTAGATGGGTTCGAGAATGTGGGCGTTGCGATCGGCATACCACGCGCGGGCGGCGGCGATGTCGGCGGGCGTCTCCGTGACCGGCACGGCGATGTCGGAGTTGTCGGTGAGGCCGACGCGGGCGCCTTTGCCTCCGTGTTTGCGGACGGCCTTCACGGCGTGGCCGTGACAGAGAAGCGCGTGGTGGTAAGTCTGGTTGACGACTTGAGCGCTTTCCTCGCGACCGGGCGCCTTGTGGCTGCCTTTGCCGTAGCCGTGCACCGTGAAGCAGCGGATTTCGTTGAGCGTGATCCAATTTTTGACGCGGTCGCCGAAGGCTTCGACGACGGTGTTGGCGTAAATCTCAAAGGCATCGACGGTGACGCGGGACGTCCAACCGCCGCGGTCTTCGAGCGACTGCGGGAGATCCCAGTGGAAGAGGGTGACCCAAGGCGTGATGCCGTGCTTAAGGCAGGAATCGATGAGCTTGTTGTAGAACTTGAGGCCGGCGGGATTGAGGTCGCCGTCGCCGTTGGGGTAGATGCGGGGCCAGGCGATGGAGAGGCGATAGTTTTTGACGCCGAGTTTGCGCATGAGCGCGAAGTCCTGCGGATACCGGGTGTAATGCTCGTTGGCGACGTCGAGCGTGTCGCCGTTGTGGACCTTGCCGGGGATGCGAGCAAAGCGGTCCCAGACGGACTCGCCTTTACCGTCGGTGAAGGCGGCGCCTTCGATTTGGGCGGCGGCGGTGGCGACGCCCCAAGTAAAGTTTTTGGGGAAACCCAGCGGCTTCGGAGTGATGGAGGGCATGGAAGAGGGGAGGTGGACGAGGCCGCTAAAAAACCACTCGCTCACGCTTGCAGCCACGAGGCGGCGACCACTCGCGGGCGCTCGACGCTACGGGAACGGGGGGCACTCGCTCACGCTCGTCGCTACGCGCAATTCACACGTCGGCTTCGACGTGGGAGGCGTGCAGATGGCGCCAGCGGTCGGCGACGCGGCGGTGGATCGCGTCGGGCGAAAGACCGTGGGCGGCGCGAAGGATTTCCTGGCTCGTGCCGTGTTCGACAAATGTATCCGGCCAACCGATACGTTCAACGGCGGCGGGGCAGTCGGAGTCGTGCAGCGCCTCAAGCACGGCGCTTCCGAAACCGCCGGAGAGGACGTGGTCTTCCATCGTCACCAGCAGCGGGATGCAGGCGGCGTGACTGAGGAGGAGCGTGCGGTCGAGGGGCTTGACGAAGCGGGCGTTCAAGACGCCGACGGAGAGGTTCTCTTCGGCTTCGAGGCGGGCGGCTAGGGCGAGGGCGTCCTGCACCATGGAGCCGAGCGCCCAGATCATGATGTTGGAACCCTGTTTGAGGACCTCGGCTTGGCCGACGGGAAGCGTGGCGGGCTGGCCTTTGATTTTGACGCCGACGCCGGCGCCGCGCGGGTAACGAATAAAACCCGGGCCGGGGAGTTGGAGGCTCGTGTGCATCATGTCGACGAGCTCGTCCTCGTCTTTCGGCTGCATGATGGTGGCGTTCGGCACGGGGCGGAGGTAGGCGAGATCGAACAGACCATGGTGCGTCGGGCCGTCGTTGGGCGAAAGGCCGGCGCGGTCCATCACGAAGGTGACGGGCAGGTTTTGCAGCGCGACGTCGTGGATGATCGGGTCGTAGCCGCGCTGAAGGAAGGTGGAGTAGATCGCGACGACGGGTTTGATGCCCTTGGTGGCGAGGCCGGCGGCAAAGATAACGGCGTGTTCCTCGGCGATGCCGACGTCGAAAAACTGTTTCGGGCACTCGGCGGCGAGGTGTGAGAGACCGGTGCCGCTCGGCATGGCGCCGGTGATGCCGACGACCGCGGGATCGGCCTTGGCGAAACGCACGAGCGCCTTGCCCATGATGTCTTGGTAATTCGGTGCCGGCACGCAGTCGGGCGCGACGGCGGGTTTGATGTTTTCGCCGGTGAGCGGGTCGTAGGGGCTGGCGCCGTGAAACTTTTCCGGGTGCGCGAGGGCGGCGTCGAGGCCTTTGCCCTTCTTGGTGAGCACGTGAAGGATGACGGGCGTGTCGCAGTGCTTGGCGAACTCCAGGTTTTTGACGAGTTCGTCGAGGTCGTGTCCGTCAATCGGGCCGAGGTAGCGCAGACCGAATTTCTCGAAGAGCGAGGACTCGACAAAGAAATCTTTGGTCTCGCGTTTCCACTTCATCCACAGGCGGTGCATGTCTTGGCCGCCGGGCAGACCGGTGAAGAACTTTTCGAGATCGTGGTGGACCTTGTTGTAGGTCGGGTGGGTGGAGAGCCGGTTGAGGTATTTGGAGATGGCGCCGACGTTCTTGGCGATGGACCATTCGTTGTCGTTGAGGATGACGATGAGGCGCTTGGTGGAGCTGACGACGTTGTTGAGCGCTTCGAGGGTGATGCCGCAGGTGAAGGCGGCGTCTCCGCAGAGGGCGACGACATGTTCGTCGGAGCCGCGCAGGTCGCGAGCGGTCGCCATGCCCAACGCGGCGGACAACGCGGTGCCGGCGTGGCCCGCGCCGAAGGAATCATGCGGGCTCTCGGCGCGATAAAGGAAACCGCTGGCACCGTCGGTTTGGCGGAGTTTTTTGAAGAACTCGCCGCCGCGGCCGGTGAGGAGCTTGTGCACGTAGCCTTGGTGGGCGACGTCGAAGACAAACTGGTCGTCGGGCGTGGTGAACACGCGGTGCAACGCGAGAGTGAGTTCCACGACGCCGAGGTTGGGGCCGACGTGGCCGCCATTACGCGAGGTGACGGTGATGATCTCTTCGCGAATCTCCTGGGCGAGCTGCGTCAGCTTGTCGGACGGGAGGGCTTTGACTTCGGCCGGCCCGTGAATCGAGGGCAACAGGCGGGTGCGGCCAGAGAAGGGAGCCGAGGAAGCGGCGGACGTGTTCATCAAACGGAAAATGGGTTAAGAGCCGAACGGCGGTGGGCTTAAGCGCCGCGTTCGGTTTCGAACGGGGCGAGGGCGATGGAGCCGTCTTTCTGTTTCTTGAGCTGCTCAATCTTGAGCTCGGCCTCTTTTAGGCGGGATTCGCAAACCTTAAGCAGCGTGTTGCCTTCTTCAAACTTGGCCAGCAACTCGGCGAGAGGAACTTCGCCGGACTCCATCGATTCGACGATGGATTCGAGGCGTTCGAGGGCGTGCTCGAACGAAGGCGGCTGTTGGGTTTTGGATTCCACAGCGGACAAACCATGCAAGGCGGAGGAGGCATTTCAATCAATCTTTGGGGGCGGCGCAGTGGGGTGGATGAACACCCGCATGAGTGGGCCTACTGCATGCAGATACGGGCGGACGCGGCGTGGCG
>DFYA01000231.1:6867-13730 GCA_002382525.1 Opitutaceae bacterium UBA4094
CAGCAGCAGATGGACGAGATCAACGACGCGTATCACCGGATCTGCCGAAGCCACGATTTCATCCGTGAGCTGCGCTCCATCCGCACGCATTTCCAAGGGCGGCCGACGCCGGTCTATTATTGCAAGAACCTCAGCGCGGCGATCGATGGCGCACGAATTTATCTCAAGCGCGAAGACCTGAATCACACGGGCGCGCACAAGTTGAACCACTGCATGGGCGAGGCGTTGCTGGCGAAGTTTTTGGGCAAAAAGAAACTTATCGCCGAAACCGGCGCGGGGCAGCACGGCGTGGCGTTGGCGACTGCGGGCGCGTATTTCGGCATTCCGGTGGAGATCCACATGGGCGAAGTCGATATCGCCAAGGAGCACCCAAACGTGGTGCGCATGAAAATCCTCGGGGCCAAGGTGGTGCCGGTGGGATTCGGCGCGCGGACGTTGAAGGAGGCAGTCGATTCCGCGTTTCAGGCGTATCTGGCGGATCCGGTGAACAGCATTTATTGCATTGGCTCGGTGGTGGGGCCGCATCCGTTTCCGTTGATGGTGCGGGAATTTCAGCGAGTGGTCGGCATCGAAGCGCGCGAACAGTTCATCGAAATGACGGGCGAGTTGCCCGACCACGTGGTGGCGTGCATAGGCGGTGGTTCAAACGCGATGGGGATTTTCTCGGCGTTCTTGGATGACCCGGTGCAGCTGCACGGAGTCGAACCGTTGGGCCGCGGAGCGAAGTTGGGTGATCACGCGGCGAGCCTGAGTTACGGCGAGGAAGGCGTGATGCACGGGTTTAATTCGATCATGTTGAAAGATGCGAACGGTGAGCCGGCGCCGGTTTATTCAGTGGCGAGCGGGCTGGATTACCCCTCGGTCGGGCCGGAGCACGCGCACCTGTTCACGAGCGGCCGGACGATTGCGGGGACGGCGAGTGACGACGAAACGATTGAGGCGTTCTTTCGGTTGTCGCGGCGCGAAGGCATCATTCCCGCGCTGGAGAGCGCGCACGCGGTGGCCTATGGGTTAAAGTTGGCGAAGGAGCGACCGGACGAATCGATCCTGATCAATCTGAGCGGACGCGGTGACAAGGACATCGACTTCGTAATGGAGAAGTTCGGCGCGCAGGCGGAGCGGGTGGATTGGTGAGGTGGCATAGGCGGAGGGTGGCGTGCGCACGCACACCTTTGGGCACCCCGCGTGGGTGTGCGTGCACATCATGCGGCGCTTCGGGCTTTGGTGTGGCGCAGCACGTCGTCGACCGACCATTGGTCGTTGGCGTGGAGGCCGCGTTTCTCCGCGACGAGTTCGCCGTTGGCTGAAAAGAGAAAGTCTCCCGGGAGTCCGAAAGGACCACCGCCGACGGGCACGCGCAACCTGCCGGCCGTTAATCCGCGCAGTCCCGGCAACCACGTCCGCGGGTTGAGCACGGAGAGCAGCGAGGCTTCCACGCCGAAGCGGCGATAAAGACGCTTGGTCGGGTCGGCTATCAGATCGAACGGAGACTCGTCTTGATAGGGTTCCAGTGCGGCTTGGCTTGAGTGAAACACGACGACGGTGCGGATGCCGGCCGACCGCAGTTCGTCCGCACGGCGTGCAAACGAACGGAGGTGCAGGCTACAAATGGGACAACCGGCGAAGCGGCGAAATTGCAGATGCACCCATCCCCCGCCTGAGTGCGGCAGGTTGATGATTTGGCCGCCGACTCCGGTCAGAGCGAGCGGGAGCAGGTCGGCCGCGGAGGACTTTGCGGGAAGCTTCACGTCAGACGCACGCCGCCGTCGATGGTCACGTCGACGCCAACCATGTAGCTTGAATTTTCGGAGAGGAGGAAGGCGGCCAAGCGGGCCACTTCCTCGGCGGTGCCGAATCGTTTGAGGAGAGATTGCGAGGCGGTGTTTTCCTCGAAGCCAGCTTGCGCGTCCGCAGGCAAACCCAGCTTGCCGTAGATGGGCGTCGTGATCGGGCCGGGGCTGATCGTGTTGATGCGAACGCCACGCGGGGCGAGTTCGACGGCGAGCGATTTTCCGAGCGATACCACCGCGGCCTTTGTCGCGGAGTAGATGCTTGCGGAGGGGAACCCCAGCTGCGCGACCACGGAGGCGTTAAAGAGCACTGCGGACGGATTGGCCAATAAGGGGAGGAGACCTTGCAGCTGAAAATAGAGTCCGCGGACGTTAATGTTAAACATGTCCTCAAAGTGTTTCGGCGTCATCGACTCGAAGGGGCCAAATTGGGCGACGCCAGCGTTGAGAAACACGGCGTCGAGTTTGTGCGTGTGAGTGCGAACGGCGTCGGCGAGGCCTTGGGCGTCGGCGAGCGAGCCGGAGTCGGAGGCGATTACCGGAATCGACGTTCCGAGCACTGACCGCGCGGAGGCGAGCGTCTCGGGATTGCGTCCGGTGACGATGACCTGCGCACCTTGGGATTGCAGGAGTTGAGCGGTGGCAAGGCCGATGCCGGTGGTGCCGCCCGTGATCAGGATAGTTTTGTTTTGCATAGGGAAAATGGAATGGTTGTTCCAGTTTTAGGACGAAAAATCAATCGAGGCATCGGATGGCCATGCGGGCGCTGTGCCGCAGGGTGTCGCGTTCACCCAGTGCGCGTGCGGCGACGGCCATTCCGAGGAGCGTGTGGTAGAAAAAATGGGCGAGAACGACGGGGTCTTTGTGAGTAGCGATCTCGCCTTCCCGTTGGGCTGCGGTGAGGCGGGAAATCAGCACCTGTTCGACGGCTCGGGCGTGTTGATGGGCAAAGGCCCGGGTGTTGGCGTCAAGGGGGGCGAGTTCAACCATGGAGTTGACCAGCAGACAGCCGTGTGAGCCGTTTCCGCAGGAGCCGTCGATCAACAAATCGAAGAAGCGGATGAGGACTTCCCGCACGGGGGCGGGGTCTTCGACCGTTCGGCGGATCGCGTCGATTCCGCGATCCATGTAGCGCTTGAGCGCGGTTTCGAACAGCGTCTGCTTGTCGCCGTAGGTGTCGTAGAGGCTTTGGCGACTGATCCCGAGGGTGCTCGTGAGATCGGAGAAGGACGTGTGGGCGAACCCCCGCGCGCGAAACAGTTCGAGTGCTTGCTCGAGAACTACGGTTTCATCGAATTCCTTTGTGCGGGCCATGAGGGTTTGGGGAATAAGAACGGGCGTTCTGGAATGTCAATCGCGAGGCTAGGGTTTGACGAAGCGACTCCATCGTTCCGCTAACGGGCTGCGCGGTGGACGGAGGCGGAGGCGGCGCGACGAGGGCTCGCCGCACTCCATAGCAGAACATGAAAAAGGCGCTGCGGGGACGCAGCGCCTTGGGTGAGATGACGAAACGGCGGACGATTAGCCCAACTCGATCTCGACCTTGACCGTGGTGCCGGCGGGGGCGACGGGGAGGACGTTGCCGGTGACTTCCTTGCCGTCGACCTTCATGCGGGTGACGCCTTTGCTCACGCGCTTCGGGTTGTTGACGGTGACTTCGTAGCTCGCGCCGCGGAAGGCTCGAGTGACTTTGAATCCGGGCCAGTCCTTCGGAATGCACGGGTCGATGCGCAGGCCGCTGAACTCGGGCTGGATGCCGAAGATGCCTTGCGACACGGTGACAAAAGTCCACGCGGCGGTGCCGGTGAGCCAGGCGTTCTTGGCCTCGCCCGGCGTGGCGGCGTCGCGGCCGGCGATCATCTGCGCGTAGACGTAGGGCTCGCACCGATACGTCTCGATGTGCTTTTCCTGCGCCGCCGGGCAGATGCTGAGGTAATACTCGTAGGCGCGGTCGCCTTCACCCTGCTGACACCAACCGAGGTGAATCCACGTGTTGTTGTGGCAGAAGATGCCGGCGTTCTCCTTGTAACCAGGAGGATAGCTGGACACTTCGCCGAGCTCCTTGTGGTAGGTCTCGTAGGCGGGTTGTTGAAGGACGATGCCGTTGGGCGTGTAGAGGTGTTTGTGCACGCTCTCGAGCGCTTGGCGGGCGCGGCCGTTGTTGGCGCCGGCGCCACCGAGGACGCACCAGGCCTGGCTCTCGATGAAGATTTTGCCTTCTTTGCAGACCTTGGAGCCGACGGGATTACCGGCGGCGTCGAAGGCGCGGATATACCACTCGCCGTCCCACGCGTGGGTCTCGACGGCGTCGAGCATCTCGGCATGTTGCGCGGCGATGCGCTTCGCGTCGGCGTCGCGGCCGAGGAGTTTGTAGAGTCCTTCGAATTCGCGCGTGGCGTAGAGGAAGAGACCGGCGATCATGACGGACTCGGCGATGGAGCCTTTGACGTCACCGGCGGTCTGGAATGACTCGTTGGGCTCGGTGGAGAAGCAGTTGAGGTTGAGGCAGTCGTTCCAGTCGGCGTGGCCGATCAAGGGCAATTTGTGCGGGCCGCGCTGCTTCATCGTGTAGGCGATGCTCGTCTCCAAGTGGTGGAGAATGGTGTCCTTCGAGCCGGGCTTGTCGGCGTAACCGACGGCCTCGTCGAGGATGGACGTGTCGCCGGTTTCCTTGATGTAGGAGGCGGTGCTGAGGATGAGCCAGAGATGGTCGTCGTAGAAGTCGCCACCGATCTCGGCGTTACCCTTCTTGGTGAGCGGCTGGTATTGGTGATAGCAGGTGCCGTCGGAGAGCTGCGTGGCGGCGATGTCGAGGATACGCTGGCGGGCGCGCTCGGGAAGCATGTGGACGAAGCCGAGGATGTCCTGATTGCTGTCGCGGTAACCCATGCCGCGGCCGATGCCGGTCTCATACATGGAGGCGGAACGGGACAAGTTGAACGTGGCCATGCACTGGTATTGATTCCACGTGTTGGCCATGCGGGCGGCGATCGGGTCCGGGCTCTGCGTGACCTGGAAGGAGCCGAGGTTTTTCGTCCACGCGATGTTCAGGCGGGCGAAGGCGTCGTCCACGGCGGAGATGTTGCGATACTTCTCCATGAGCGCGCGGCCCTTGACCTTGTTGAGGGTCTTCGGGGCGGAGAATTTTTCCTCGGTGCCCTGATCGACGTAGGCGAGCAGGTAGGCAAATTCGCGGGATTCGCCGGGGGCGAGGTTGAGTTCGATGGAGTGGGCGCCGACGGGATTCCAACCGTGGGCGATGCTGTTGGTGCACTTGCCGGCGAGCACAGCCTTGGGCTCGTGCAGACCGTTGTGAACGCCGACAAAGGCGTCGCGCGAGGTGTCGAAACCGGCGACCTCGTGGGTGCAGCCGAAGAGCGCATAATGGCTGCGGCGCTCGCGGTATTCGGTCTTGTGGTAGATGGCGCCGTTCTCGACCTCGACCTCGCCGATGGAGTAGGTGCGTTGGTAGTTGGTCATGTCGTTGAGCGCCTCGAACAGACAGAACTCAACGAAGGAGAAGACGGTGATCTTCTTGGCAACGGTGCCGGTGTTGCGGACCGTGGTGCGCCAGATTTCGAGGGTTTCGCCGGGCGGGATGAAACAGAGCATCTCGGTGGAGATGCCATCCTTGGCACCAGTGATGCGGGAGTAGCCGATGCCGTGGCGGCACTCGTAGTGGTCGAGTTTGGTTTTAACTGGCTTCCAACCCGGGTTCCACACGGTGTCGCCGTCTTTGATGTAGAGGTAGCGGCCGCCAAGGTCCATGGGGACGTTGTTGTAGCGGTAGCGGGTGAGACGGCGGAGCTTGGCGTCGCGCCAGAAAGAGTAACCGCCGGCGGTGTTGGTGCAGAGACCGAAGAAGTCGTCCTGGCCGAGGTAGTTGAGCCAAGGCAAAGGTGTGTCGGGGCGGGTGATGACGTATTCGCGATTCGCGTCGTCGAAGTGACCGTAGTCGTTAGAGGCGGGGGCGGAGGTATTCATGGAGGGAAAACGCGAGCATGCCGCGAGCGCTCGGAGCCACCAAGCGGCGGCTGGGTCAACCCGTTGACTGGCGCGCGGGTTTTTGCTTCAAGTGGCAGCCATGGAACGCAGTGAGCATCGGGTTACATTTGCGGACATCGCGCGGGAAGCGCGCGTGGACAAATCCACGGTCTCGCTGGCGTTGTCGGGGCACCCACGCATCTCGGCGGCGACGAAGGAGCGCGTGCGCGCGGTGGCCGAGCGGCTTGGGTATGCGCCGGACCCGGCGTTGTCGTCGTTGGCGGCGGCGCGGTGGCAAGGGCGCCGCGATCACAAGGGGCTGGTGCTGGCGTTTGTGTGCGACGACCTGAAAAAGGCGGAGCCGGAGTTGCGGGCGTGTCTCGCGGGCGTGCGCAGGCAGGCCGCGTTGCTCGGCTACGGTGTCGAGGTGTTTTCGCTCGCGGCGTATCCGTCGGCGGCCGCGCTGTTGCGGGTGGTGCGGCAACGCAATTTGCGCGGCATGGTCATCGGGCAATCGCGTCACGATTTGCCGGAGGAACTCTTCACGGCGGGCGAGCCGCCGCGGGTGGAGTGTGGGTTTTTGCGCGACGTGGCGTGCGATACGGTGCGTCCAGACCTGGCGGCGGCGGTGAATCTCGCGTGGCGGCGGCTGGGCGCGGACGGGAAGCGCGTGGTGTTTTATCTGGAGCTGGAGCGCGGGTTGCACTCGGACATTGCGGTGCTCGGCGCGGCGCGGGCGTTGGCGGAGTCGTTGGGCCGACGCGGCCCGCGGGTGGTGGTGGCGTGGAAAGAAGAAGGCGCGGAGGCGGTCGGCGCGCCTTCGGGACTGGAGAAGGCCGACGCGGTAATCGTGATCAACGGGAAGCAGAGGTCGCGGCTTTTAAAAAGCGGAGTGCTTGCGGGCGCGGTTCCCGTGGTTCCGTTGCATGTGTTGCCGGAGGAGCGCGGTGTGCGTGGCGTGGACCTGCGGCTGGAGGACACCGGACGCGTGGCGGTGAATTTGTTGGAGCTGAAGATGAGGCGTGTGCCGCTGGCGACGGCGGGTTTCCGGCAGACCTTGGAGGTGGAGCCGCGTTGGAAAGAGGCGAC
>DFYA01000082.1:0-4071 GCA_002382525.1 Opitutaceae bacterium UBA4094
CGGACGCTCGCGAGGAAGGCTTCGTCGCCCGGGTAGAGCGAGCAGGAGAACATAAAGTCCTGCCAAACAAGCAGGCCAAGTTGGTCGCAGAGGTCGTAGAAATCCTCGCTTTCGTAGATGCCGCCGCCCCAGACGCGGACGCAGTTCATGTGGGCGAGGGCGGCGGCGCGAAGGTCGCGGGCGTAGTCGGCGCGGGTGAGGGCTGTGACGAAGCTGTGGGCGGGAACCCAGTTGGCGCCCTTGATGAAGACGGGGCGGCCATTGACGACAAATTGGAAGGATTCCCCCCATTGGTCGGCGTGGCGGTCGAGCACGATGGTGCGCAGGCCGAGGCGCTGCTGGATCGTGCCGAGGTCGCGGCCGGCGGAGTCGCGAGCGGTGACCGTGAGCTCGTAGAGCGGTTGTGCGCCTTGGCCGGCGGGCCACCAGAGTTGCGGCGACGGGATGTCGAGGGTGAGGGCGCCGGAATCATGGGCAGGAAGCCCATGCCACTCGACGGCGGTGTCTCCGCGCAGGGACAGGGACACGTGATAGGTCACGCCCGTCGCGGGTTGGGCGAGTTCGGGGACTAGGGCAAGGGAGACGGCGGGTCGTGTGGGGGAGCCGGTGTGCGACTGGGTAATGCGCACGTGCGCGAGCCGGTTGATGGAGCGGGCTTCGAGACGAATGCCGCGCCAGATGCCGGCGGTGACGAAGCGGGGACCCCAGTCCCATCCGAACTGGCATTGTTGTTTGCGGATGCGCACGCAATTGCCGACAGGATCGTTGAATTCGCCGGGCGGGGAAAAGTCGGCGCGGGTAGAGCGAATGTAGTGTAATGTGCTGGTGAATACGATGCGGAGTTCGTTGGCGCCGGAGTGCAGAAGGCGTTTCACCGACCAACGGTGACCGATGAACATGTTGTCGGTGGCGGCGACTTTTTTACCGTTGAGGAAAACGGTGGCGACGGTGTCAAGGCCGTCGGCGACGAGTTCGATCTCGGGCTCGGCGAGCAGCGCGGCCGAGACGTTGAAGGTAGCGCGGTATTCCCAGTCGCGCTCCTCGATCCATTGGAGGTCCAGCTCATTGGTGCCGTAAAACGGGTTGGGGATTTTTTTAGCGCGGCGGAGATCGGTGTGCACGCAGCCGGGCACGGTGGCCGGGAGCCAGGAAGCGGCTTTGGTGGAGGTGTCGCGGAACTGCCAGCGGGCTTTTGTAAGATCAAGTGTGGGCATGGAACGAGGGGGTGTTGAGAGGGTGGGAGATTAACAGAACCGGGGCTGTCTGGCGTTGCGTAAAACGACATATAATGTGTCGTTTTGGAGATGGAGCCGTTTCGAGTGCAGGTGGTGGCGCAGGAGAATTTGGCGTATTTTCGAGATACGGTGCTCGGGGTGCGGCGTTATGGCTTCTCGACGGGAAAGATGGTGTTTGCCGATCGGTGGCTCGACCACGAGTTGGCGGGGGGATTGAAGCGTTTGGTGGCGCGGGACGGGGTGCAGGGGATCGTGGCGTCAATCCACTCGACGGTGGAGGAGCGGCGCTTTGAGGCATTGGGCATTCCGGTCGTCAACGTGTCGAATTCGCTGAGACGTCCGCGGCTGCCTGTGGTCACGCAGGACGACGTGGCGGTGGGGCGGCTGGCTGCGGAGCATCTGCGGGCCTGCGGGTGTCGCGCGCTGGGGTTCTGGGGTAGCCCGGGAGGTCGTTATTCGGAGGAGCGTCTGGAGGGTTTTTGTGCCGCCGCGAGCGGAGCCAGGTTGACGGCGAGCGTGAACGGTTGCGCGGGTGGGGGCGCGTCGGCCGAAATGTTTGCGCGCATGAAGGCGTGGCTGGCGGAGCAGGCGCGTCCGCTCGGGGTGTTCGCGGTGTTGGACTCGTTTGCGTTGTTGTTGATGCGCGCGGCGCGGGAGCTCGGGTGGCGGGTGCCGGAGGACGTGGCGGTATTGGGAGCGGGCGACGAGGATTTCCTGGTGGAGTTTGAGAGTGTGCCGTTGTCGAGCGTGCGATTGCCGGCGCGGCAGATCGGGCATGAGGCGGCAGTGTTGCTGGAGCGGATGATGCGACGCCGAGCGGGTTCGGTGGCGACGAAGAGCGTGCGATTGCCGGGGGCGGAGATCGTGGCGCGACGGTCGACCGATGTGGTGTTTGCCGAGGACGAGGCGGTGGCGCGGGCGGTGCGGTTTATCCGCGGCGAGGCGACGGGGAATCCTTATGTGGGTGATGTTGCGAAGGCGGCGGGCGTGTCGCGCTCGTCGTTGCAAGGGCGGTTCCGCGCGGCGTTGGGACGAACGGTGCTGGAGGAAATCCAGCGGGTGCGGGTCGGGCGCGCCCAAGCGCTGTTGGCCAACACGGATCTAAAGATGGCGGTGGTGGCGGAGCGGTGCGGCTTTTCGAACTCGCAACGGTTCAGCGTGGTGTTTCGGCAGGTGGCGGGCGTGGCGCCGAGCGACTATCGGGGGCAGTTTCGCGAGGGGTGACCGGTGGAGTCAGGAGGCGCGGGCGGGAAGAGAAAGAGAACGATTAAGAGAAAGAGGAATGAATTCAGGCGCGGCGCGGGCGGCGGGAGGAGGCGGCGAGGAGCACGAAGGCGCCGGTCAGCGCGGCGAGGGAGGCGGGTTCGGGGATGACGGAGGTGGGCGCGACGATGGCCATGATTTCGACGTGGTAGAAAGCGAGCGCGACCGAAGCGGTGAATTGGGTGGAGGAGTCTGCGAAGGTGCCGATGGCGCTGAGGATGCCGCTGAGATACCAGGTGTTGTCGACGTTCCAGAACAGCGCGCCGCCGGAGTCGCCGCCTTGGCCTTGGGCTTCGCCGGTGATCGGGTCGAACGCGGTGATGAGGCCTATGGTGGTGGGGCCGCCTGCGGTCAGGCTGTAGTAGGCGTATTGATCGACGGTGTTGGTGCCCCAGCGCATCGTGCCGCCGCCGTCGCCGACCATGTAAACGGGTTGGCCGAGGTTGGGGGCGTAAGGGGTGAGGTTGAGATTGGGCAGGGTGAAGGACTCGGGAGCGGCGACGTCGATGCGGTAGAGGAGGAGGTCGGTGTTGCCGATGCGTTGGGCGGAACCGGAGGAGGCGGAGTAGTAGACGCCGTCGAGAGTGAGCCCGGCCGCGCCGACGTGATTGGCGGTGATGACCCAGTGGCCGGTGTCGTAGGTGCCGAGGAAGACGCCGGTGTTGCCGACGTTGGACCAGGGGAGGCCGTTGCCGGGGTCGACTTCGTGTCCGGTGGCGTCGCCGTAGATGACGAGCGCTTGGGCGGCGGCGGGCAACAGGGCGAGAAGCAGAAGGAGGGAACCGAGGGCGCGGGTTTTCATGGTGAGGCGGCGAGGGTGGGGGCGGGAGAAAGATTAAAAGAAAGAGGAAAGCGTTTAGGGGAGGCGGAGGAGGAGGCGGCGGACGCCTTCGACGGGCGCGTCGTCGACGGGGCGGAGGTTGAGGGAGCTGCGTGTGGCGAGGAGCGGGCGAACGGCGGCGTGGGTGAGGATCGGGCCGCTCACGCCGGCGCGGAGGGTGTCGCGGTGCCAGCCGGGGAAGAGTTTCGTGATGACGTCCTCGGAGAGCTTGAGTAGGTCGGTGATGGATTCGGCGACGATTTGGTGGGCGGCGTGGTCGCCTTCGGCAGCGAGGCGGAGCAGCCCGGGCGCGAGGGCGGCGATCTGGCGGTTGGGCTCGTCGTGCTGATAAAAGTGTCGCGTGATCGTCGAGGCGTGGAGGAGGCCGGTGTGATCGCGCACGAGGGTCGAGAGGCTGGTGGGGAGTTGCCAGCCTTGGAGTTCGAGGAGGGCTTTGGAGATGGCGCGGCGTCCGAGGTCGTAACCGCTGCCCGGGTCGCCGAAGCGCCAGCCGGTGCCGCCGGCGTAGTGGAGCAAGCCGTCGGGGGCGTGCGCGGCGACGAACGAACCGGTGCCGGCGTGGAGGACGAGGCCGGGGTGTCCGTGGGTGGCGAGTTCGAGCACAGGACGCGAGTCGTCGAGGGCGATGACGTCGCCGAAGAGTTGTCCGGCGGTGAGCAGTTCGGCGGTTTCGCGCCAGAATGCGGGCGCGCCGGCCATGCAGAGAAGCGTGTGGGAAACGGGAAAGTGAGC
>DFYA01000082.1:4200-11023 GCA_002382525.1 Opitutaceae bacterium UBA4094
GCAGCGATTTTGCTCTGTGCTCTTTGTGAATCCTCTCGTGCCCTCTGTGTAACTAAAAGGACCGGTTTTTATCCGATCAGTTTGCTGAGGCGGGTGCGGTATTGTCTGGAGAGTTCGATGTTGGCCTCCATGCCGCCGGGCACGTTCTGACTGGTGACGAGGGGCAAGGGGTGTCCGTGACGTTGCAACCAATCGAGGACCTCCAGCGTGAGGAGGTTGAGCAACGTGGCGCCGATGAGGGTCGAGGTCGGGCCGGCGAAACGGCCCGGAGCGACCTCGGTGATCGCGTCGCCGGTCACGCCGAGATTGTCCAACGTGTGGTCGGCGATGGCGTGGAGATTTTGTCCGCCGGGGTGCACGGTTTTCGAGGACGTGCTCATGCCCAGCGAGGTAAGCGCGATGACGGTGACGCCTTTTTTCTTGGCGTAGAGAGCGACCTCGATGGGCGAGGCGTTTTTGCCGGAGTTGGAGATGACGACGATGCTTTCGCCGGCTTTGAAGTGGTAATGGTTGTCGTAGCGCTCGGCCAGGCGGGTGCCGTAGCCGACGACGTTTTCGGAAAAACCGTAACCCGGGTCGATGAGTCCGGTGACGGGCATGAGTCCGCCGGCGCGGCCGATGATCTCGCGGCCGATGAGTTCGGAGTGACCGCTGCCGAAAGTGTGGAGCACGCCGCCGGCGGCGATGGAGGCGCCGATGAGCGGGGCGACGGCGCGGATGACCGGCATGTTTTTCTCGCGGGCGCGGGCGAGCATGTCGGTGGCGGTGGCGTAGTAGGTGTCGGCGAGGGACATGGGCTGAAGAAAGGGAACGCGACGGGACCGCGTCTACTTAGTAAAAGAAAGAGACGCTGAGGGAGCCGAAGACGGAGGTGTCCTCCTGGCCTTTGAATTGATGGGTGCGGAACGCTTGGGCGTAGGTGAGCTGCCAGCGGGTGGTGCCGCCGCTGATGCCGGCGTAAAGGTCGGCGACGAACGGTTTTTTCTCGATGGAGTTGCTGTCGCGAAACGAGTTTCCGTCGAGGGTGATGTCGCGGGCGACGGCGCGTCCGTCGACGGCGGCAAAGGCGAAGAGGTTGAAAGGCGAGCGGCGCAGGGCGTTGGAGTCGCCGGAAGGGCGGATCAAGTTGCTGCCGAAATCGGAGGGCAACCGGTAGCCGGCGCGGACCTCGAAGCCGGCGTTGGCGTAGGTGTGGACGTTGCCGAGACTGAGGCCGGCGTGTGGGATGAAGTCGGCGCCCCAGCCGGTGCGCGCACCTTCGGAGGAGAACCGGTATCTGCGTTCGTAGGCGAGGTTGAGGCCCGGTTCGTCTTTGATCTGATTGCGCCAGCCCTTGGCGGTTTCGACGCCGACGAAGCGGTGGTATTCGTTCTGCACCTGGCGACCGAGGGCGGAGGGGCCGACGATGCCGGCGGTGATTTCAAAGACGTCGAGGCGCGCGGTGCCGTCGACGGTGGCGGGCGGATGGTAGATGTGAAAAGCGACGCCGAGGTAGAGCCAGGCGGCGTAGGGGCGGTCGTCGGGTTGGTAGGCGGTGGCCTGGGTGTCTTCCGGGGTGTAAATGTTTTGTCCGAAGGAGAGGCCGAGCTTGTAGGGTTTGTCGGCGGGGACGAGGTCGCCAAGGGCGCGGGCGAGGAGGCGAACGGGAGCGGGAACGGTGTCGTCGGTGAAGCTGCGCAGATCGGTGGAGAGCGCGGAGAACTTAAAGCCGTTGGTATAGTGTTCGTCGGTGCCGGCGAAAAATTTGTCGTTCTCGAAGTAGGCGCTGACGGAGCCGAAGCGAAGAGCCTCGTGGACGACGGGCGGGGTGACGGGCTCGACGGTGGGCTGAGCGTGGGCGTTGCCGAGAAGGCAGGCGAAGGGGACGAGGAGGAGGCGCGCGGGAAGTGGCATGAGCGTTTAGTTTTCCCAGCGTCCGTAGATGCCGCAGGGGAGGATTTTGCCGTCGGCTTGGATGGGGAGGCCGACCTCGCCGCCGGTGATGGTGCCGCCGCGACCGGACATGAGTTCGGTGAGGAGGTTGACCACGACGGTTGGGGAAAGGCGGGCGGTGTAGGCGTTGATGAGCAGAAAGAGCGGTTTCTCGGTGAGCAGTTCCCGGCACTCGGTGAGGAGGGGCCAGAGGTGTTCCTCGAGTTTCCACATCTCGCCGGTGGAGCCGCGGCCGTAGGTGGGCGGGTCCATGATGACGGCGTCGTATTTTTTGCCGCGTTTGAGTTCGCGGCGGACGAACTTGAGGCAGTCGTCGGCGATGAAGCGGATGGGCGCGGCGGAGAGGCCGGAGAGGGCGGCGTTTTCTTTGCACCATTTGACCATGCCCTCGGCGGCGTCGATGTGGGTGACGCTGGCGCCGGCTTTGGCGGCGGCGCAGGTGGCCGCGCCGGTGTAGCCGAAGAGATTGAGAACGTTGACCTCGCGACCGGCGGCGCGGGCGGCTTTGATTTTGGCGGAGAACCACTCCCAGTTGACGGCTTGTTCGGGGAAGAGGCCGGTGTGTTTGAAGGACGTCGGGTGGATGCGGAACGTGAGGCCGAGGGACTGGTATTTGATCTGCCAGGAGTCGGGGAGGGGTTTACGATTTTCCCAGCGGCCGCCGCCTTTTTCGCTGCGGTGGTAGAAGCCGTCCCACTTGGTCCAGGCGGGGCCGCCGCGTTTGGGCCAGATGATTTGCGGGTCGGGGCGCACGAGCACGACGTCGCCCCAGCGCTCCTGTTTCATCCCGTCGCCACAGTCGAGCAGTTGGTAATCCTGCCAGCGATCGGCGAGGATGAGGGACGGGCGTTGCGTGGTGTCGGCGGGCATGATGGGGCGAAGCAACGCGCCCGCGTTTGGCGTGTCGAGCGTCATCGCGGTGACAAGAAAGCCGGTCGGGGGGATCGAGGTTTGACGACGACGCGAGCCGGCCGCGTAAATAGGCGCTTCATGCACAAGGCTTCATACTTTTCTTCCGCTGTCGCGGCCCTCGTGGTGTTCGCGGCTCCCGCAATGATGGTTCGCGCCGATGTCATCGAGACGAAGAGCGGCGCCCGCTTGATCGGCAAGGTCACCAAGATCGACGGGCTCGCGATCACGCTGAGCACCGATTACGCGGGCGACCTGGTGATCAAACAAAGCGAGGTCGTGACGATGACGACCGACGACGCGCGTTTTGTGCGCCTTTCGGGCGGCACGGTGATGGCGGGGACGATCGCGCCGACTGCGGACGGCAAGATCCAAATCTCCGGCGACGACGGTGTCATCACCACCACGGTTGATAAGGTTGCGTCGACGTGGTCGTTGGGCGGCAGCGATCCGGCGCTCGCGGCGTTGGCGACCAGGTGGACCTATGAGGCGGCGGCGGATATCACCGGCAAGACGGGCAACAGCGAACAGTTCGGCACGGCGGTGAGCGCGCGCGCCAAACGCATCGGGCCGACGGACGTGCTGCAGTTCTATACGACGTATAACCGGCAGGAGATCGACGGCGCGGTGTCGTCGGATCAGTTCAAGGCGGGGTTCGATTACTCCAACAACTATGCGGGGCGGAAGTCTTGGTATGTGCGCGACGAAGCCGGGTTTGATCGCGTGAAGGACATCGAGTTCTACAACCTGGCGGCAGTGGGCGTGGGCTACGATTTCATCAAGAAGGAGCGACAGATTCTCACCGGTCGTTTCGGTTTGGCGCACCGTTTTGAAACCTACGGATCGCCGACGACCGATGATGTGAACAGCGCCGGCTTTGACTTTGGTCTGCACCACGAGCGGGTGTTCCGTGACGCGAAGCTGGTGAACAACCTGACCTACACGCCGGCGTTCAATGATTTCGGCAACTACCTGGCGACACACGAATCCTACTTCGAAGTCCCGTTGGTGAACCCGCAATGGAAGCTGCGTCTCGGCGTTTCCAACAACTACGTGAGCCAGCCGGGTGCGGGCGTGGAGCGACTCGACACGACGTATTTCACACGCTTCGTGCTGAGCTGGCAGTGAGGGGGCGCGCGGCGGCGGGCTCGTGCCGCGCGATAGGAATCGCGCGGCGAGCTCGCTTCCCACGAGAAGATCGTTGGCGCGGCGGGTTGTGAAGAAAGAGGTTTTCTTCCGGAGCGCGGTCGGGTGCAGTGAACGGCGATGTTGTCCAAACCGATTCCTGGTTCGACGGGTGAAGTGCTCACCTGTTTGCCTTCGCCTTACGTGCCGCATGGGGCCACGGGGTTGCTTTATCTGCCGCGCTTTCTCGCGAAATGCGCCTATGTGAAGGCGCACGGCGCACTGCCCGCGAGCTATGCAAAGAACTACAAGCGGGGGCTGGATCGTTTCCTTTGCATGCACCTCGGCATTGATCCGGGCGCGGTGGAGAAGATCGTGTTTGCCGCAAACTCGGCCGATGAGATCGAGACGGGTTTAAAAGCGCTGCTGCCGTCGGATGTGCGTGCGGCGAAGTGGAACCGCGAGTTGGTGCAAAAGGGAATGACGGCGGCTGGGCGCGAGTTCTTGAACGAGGCGCTGACCAACATGGGTTGCGCGGATCGTGTGGAGCAGATCATCAGCGTGCCGGATCTGATCGATTTCGACGAAGGGCGGATCGAGTAGTCCCGGTCCTGCGGCGATCACGTGGCGTCCGTCGGAATCCGAACCATGGGCAGGATGCCCATGCCACTTTATAACGGCCTTGTCGCTCATTGCTTCGTCGGCAAAAACCCTCAACTTTCCTCCATCATGGTCAAAGGACAGAAAGTCGTCTGCACAAACGATAGCTTCACTGCGGTGATCCGCGCGATCTACAAGCAGCTCCCGGTCAAGGGTAACACCTACACGATTCGCGAGGTGTTTCTCGGGCGCGAGAAGGTTGTCAAAGGCGGCGACAGCGCGACGGTGGGCTTATTGCTCGCCGAGTTGGTGAACCCGCCGGATCCGTTTCACGCGGGCCAGCAAGAGCTCGGGTTTTCGTCGGAGCGATTCGCGCCGTTGGAGGAAGTGCCGGCCGAGCAGGCGGAGGAAGAGCTGGAAGCGGTCGGCGTGGGCGACGACCAAAAGGGCGGCGGCTATTGGATGAACTGAGCTGGAGCGTCCGACGGCGCGGGGCCTGCGGGGCGGGTCCGTCGGGTCCGAGCGATCGCCTTTCCCTCGCATTGTGCCGGTCGCGCTCCGACGTGGGAAAGCGAGCTTGCTCGCGATTTCGGCGGTGAACATCGCGAGCAAGCTCGCTTCCCACGTTCGACCCCCATCCAACCGCCGAAAATAAAACAGCCGCCCAGTTTCCTGGGCGGCTGTTGGCCACAAAAAAAGCAACGAGGGGATGTCTCGTTACTTCTTCTTTTTGGCGGCTACCTTCTTCACCGCTTTTTTGGCGGCGGGTTTCTTAACGGCGGCCTTCTTGGCGACAGCCTTCTTGGCTGCGACTTTCTTTACGGTCTTTTTGGCTTTGGCCATGGGATGTTCCTGTATGGATTTTTGGTTCTGGTATGACGCTCGAAGAAGATCTTCGAGCGCTTGGCGCACTATGCGCCGCGCAGCGACAGCATCAGTGGCCTATTGAGAATTGCAAGTGTCCAGTGCGCCGGCGAGGCCCGTCGAGAGCTTGATTGGGCGGTGCGATTTTTGAGTATCAATAATATGGATACGGATTGATTTTCTCCTCTGAAAATCGAGAAGGCGTGTGTTGAAAATCGAGCGTGCGGCGAGATGTGTCGGCGCAACGCTCCAAAAAAAATCGTTCTTTTTTTTGCGGACGGCGTTGTTTCCGCGCGTTCGGCGCGGCTTGCGCGCGGTTGTTTTTGCGCGCGCAAAACGAACCGTTGCGGCGGTCCATGTGGCGCGCGAACGCGCGTGCGATCGATGTGATGTCGCGGTTGGCGATGCGGACGAATCGCGGATGCGTTGAAGTGTGACGTCGCGAGTTCGACGACGTCTCATCGGCGATGAAGTCGCGGTGTGTGTGGCATCGCGACACGCATGAGCTGACGATGATGTGAGTGCGGCTAAGCGACGACTCCAGCTGATCGGGCTACGTGCAAATTGACTTCCGCGCGTGCGAGAGGGGCGCGTGAGTGCGACGGCCCGCGCGCGTGGAGTGGCGGAAACACGGTGGGACGCCGCTTCTATTGTGGGTGCTCAGCGATACTCGATCCACTCCGTCGCCGAGTATTGGTCGACGAGGCCGTCGAGTTCGCCGTCGGCGAAGTCGGGCCAGGGCGTCGGCTCCGCGCTGGCGTTCAAGGTGGCGGCGAGGCGTGTGGCAAACGCGTCCTCGAAGGCGTCCCAATCGACGTCGGGGGCGAGCGCGGTTTTGGCGATGCTTCCCTGGAAAAGGAGTCCGTGTTTGGTGCGCTTCTGCGCGGCCCCGGCGACCTTTTGCCCGGTATCGGCGTGGAGGACGTCGTAGAGTTCGGGGCGGACAAAACAGACGGTGGGGCCGGGTGCGCACGCGGCGCCGGGGGCGGCGGGTTCGCAGCGTTCTTTGAGGACGACGGGTTGGTTCTGTTCGCGGAGGGCCGTGACGAGGTCGGCGTGGACTTGGCGGTAGCTCTCGGTGGCGCGCGCGTCGTAGAGGGCGTGGCCGCGCGGAATCACGAGGGCGAAGGTCCAGTCGTCGCGGTGATCGACGACGCCGCCGCCGGTGGGGCGGCGGGTGAGGTCGAGGTGTGCGTCGGGCGCGAGGACGGCGAGTTGTTCGCGGACGTAGGCGATCTTTTGTCCAAAGCCGAAGGTGAAGGCGGGGGCGCGCCAGCCGTAATGGCGGAATCGGGCGCGGGTCGGTTCGGGGTAGCGTTGCAGCAGGAGGAAGTCGGCCGCCATGTTTTCGGCGGCGCCGGCGGTGCGAGGGGGGAGAAGGTCGAGCTGCATG
>DFYA01000082.1:11050-14511 GCA_002382525.1 Opitutaceae bacterium UBA4094
GCGCTGAAATACCAGGCGCGGTAGGCCGGCGGGATGATGAACTGGTCGAGTTGGGCATCGAAGGTTTCGATGGGGGTCTTCACGACGCCGGCGAGCGGTTTGAGGTCGAGGGCGAGGCTCGCTTGGCGCTTGGACGCGGCGCGCGGATCGGCGGCGCGGGTGATCGGCTCAAGGGGGGCGGCGGTGTCGCTCAACTTGAAGTGCGCGCGGATGCGGCGAGCGAGTTCGTGGCGCGAGAGGGCGTCGGCGCCGGCCCAGTGAAACACGCCGCGGACGTCATTGCGCTCAAGGAGTTCGACCATGAGTTCGGCGAGGTTGGCGGCGGTGCAAGGCTGGCGAATTTCGTCGGTGTAGACCTTGGGCGCCTTGCCGGCGGACCAGTCGGCGAAGAGCCGTTCGTGGAGGCTGCGTTTGCCGCCGAGGCTGTTGCCGGTGAGCAGCGGGGCGCGCAAGGTGATGGCGAAATCGGGCGCGGCGGCGTGGACGAGGCGTTCGCTTTCAACCTTCTGACGCGCGTAAAGGTTGATGGGTTTGACGGTGCTCTTCGTTGTGTAGGCGGCGGAGCTGGCGCCGTCGAAGACCTGCTCGGAGGAAAGGTGGACGAGGCGCGCGCTGAGATGGTTGGCGAGGCGCGCGAGCAGTGCGGGCAAGGCGACGTTGAGAGTCTGCGCACGGGCGGGGTCGGCCTCGCATTGGGCGGGCTCGGAGACAGCGGCGCAGTTGACGATGGCGTCAGGGAACAGTTCGAGGACGGTGGCGGTGAGCGCGGCTTCGTCGGTGAGATCGGCGGTGCGTTGAGCGGCGAGTCCGGGGACTTGGGCGGCGTAGGAGCCGACGAGACCGGTGACATGATGACCGCGACGCGAAGCGGATTGGGCGAAGGCGCTGCCGACAAGGCCGGAGGCTCCGGTGAGGAGGATTTTCATGAAGGGGGCGGGGGCTGGAATCGTTCTCTTACTCGTTCTCGTTCGTCAGGGCGAAGAGGCGGGAGAACGAGAACGAGTAAGAGAACGAGAACGAGTTCAAACTCGATCAAGCCTTACGCGGGCGGGAGGGGGGCTTGCCGTCGAGGAGCGCGCGCACGGTGTTGAGGAGCGCGCTGAGGGCGTAAGGTTTGGCGAGGGTGATTTGAAATTCGGCGGGGAGCCACGTGAAGCGCGGGCCCGGGACGCTGTCCGTCGCGACGACGCGCAGGCGGGGCTGCGTGGCGTGGAGGGTGCGAGCGAGCTTGGCGGCTTCGGGGTGTTGCATGCTGCCGATGAGCAGATCGACGGGCTCTTTGTGGCGGCGGGCGAGTTGCAGGGCTTTGGCGGGCGAGGCGCTCGCGAGCACCGTGTAACCGTCGGTGGTGAGGATGCCCGCCACCATCTTGCAGACGACGGGATCGGCTTCGGCGATGAGCACCGTTTCGTGTCCGCGAGTGGAGGGCAGAGTGCCGAGCGAGGAGGGCTGCGGGGCGGCGGGTTCGTCGACCTCGGGCAGGAGAATCTCGAACGTGGAGCCGGCGCCGGGGGCGCTGCGCACGTTGATGTAGCCGCCGCTTTGTTGGACGACACCGTAGACCAGCGCGAGGCCGAGGCCGGTGCCTTGGCCGTGTTCTTTGGTCGTGAAAAACGGCTCGAAGAGGTGGGCTTGGGTTTGTTCGTCCATGCCGCGGCCGTTGTCTTGCACGCACAGTTGAATGTAGCGGCCGGGCGGCGGGTCTCCTACGCGGGTTTGGGTGCGGATTTCGATGATCCGGTTGCCGGTGGTGAGGGTGACGCGACCGCCGGGGGCGAGCGCGTCTCGGGCGTTGAGAGTGAGGTTGAGCAGGACCTGTTGGAGCTGGGACGGATCGACGAGCACGTGGTCGGTGGTGGCGTCGAGCGCGAGGGCGATGGATTTCCCGGGGCCGAGGAGCTTCGCGAAGATGCCGGCGTTGTCGCGGATGAGCTGGTTGAGGCTCACGACCTTTGGGACCATCGTCTGGCGGCGGCTGAACGCGAGAAGCTGGCGGACGAGCCCGGCGGCTTGTTGGCCGGCGCGGTGGATCTCGTCGATTTCGCGGGCGGCTTCGCGACGCGCGGCTGGCTTGCTGCCGAGGATCTCGCAGTAGCCGTTGATGACGGAGAGCAGGTTGTTGAAGTCGTGGGCGACGCCGCCGGCGAGTCGGTTGACGGCATCGAGTCGTTGCGAGTGGATGAGCGCTTCCTGAAGGCGGCGCTTGGCGGTCATGTCGCGATAAGTGATGGCGACGTGGGTGTTGCCACGCGCGCCGGCGACCAGGCTAAACGTCCACGTGGTGTAGAGCTGGGTGCCGTCGCGGCGCTTGAGATACCCTTCGCCGGTGAACGTGTGGCTCGCCGCAGCCTTGGCCTTCCAGCGGCGGAGATCGGCGAGGTGGCGGAGGTCGGCGTGGATAAAGCTATGCGGTCGCCCGCGGAGTTCGGCTTCCGACCAACCGGTCATAGCGCAGATGCTGGTATTGACGAAAGCGATACTGAGGCCGCCGCGTTGCCAGCGACCATCGGCGATGATCACGCCTTCGCCGAGGGTGGCGAGAGCCGCGGCGAGCAACCGGTCGGAGGGTCGCGGAGGGGCGCGGCGGCGGGCGGGTTTTTTAGGAGCAGGCACGAGACGAGATCAGGGGGCGAGGCGCTCTACGGTCCAATCGCCCGTGTTCTCGCGGCGATAACGCAGGCGATCGTGCAAGCGGCTGCGGCGACCTTGCCAAAATTCGACGGTTTCCGGGGTGAGCCGGTAACCGCCCCAAGCGGGAGGCACGGGCACTTCGGCGCCGGCGTATTTTTTTTCGAGGGTCTTCATCGCGTCCGCGAGCGTGGCGCGGCCGGTGATGACGGAGCTTTGCTGCGAGACCCACGCGCCGAGCTGGCTGGCGCGCGGGCGGCTGTGGAAATACGCGGCGCTTTCTTCGCGGCTCACCTTGGCGACGGTTCCCTCGACGACGATCTGGCGTTCGAGCGCGAGCCAGGGAAACAGGAGAGAGGCGCGGGCGTTTTCGGCGAGGTCGCGGCCCTTGCGGCTCTCGTAGTTGGTGAAGAAAACGAAGCCGCGACCGTCTACGCCCTTGAGCAACACGGTGCGGGCGGAGGGGCGGCCGTCTTTGGACGCGGTGGCGAGGGTCATCGCGTTGGGTTCGACCAATTTTGCGGCTTGGGCTTCTTGAAACCACTGGTCGAATTGGCGGAACGGATCGCGGGCGAGGTCCTTCTCAAGCAGGCCGGACAGGCTGTAATCTTTGCGAAGATCGGCGAGGGACATGGTGGCGGCCAAGATGCGCGAGGCGACTCACCTGTCAAAAGTCATCGCGTGAGCGCGTGAATATCGGCGGCCCAAGCCGGAAAACGGGCGAGGAGGATGTCGCGTTCGCCGAGGGTGAACTCCTTCTGTTCCCAACCGGGCGACATGGTGCAGCCGAGCAGCGCCCAGCCGTGAGCGTGCTGCGCGTCGGAGTCGCGTGG
>DFYA01000082.1:14650-15665 GCA_002382525.1 Opitutaceae bacterium UBA4094
CGTCCGTCGGTGAAGCCGGCCGCGCTGGTGTAGGTGCGGCGATAAAAACCTCCCTCGTGCGGGAGCGGTTCGAGGTGGAGCGAGGCGATGATTTCGGAGGCGGACGCGGGCATGGGGTTAGGTTTATCGCCTCGCGCAGGATGGCAAATCGGCTACGTTGCGCGGCCATGTCGCCCAACGCCTACCTCGACGCCCACGCCCCCGATCTGGTCGCTTTGTTGCAAGGCATGGTGCGCGTGCCGACGGTGAATCCGCCCGGCGATCACTACGACACGATCACGCGCATGTTAACCGAGGAGTTGACGGCAGCCGGACTGAAAACCCGCCGGTTTGCGATCCCTCGCTCGCTCATGAAACAGCACCTGCCGCCGGAGCAGCAGGCGTATCCGCGGTATAATGTCATCGGTAAACTCTCCGCGCGCGGCGCCAAGAAGACGCTGCATATCAACGCGCACTACGATGTGGTTCCTGTATCCGGGCAGTGGAGACACGCCGACCCGTTCAGTGGTGTGGTGGAGCGCGGTTGGATTTACGGGCGGGGCACGGCGGACATGAAGGGCTCGCACGCGGCGCTGCTGCTGGCGTTGCGCGCGCTCAAAGCCACGGGCGTGCGGCCGCTGATGAATATCGAAGTGTCGTTCACCGCCGACGAGGAGACCGACTCGGAACTCGGCGCCGGCTGGCTGGTGCGGCACGCGGACATACGGCCGGATTACGCGGTGGTGATGGAAGGTGGCGAGGGCAACGGGATCTGTTGCGGCCACAACGGCGTGGTGTGGCTGGAGGTGACGGTGCACGGCCGCGCGGCGCACGGCAGCCGTCCCGAGCATGGCATCAACGCGCTTGAAAAGATGTCGGCCCTCGTGACCGCGCTCGATGCGCACAAACGCGTGTTGGCGAGGCGCACGTTTGTCGCGCCGGATGGCACGGTGAAGACGCCGACGCTCAACGTGGGCGGCGTGTTTGGCTCGGGCGAAGGCGGCAAGATCAACACGGTGCCGGCGCTGGCGCGGTT
>DFYA01000082.1:15676-18761 GCA_002382525.1 Opitutaceae bacterium UBA4094
GAAAAGGTATCCGACAACCATCCCTGTTATTCGCCGCCGGAACACCCGTTTTTCGCGGCAATGGCGGACTGCGTGACACGCGTGCGGCGGGAGAAGAGCGTCTTCCGCACGTCGTATGGCTTTAACGACATGCACTTCTTCTCGCATCACCTGAAGATTCCGACGCTCGGTTATGGACCGGGCGGGGATAACTGCCATGCGGTGGACGAACGCGCGTCAGTGAAGGAGTTGGTGGCGAGCGCCAAGATCTACGCGGAGTTGATGACGACGTTTGCGGGGTGAGTGGAGCCGAGTTTATGCGCATCGCGGTCATATCTGACACACACGGTTCNNGGCGGACCGGAGACATTGGTGGAATTTGAACAACTCGGCGTTCCGGTGCGCGTGGTGCGCGGCAACTGCGACGACTGGATGGCGTGGCCGCTCACGTTGAATCTCGAACGTGAAGGCGTGGCGTTTCACCTCGTGCACATCCCGCCGCGCCGCGGTGCGCCGGCCGGAACGCGTGTGCTGTTGCATGGCCACTTGCACGTGCCGCGCGACGAAGTGGACGTGCGCGGCGTGCGCTGGCTGAGCCCGGGCTGCATCTCGCAACCGCGCGGCAAGGGGTGCAGCTACGGATGGCTCACGGTCGAGGCGGGCGCGTTTCGGTGGGAGCTGGTGCGGTTGGGGAGCTGAGTTTCTAAGTTTTGAACCGCTAAGGGACGCTAAGTTTCGCTAATGCGATCCTCGGATGTGCCTGCCCCGAAATTAGCGGTCATTAGCGCTTATTAGCGGTTAATAATTGATCGAGCACGCCGGGCGGAAATCGNNATCGGTCTGGCGCGGGTGGGGCGGATTCGTTTACTCGCGGGCAACAGTGAGCGCGGCCGAGCAATCCAGTTTTTTAGACTTCTTTGGCGGGTCCGGCGCGGACGCCGGCGTCGAGGCGCCCGCAGCGAAACCGGACGTCATCTTTGAACGAAGCGCGAAGGCGACGCGTTATCGCCTCACATTAAAGAAGGACGGCACGGCGGTGGCGGTGATTCCTCTGCGCGGCAGCGAACGCGAGGCGCGGGCCTTCTTGGAAGAACATCGTGAATGGCTCGAACGCGCGCGCGAACGCCAGAAACAAAAACCGCGCGGCGCCACCGTGTGGACGCTCGGCACCCATGTGCTTTGGCGCGGCGAGATGGGTGAGATTCGCAAGGCCAGCGAAGGGGAGCGTCCGCAGGTGTGCATCGCGGCGGATGTCTTTCGCGTGTTGAAATTCGAGGGGGACCTGCGGCCCACCCTTGAGGCGCACTTCCTTCGGTTGGCCAAGGCGGAGCTGCCGGCGCGCACGTGGGAGCTCGCGGCAGTGACGGGCATGTCGGTGACCACGGTGTCGGTGCGGAATCAACGCACGCGCTGGGGCTCGTGTTCGGCGGATGGCGGCATCTCGCTCAACTGGCGTTTAATTCAGACACCCGACTTCGTGCGCGACTACATCATCTATCACGAGCTGATGCACCTGAAGGAGATGAACCACTCGGAGCGGTTCTGGGCGCGCGTGGAAGAGGTGTGCCCGGGCTGGCGTGACGCGGAACAGTGGCTGAAGCGCAACGGTTCGCTGCTCGGGTTGTGAGCAGGACGGGTGGGCACGGCGGGGCTACGATTCCCGAGTAGCGGAAGTGAGCAGCGAATGCCGTTGGCGATAGGCTCGTGGGCTGAAGCCGGTGTGGCGTGTGATGAGTTTCGAAAAGTAGGCGACATCGGGAAGCCCGGAGCGCACGGCGACATCGGCCACGGGCAAGACGGTCGTGGTCAGTAGCTCCAGCGCGAGCCGAAGGCGCATGCGCCCGAGATACTGCACCGGAGAAACGCCGTAGTGAGTTGTGAATACGCGATGGAGCGTCGCGCGGTGCACCCGCAGCCGGGTCGCCAGCGCGGCGACGTTGAGCCGCGCGTCGGTGAAGTGCCGGTCGATCCAGCCCTTCGCGTCGGCCGCGGTGTCGGGGTGCGCCCCGGAGGCAGGGATCTCGGCGGAGGCGGTGGCGAGGAGAAGGATCTCGTAGCCGAGGACCGAGGCGTGCAGCTCGCCATTGAGCGTGGGATCTTGGAGGCAGGCGTCGAGCTGCTCGAAAAGGTGCTCCGGACATGCGCCCGCTGCGTGAATGCGATCAATTCCATAATCCACGGGGATATTGCCGTGGCGCGCGCCGTCGAACGTGAGCCAACGGTAGGCCCAGCCCTCCGCACCTGCGCGGACGTCGTGCGGTTCGCCGGCCAGATAATAAAAAACGACGCCCGGGCGGACGGGATTGGCGACGCCGTGGATGTGAAAGCTGCCGGTCCCGGAGACCGGCCAGAAGAGTTGAAAAAACTGATCGGGGGGGCGCGTCTCGATCTGCCGCGCTGCGAGCTGATAGTGGCCCGCCGAGCGGATGTTGAGCGGCAGGTGCTGCGACGGCGTGGTGTGCAGGCGAAAACGAAGCATGCGACGGAATTACAACTAGGTGCGGCAATTCTCCATCTTGGACTGCGGAATTATATGGCAAATCTACAAGTCATGCCTCCCGCCCCTGCATGGTCCAAAGCCTATCGTCGTCAGCGTTTCGATTTTGCGCCGTGGATGTTCGGCTCGGAATCGACTCCGAGTGAGCGAACCGAGCAGCTCGCGCATCAGCGTGCGCTGGCGGAGGTGGCCGGTGTCGTGGTGGGGCGCGGCTGCTACTTGGCGCCATCGGCCGCGATCATCGGCAGGCCTGGGAGCAGCCTGACATTGGGTGACAGTTGTTTCGTCGCGGCGCATTCCTATGTGACCGATGGCGTGCGGCTGGGGAACGACTGCTCCCTGAATCCGTTTGTGACGTTGCGCGGAAAGGTCACGGGCGGGGACGGAATCCGTATCGGCGCCTACACGTGCATGGTGGGATTTAACCACGGTTACGCGGACACCGAGACGCCGATCCACCGGCAGGCGCACACGAGCCAAGGCATCGTGTTGGGCGACGACGTGTGGGTGGGCGCTCACGTGACGGTGATCGATGGCGTGCGCGTGGGGAGTCACACGATCCTTGCGGCGGGAGCGGTCGTCACGAAAGACGTGCCTGATTATGCGATC
>DFYA01000082.1:18814-20591 GCA_002382525.1 Opitutaceae bacterium UBA4094
AAAGTTCGGGCGCCGCGTGGGCGAGCAATTGGAGCCGCTGTTGGCGCAATATCAGGTGAAGGCGAAGGGAGGCGTGGTTGCCTACATCAACGAGCGCGGAGCCAAGAAGCGGGTGCGTCCTTGGTGTGACGCGGTGGAGGTGGCGGCGATGTTTGGGCGCACGGCGCCCGGCTACACGACTGCGGAATGGGTGACGCGGTTGCGGGCGTTTCAAGATCCTGCCACCGGACTGGTGCCGGAGCATATTGCGGAAGATCGCGCGTTCGACCCGGCGCCGCCCGAGAACCTGTTGTCTGTGCCGCGCTACAATACGATGGCGGTGGCTTACGCGTTGGAGTGTCTCGGCTCGACCTTGGCGTATCCGGTGACGAGCGCGGCGCGGGTGACGGTGACGCAACTCCGTCGCCATCTGGCGACCGGTCTGCCGTGGGGGATACGCGCCTGGCATGCCGGCGACTGGGTGGATTGTTATGCGTCGAGCCTGTTGCCCAACATCAAGTATTTCGGTGCGGACACGAAGACGTTGGAGGCGTTGTTCACGTGGCTTGATGCTCACTGCAACCGCGAGTTTGGCGTGTGGGGCGAGTGGACGGAGGAGTCTCGCTGGCTTCATCCGGTGAATGGTTTTTATCGGCTCACCCGCGGCACTTACGCGCAGTATGGACGGGCGCTGCCGTGTCCCGAACGCGCGATCGATACGATCCTCGGGCACGCGGGTGACAAGGAGTTCTTCGCGGGCGGCCGGGAGAATGCGTGCAACGTGCTCGATGTGGTGCACCCGCTGTGGCTCTGCCTGCGGCAGACCGATCACCGTCGCGATGAAGCGCACGCGTGGGTGCGTGCGCGCCTGCCCAAGGTGTTAAGCCACTGGAAGGCGGAGCGCGGTTTCGACTTCGTGGTGGCGCGCGGTCAGCCGTCGCTGCAAGGCACGGAGATGTGGTTGAGCATCGTTTATCTCATGTGCGACCTGCTCGGCTGCGCCGGCGCGCTGGGCTACGAGCCCAAGGGCGTGCACCGGCTCGAACCGGCGTTGAAGCGATAGCCGGGCTTCGCCGGGGAAGGGATCGCTGGCGGATTAAAGCGTCCCCTCGTTTGCCCGGCGCTTGAGGTCGGCTTCTTTGCCCCGTGCTTGAACGTCGTCCCGCTTCGCGTCTCCGCCGAAGAAGAAATACAACAGCGTGCCCACGAAGTTGAGCGCCAGCACGATGAGCAACCACACGATGCGATCATACGGGTCCTCCGTTTTTTCCTTCGCGACGACAACGACTGACCAGAGCCACAAGATCAACGCGACCGCGATCATGAGCCAGACCCAAGACGAGAGTTCCGCAAAGCCCTGACCTTGAAAGGTCATGTTGATGAGGTTCATATTTGCTGGTGGGACTAGGAGTCAGGGCTGGCGGTAAGCCGGATGCTCAGCGTGTTAAGGCGGTCATGCCTTCGGGCACTGTTCCAGTGATTTCTTTGATATGGAGCTTTCCGTAGCCTCTCATCGATTCGGTGTGGCCAACGACTCGGCAGTAATAAAACGAGCCGGCTTTGGCGACGAGTTTGGGCGCGCCGCAGGCGCCGTGATGGATGTATCCAGATCGCGGGGCTGTTTGCATCTGTCCGAAATGAGACGCCGACGCTTTGATGAATCCGTTCTCCGAGGCGCCGCGGTGAAAATCGAGCAGGAGCGTGTCGCCCCAATGGCCGGTTTGCGCGGTTCCCTGCCAGACCTGCCAATCCGGCCGGAAGCCCGGGAGCGCGCCCCAATGCCCGACGGCGGCGACGC
>DFYA01000129.1 GCA_002382525.1 Opitutaceae bacterium UBA4094
GTCTTGCCCGTTCCGGGTCCACCGGTGAGTATGGATACTTTGGATACGATGGCGTTTTTGAGGCCGGCGCGCTGGAGTTCCGCGAATTCGAAGCCGGCTTTTTGCTGGGCCCACTCGACGGCGGCGTCGGCTTTGATGGGCGGGAGTCCGCTGCCGATCTTGGTGAGGCGGGCGAGGGTCGCGGCGATCTTTTGTTCGGCGCGATCGTTTACTGGCAACTGGATCAGCCCCGAGCCGGGGAGGGGGTTTTCGACTCCGGCGGGCGGATGGCGGACGAGTTGTTTGGCTTCGACCAAGGCGTTGATACGGGCTTCGAGGAAACGCGCTTCGGTTTCGAGGAGCGGGGCGGCGTAGTCGATGAGATCGACTTCCTTGAGCGCGGTGTGGCCCTCCTCTTGGAGGGTTTCCATCGCGTAGAGCAGGCCGGCATCGAGGCGGGGCGGGGCGTCGTTGGCGTAGCCGAGATTGATGGCGATGCGGTCGGCGGTCTTGAAGCCGATGCCGTCGATCTCGCGGGCGACCTTGTAAGGTTCGGTGGTGAGGACGCGTTTGGCTTCGCCGCCGTATTTATTGATGAGCTTCACGCACTGGCCGGTGGTGACGCCGTAGGTCTGGAGGAAGATGTAGAGTTCGCGGAAGGCGCGTTGGTCGTCCCAGGCTTTTTTGATGGCGGAGGCACGTTTGCCGCCGATGCCGGGAACGTCGCGCAGGCGGCCGGATTCCTCGCTGAGCACGCGGAAGGTGGCGGTGCCGAAGGCGTCGACGATCTTGTTGGCGTAAACCTTGCCGATGCCCTCGACGAGGCCCGAGCCGAGGTATTTGCGAATTCCATACACGCTCGACGGCAGTTCGGAGCGGAAGCCGATGATTTTAAACTGGTCGCCGTGTTGCGCGTGGCGGGTCCAGGTGCCGGTGAGGTGAAGGGTCTCGCCGCATTGCACGCCGGGGAGGGCGCCGGTGATGGTGACCTTGGCGATCTTCGCGTCTGCGACGGCGGTGCGACCACTCGTTGGTGCGGCGGGATCGTTGAGGGTGCCAGGGTCGGGGCGGAACTCCGCGATGGTGTAGTGGTTCTCCTCGTTGAAGAAGATGATGCGTTCGAGAACGCCGGTCAGGGTGTCGGAGTTGGCGGAAGAGGCGGCCACGTGGGGCGATGATCAACACGGCTTCGCGGGAAAAATCAAACGCGGGGAATTGCCTTTCGATGCCGTCGCTGGCGTGGTTGCGGAATGGACCTTTCGGTTTCCGAGTCTTTGTTGCCGACGATTCAGCTGTCGATCACGCCGGTCATCTTGATCACGGGCCTCGGGTCGTTGTTGCTCACGATGACGAATCGCATGGGCCGCGTGGTGGATCGCACGCGCATTCTGGCGGGGCAGGCGAGGGCGGCGGACGACGGGGAGCGTCGGCACATCGAGGAGCAACTAAAGATCATGTATCGCCGCGCCAAAATCGTGCGGTTGGCGGTGACGCTCGGGGCGGGAAGTATGTTTTGTTCGGGTTTGTTGGTCATCGCGATCTTCTCGAACGCGGTGTTCGGGGCGAATTTTGCGGCGGTGATTCTCGGGTTGTTTGTCGTGAGCATCGCGCTGCTGCTCGGGGCGCTGGCGGCGTTTCTGCGGGATATTTTTCTGTCGCTCAACGCGCTGGGCATGGAGGTCGAGCGGGCGCTGGATCATCCGCCGCTTGGTTGAGGCGTGGCGAGGTCCGGGGTCGCGACGGCCGAGGTGCGGCAATCGCGAGCAAGCTCGCTTCCCACGTCGGAGGCGGCTGCTTACACGTTTGCCGGGATGATGCCGAACTCGGCGGCTCCGAGCGCGGTGAGGTCGGGGTAGACGGCGTCGGCTCCGGCGGCGCGCAACTCGTCGTCGGTGTGGGTGCCGGTGGTGACAGCGAAGCAGGCGAACCCGGCGTTGTGCGCGGCTTGGACGTCCCACGGGGAATCGCCGACCAAGCAGGTGGTCGCGGTGTCGGCGTCGAGGAGCGTCAGCGCGTGGACCGTGAATTCCGGGGCGGGTTTTAACCACGGCGTGTCTTTCGCTCCGATGACGGCGCGGAGGAGCGGCGCGAGGCCCATGTGTTCGCACACGGCGCGGGCGGAGGGACCGTGTTTGTTGGTGAAGACGGCGCAGGTGACGTCGCGGGCGTTGAGCGCTTCGAGCAACGCTCCCGCGCCGGGCATGGGTTCCGCGCCGGAAAGCATGGTGGCGTCCCAGAACGGGCGGTAGATCGCGAGGGCTTCGTCGAGGCGGGAGGCGGGAACGAAGTTGAGCATGGCGTTTTCGAGGCCGCCACCGATGGCGCGTTTCACTTGCTGATAGGTCGGCTCCGGGAGGCCGAGTCGAGGCAGCGTATGAACATAGCTGCGGTGAATCGCCGGGAGGTGATCCATGATTGTCCCGTCCAGATCGAAAAGCACGGTGCGAAAACGCATCCGGACAGGCTAGGCGGCGCAGCTTTGCGTGAACGACACAAAATTTTCGTTCCTTCGCGACGGGCGTGCACTCATACCTGCTGCCGATGTCCGAGCAGCCCACCACGCCCACGCCTCCGCCCGACACCCGCGTGCAATTGCGTGCGGAGGGCGATTGGTTGCTGGTGGAATTGCAAGGCGAGTGGCGCATCACCGAGTCGCGACCGTCGTGGCCGGTGTTACTCGCGGGCGCCGAACCGAAGCGCGTAAAGCTCGTCTGGGGGCAACTCGGCGACTGGGACAGTGCGCTGCTGTTATTTGTATTTGAAGTGCGGCAATGGTGTCGGGCGAAGGGCGTTCATTGTGATCTGACGGCCTTGCCCGAGGCGTTGCAAAAACTCTTGGGGCAGCTCGAAGTGGTGAACGAAACGCGCATGGAGTTTGATCGTTCGCGCGATTTTTTGAGCGTGGTGGGATTCGCGGCGCAGGACGTGTGGGGCAAGACGAAGGAGATCGCGACGTTTGTGGGCGAGTGCGTGATCAGCGCGATCGGCTTGCTGAAGCGCCCGCACAAATTCCGCCTGCGCGACTGCCTCGACGAGATGCAGCAGTGCGGCGCGATGGCCCTGCCGATCGTGGGCCTCATCAGCGTGCTGGTCGGCATCATCATGGCGTATCAGTCCGCGATTTTGATGCGGCAGTTCGGCGCCGACATCTATGTGGCGGACGCGGTGGGGTTGGTGATGGTGCGCGAGATGGGTGCGATGATGACGGCGATCATCCTCGCGGGCCGCACGGGTGCGGCGTTTGCGGCGACGTTGGGCAACATGAAGGCGGGCGAGGAGATTGATGCGTTGCAGACGCTCGGTATCCGCCCCGTGGATTTTTTGGTGATGCCGCGCTTGCTGGCGCTTGGCGTGATGATGCCGTTGCTTGCGCTTTACGCGAACGGGCTCGGCATCCTTGGTGGCATGGGCGTGGCGTGGGGGTTGCTCGACATCCCTCCGACCGCCTACTGGGTGCAGACGCAGACGGCGATCGACATGTCGGACATCGCGACNNTTGCGCGCGGAACGCAGCGCGGCGGGTGTGGGTCGTGCGACAACCTCGGCGGTGGTCATGGGGCTTTTGCTCATCATCGTATGGGACGCGATCTTCGCGGTGATGTTTAATGTCTTCGGCTGGTGAACCCGCGCACATGAACACCGCTCATCCCAACGCTCCCGCTCTCGACGTCTCCGGTTTGGAGTGCGGCTACGACGGCAACGTGTTGCTCAAAGACGTCACGTTTCAGGTGAAGCGCGGAGAGATTTTCTTTGTCATCGGCGGTTCCGGTTGCGGCAAAAGCACGTTGCTGCGGCACCTCGTCGGTCTCAACGCGCCGACGGCGGGCACGGTTAAATTCTTCGACGAGTGCTTCAACACCGCGGTCGCCTGGCGCCAACGCGAGATGCTGAAACGCATCGGTGTGTTGTATCAGGGCGGCGCGTTGTGGACCTCTCTTAATCTGTTGGAAAACGTGATGTTGCCGCTCGAGGAATACACGCCGCTTAAGATGTCCGAGCGGGCCGAACTCGCCTGCATGAAACTCGCGCAAGTGGGCCTTTCCGGCTACGACGGCTATTACCCGTCCGAGATCAGCGGCGGCATGCGTAAACGTGCCGGCCTGGCCCGCGCGCTCGCGCTCGACCCGGCCATCGTGTTTTTCGACGAGCCGTCCGCCGGCCTCGATCCGATTACCTCGCGCAACCTCGACGAGTTGATCGTCAACCTGCGCGACCTGCTCGGCATGACCTGCGTGGTCGTCTCCCACGAACTCGCCTCGATCTTCGCCATCGCCGACCGCGTCATCATGCTCGACAAACAGACGAAGGGCATCATCGCGGAAGGCGACCCGCGCGTGCTCCGCACCGATAGCAAAGACCCGCGCGTGCGCGAGTTCCTCGGCCGCGGTGAAGACGCGAAGGTCACCGCGCTCCAAAAGCAGCCTTCCCCTTAAACCCGCGCCGGCGTAACCCTCTTTTCCTGTGAAGACCAAAGTCAGTCCTGCCATCGTCGGTTTATTTGTCCTGGGTGCGCTCGTCCTCGGTTTGGTCGCGTTGTTCTCGTTCGGCGGCATCAACTTTTTCTCCAAACCCGAGCGCTTCGTGGTGTATTTCGACGAGTCGATTCACGGCCTCGATCTCGGCTCGCCCGTGAAGTTGCGTGGCGTGCGCGTCGGACGCGTGGTGGACATCGGCTTGCGCTACGTGCCCGAGACCAACAAGTCGGTCGTCGCCGTCGCCTGCGAACTCAACCGCAACCTCATCGCCGACGAAAAGGGCGTCCTCATCGACGTGACCGAGGACGGTCAACTGCAAGGCCTCATCGACCGCGGCATGCGTGCGCAACTCGGGGTGATCGGCTTGGCGACCGGCCTCCTTTATGTGGAACTCGATTTCCAAGATCCGCTCGTTTACCCGGCGACGCCGCGCACCGATCTGGTTTCGCGTTACACCGAGATGCCCGCCGTGCCGTCTGCGATCTCCGAATTTCAGGCCAACCTCACCGAAATTCTCAACGACGTAAAACGCATCGACTTCTCCGGCATCTCTCGCGAGCTCCACGGCCTGCTCGCCGACACGCGCAAAAAGATCAACGCGATGGACACGGCCGCGCTCGCCGCCGAGTGGACGCAAGCCGGCGCCTCGATGCGCGAACTCGCCGCCTCGCCCGAGATCAAGCAGACGTTCGTCAACCTCGCCGCCGCCTCGCAGAAGCTCGACACGATCCTCGCCGACTACTCGGAAAAAGGACCGAAAGCGGAGAATCTTGCCAAGATGATCGAAGACGCGCGCGCCACCGTGAACGCGTTTAACGCCACCGCTGGCACCGTGCAGAAGTTTATCAACGCGCAACAAAGTCTCGGTGACGACGCGTCGCAGGCGCTCACCAAGCTCGGCGACGCCGCCGCCGCTGTGCGCGATCTCGCCGACTTCCTAGAGCGCAATCCGAGCGCGCTCCTCACCGGTCGCAAACAACCGCAGCAGAGCAAGTGAACCGTCAACGAACGCAATCTGCCATGAACTCCTCTTCGCCTCATATACGGTATCCCGCCGAAGTAGCGCAGGCTTCCAGCCGGCATTCGGCACGTCGGACTGCAGGCTGGAAGCCTGCGCTACTATCGGTCATCGGACTGCTCCTGTTGACCGGTTGTTCGCTCGTGCCGAAACCGCAAGCGGACCCGACGCGCTATTATGTGCTCACCGCCGGCTCACAGGCCGAGGCGGGTGGAGAATCCGCTTCGACCGGTTCGCTCGTCCTCGGCGTGCGCCGCGTGGAGATCGCGCCGTATCTGAACGGCAAGGACATGGTGGTGCGCGAATCGGGCAACGAGATCGCGTATCAGAATTTCGCGCGCTGGGCCGAGCCGCTCACGACGAGCATCAACCGCGCGCTGGTCGGCGGGCTGGCGCAGTCTGACAAAGTCACGCGTGTGTATCTGCAGCCGTTCCCCTTCGACAGCCAACGCGATTACGACGTGACGGTGCGCGTGTTGCGGTGCGAAGGCGAACGCCGCGCCGACGGACAAACGGTGGCCAGCTTCTCCGCGCAAGTGGAGGTGGCGGCGGCGAAGTCCGGAGGCGCGGTCATCGTGCGCAAAGTCTTTGTGGCGCCCGAGGCACCGTGGGACGGCAAAGATTTCGGAGCGCTCGCCCGCCTGTTGAGTGAAGCCGTGCAAGCGCTCGGCGCCGATCTCGCCGCAGCGTTGCCGGCGAGGTGATCGATGGGCACGCGGAGTTCTTTGGGTCCCTTCGGTCATTCGCCACCGAGATCCGCGCGCCCGTTGCCTCGCTAGTCCGCCTTCGGCCGAATCTCTGCGGATCAAACTGCCGCGGCGGCGTCGTCGCTTGGCGGCCGCAGGTTCATGCGCGCGAGGCGGAGCGTCGCCTCCTGCATGAGGCGGGTGTAGTGCTCGACGGTCGCGAGTGCGGTGGCGTCACCCTGCTTCGCGAGCGCGGCGAATTGGGGAAGGACCTGCGTGCGAATACCCTCGGCGTCGGTCGGAGCGTATTCGAGCGGGAAGGCTGCGTGAAGGTTGGCGCCGCACGCCTCTTCGACGAGACGTCGATACGGCTCGGGCAAGGGGCGGGCGCAAAACTCTGAGTCGTCCAGCAACGCGTGCGCACGTTTGAAGCCGTCGCCGAGATCTTTGAGGAAGATCACGTTTTGAGCTTGGAAGAGATCAATGCGACCGGAGGCGCGGATTGCGAAATAGGGCGCGGAAGGAAACGCCAGCGGGAAGAGGAAATTGGGGTAGAGTTCGACTTCGTAATACTTGCGACCGACTGCGGCAACGGCGGCCCAAGAGTCGGCGTTTTCGTAGTCGACCTCCGCGATGCGCAGCCACTCGATCTTAGGTTTGTCGAGGGAGACGGTGTCGTTGGCGACGTCGACGTAGAGGTTGCCCAATTGAAGCGCGTTTTGGAAATAAACGCCTTTGAGGAGAATGAAGACCTTTTTGAGGACGACGTCCGGGCCGATCAGTTCGCGGAACTGCGGGTCGGCGATCAGGCGTTCGACCACCTGATCGCGGATGGCACCGCAGAAGCCGAGCGGGTAATCGGCGAGGCCGGCTTCGCCTGCGGTGGCCGTCGATGCGCGGCGTTTCGCGTCACGTTTTGCGAAGAAGACGCCGTCCACCGCCGCGCGGTGGAAGTGAAGCCGCTCGACGATGGCGGCCATGTGGGGAAGGAGACGCCGAACGGTCGGCGCCTCCTGATCGCGCCGCTCGCGCATGTCCTGCGCGCGGGCGCTTTCGATGGCGCGGACCAACGTCACGAGGCCGAGCCGGCAACGTTGGCGCTGCGACGGCGGCGTTGGAAGAGGGCGCCGAGTAGTGCGCTCGCACCGACGATGGCAGCGGCGGCGGACGGTTCGGGAATCGCGCCCACCATGATGCTTGCGCCGGCTTGGGTCTCCCAGGCGCCGTTCACCGCGAGCGGAGTGTCACCGGTGAAGTCGAAGTAGACCCAGGCGGCGTAGGTGTTAGCACCGGTGATGACACTGAAACCGTAATAACCCGTGGTGAACGTGCCGGGGATACTGTCGATATATGTGCCGGTGGTGGTGGCGCCGCCTGGAGCGAAACTGTCGCCGAAGGCGACGGTCCCATCGGAGACGCGCGCGCCGTTTTCAGTATAGATGACGACCGAGTAGCCGTTGGAATAGACGTAGAAGTCGTTGAACGAGTCGCCATCAATGTCGAAGTGCACACCGCCCGGCGTCGAGTAGGGGAGCTCTACGTTGCTGAATGCCGCAGCTTGGATGGCAGGCTCTGGAACGGCCTGCAGGACGGCGGGGGCGGCTGCGAAAGCGGCGAGGGCGGCGAGGGATCCGATGGAGTTTTTCATGGGTTGAAGCCGAGGTTGGAGGAGCGGACGCATTGGTTTAACGTCCAGCGCTGGACGTAAACAAGTTGTAAAGACTGGGGTGTATCTCGGCGGCCTTCTAGGCGGTGTTCGCAAAAAAGCCCCGCCGGAACAGGACGGGGCTTGAGGGAAAGGCGGCGGGACGCCGCGTCTACTTTGGCGGTTACTTCTTCAGCGCGGTGGCGATGCGGGCGAGGGCCTTTTCGACGTTCTCGCGGCTGTTGAAGGCGCTGATGCGCACGTGGCCTTCGCCGCACTTGCCGAAGCCGGCGCCGGGCGTGCACACGACCTGGGCTTCGTTGAGAAGCTTGTCGAAGAACGCCCACGAATCCGTGCCGGTGTTGATCCAGATGTAGGGCGCGTTGTCGCCGCCAATGCAGCTGTAGCCGAGGTCGGTCATCGCCTTGCGGATGAGCGCGGCGTTGGCGAGGTAGTAGGCGACCTGCGCCTTCACCTGGGCCTTGCCGGCGTCGGTGTAGATCGCGGCGGCGGCCTTTTGCACGGGGTAGGACACGCCGTTGAACTTGGTCGTGTGGCGGCGGTTCCAGAGCGCGTGGACCGGGTGGGCGTTTCCGGCGGTGTCGAAGGCTTGTAGTTTTTTCGGCACTACGGTGTAGGCGCAACGCGTGCCGGTGAAGCCGGCGGTCTTGGAGAAGCTGCGGAATTCGATGGCGACTTCGTCGGCGCCCGGGATCTCGTAGATGGAGTGGGGGATCGCCGGGTCGGTGATGAACGCCTCGTAGGCCGAGTCGAAGAGGATGATCGCCTTGTTGGCCTTGGCGTAGGCGACCCAGTCGGCGAGTTGCGCCTTGGTGGCGACGGCGCCCGTCGGGTTGTTGGGGAAGCAGAGATAGATCAGGTCCGTGGCGGCCGACGGGATGGCGGGCACGTAGCCGTTGGCCGGGGTGGAATCGAGGTAGGTGATGCCGGCGTAGCGGCCGTCGATGTTGGTCCCGGTGCGGCCCGCCATGACGTTGGTGTCGACATAAACCGGATACACGGGATCGGGGATTGCGAGCTTCAGGCCCTCGGTCGCGAAGATCTCCTGGATGTTGCCGCAGTCGCACTTGGAGCCGTCGGAAACGAAGATCTCGTCGGCGGCGATCGGGCAGCCGCGGGCGGCGTAGTCGTGTTGCGCGATGGCTTCGCGGAGGAACGCGTAACCCTGCTCGGGGCCGTAGCCCTTGAACGTGGCGCGGTTGGACATCTCGTCTACGCCGGCGTGGAAGGCTTCGATGCAAGCGGGCGGCAACGGCTCGGTGACGTCGCCGATGCCGAGGCGGATGACGGGCTTGTCGGGGTGGGCAGCGGTGTAGGCCGTCACGCGCTTGGCGATATCGGAAAACAGGTAGGAAGCCTTGAGCTTAAGGAAGTTCTCGTTGATGCGGATCATGGTAACGGTTGTTTGAAAATACGGCCGAATGGGCGAAAAACTTGAATAAGCTGGGCGGCGAAGCTTTGTTCAAGCCTCGCGTTTCCCCCGCGCGACCCTCCGCCTCATGCAAACCATCACGTCCGTTTCCCAGATGCAGTCGCTGTCCGAGCAACTGCGCATGCAAGGCCAACGCATCGGCCTGGTGCCCACGATGGGCGCCTTGCACGAGGGGCATCTGAGCCTCGTTAAAATCGCTTCGGCGAGCGCGGATGTCGTGGTGGTTTCGATTTTTGTGAACCCCACGCAGTTCGGTCCGAGCGAGGATTACACGAAGTATCCGCGCCCGCTGGAGGCCGACTTGGCAGCCTGTGAAGCGGCCGGTGTGGACTACGTTTTCGCGCCCGAAGTCGCCGACATGTATCCGAAAGGTTATTCGACGTTCGTGCTGGAGGAACACATCGCGAAGCCGCTCGAAGGCGCGTCGCGTCCGGCGCATTTTCGCGGCGTGACGACGGTCGTTGCGAAGTTGTTCAACATCGTGCGGCCCCACTTTTCGGTGTTTGGCCAAAAGGACGCGCAGCAGGTCGCGGTGATTCACAAGATGGTCGCCGATCTGAATTTCAACGTGGAGATCGTCGTTGCGCCGACGCTCCGCGAGGCCGACGGCTTGGCGATGAGTTCGCGCAACCGTTACCTGACCAACACGCAACGCGTCGAAGCGCTGGTCATCAGCCGGGCATTGCGCAAGGCCACCGATATGGTCGCCGCCGGCGAGCGCCGCGTGGATCGCCTGATCGCCGAAGCGACGCACCTGATCGGCGAGCACCGCCGCGTGCGCGTGATCTACGTGTCGATCGTCGATCCGCTCACGATGGAAGCCATCAAGGGTGAGATCACCTCGGGCAACGCGGTCATGACGATCGCGGTGTGGGTGGACGAAGTGCGGTTGATCGACAACGAACTCCTGTGAGCCTCGGACCTTCCTTCGACGTCCTGGTCATCGGCAGCGGCATCGCGGGTTTGAGCTTTGCGCTGAAAGTCGCGCGGCTCGGCCACTCCGTCGCGATCCTCACCAAGAAGGACCAAGCCGAGTCCAACACCAACTACGCGCAGGGCGGCATCGCCGTGGTCACAGCGGAGACCGACGACTTCGGCAAACATGTAAAGGACACGCTGGTTGCCGGCGACGGTCTGTGTAACGAAAAGGTCGTGCGGGAGATCGTCCGCGAAGGCCCGGCTCGCGTGCAGGAGTTGGTGGATATGGGCCTGGAGTTTTCCCGCGACGAAGCCGGCGGCTACGACCTCGGCCGCGAAGGCGGGCACACCGAGCGCCGCGTGCTTCACGTAAAAGACGTGACGGGCAAAGCCATCGAAAGCGCGCTCATCAAGGCGCTGTCCGAGGAGCCGCGCATCGCGATGTTCGAGCACACGTTCGCGATCGACGTCATCACTCGCCGCAAGGTCGCGGGCGTCAACTCGCGCGGCCCCGACCGTGTGGTCGGCGTGTATGCGCTCGATGTGCGCGACGGCCGCGTGCTCACGTTTCAGGCGCCCGTCGTGATGTTGTCCACGGGCGGGGCGGGGCAGGCTTATCTGTATTCAACAAATCCCGACATCGCCACCGGCGACGGCATCGCGATGGCGTATCGCGCGGGTGTCGAGGTGCGCAACATGGAGTTTATCCAGTTCCACCCGACCGCGCTCTATTCGATCACGGGCAAACGTTTTCTCATCAGCGAAGCCGTGCGCGGCGAAGGCGCCATTCTGCGCAACGCGGCGGGCGAGGCGTTCATGAAGGACTATCACGAGATGGCCGATCTCGCCCCGCGCGATATCGTTGCCCGCGCCATCGACGCCGAGATGAAGAAGAGCGGCGCGCCGCATGTGTGGCTCGACATCACGCATCGCAACGACGCGTTCCTCCGCACGCGTTTCCCCCAGATCTACAAGACCTGCAAAGACGACGGCATTAACATCGCGAAGAACATGATTCCGGTGGTGCCCGCCGCGCACTACACCTGCGGCGGCGTCGCCACCACGCTCTCCGCCGAGACGACGCTCGCCGGCCTTTACGCGTGCGGCGAAGTTGCCTGCACCGGCCTGCACGGCGCGAACCGGCTCGCGTCCAACTCGCTCTTGGAAGCCGTGGTCATGGCGCATCGCGGCGCCGCTTCGGTGGATCGTTATCTGAAGAAGGCCAGCCGCCTGCCCGTGCCGGAAATTCCGTCCTGGGTGGACCTCGCTGGCGGCGACATCGACGAGCGTGTGGTGGTTGCGCACAACTGGGACGAGTTGCGCCGCACGATGTGGGATTACGTGAGCATCATGCGCACGACCCGCCGTCTCGAACGCGCTCGCACGCGCATCGCCACGCTCACGCGCGAGATTCAAGAATACTATTGGAACTTCGCGGTGGACGCCCGCCTGCTGGAGTTGCGCAACCTCACGCAAGTCGCCGAGCTCATCGTCGCGTGCGCCCTCCAGCGCAAAGAAAGCCGCGGCCTGCACGCCATCGCCGATTTCCCGAAGACCCGGAAGGTTGCCCGGGATTCCCGCCTGCGGAAAGCCTGAGCGGGATCGACGCAGTCGAGACTGAAACGCGTTGCGGACCTCAGCGCGATGCGACCGCAGCGCCAAGCCGTAACGATGCAGTTGGATTCAGGGTGGAACGCGATCTCCGAGCGCGTTTTCGCAAGCGGACGGTCAACGGCGCCCGGAGGTCGCCATCCGCCTTTTGGTGACGCCCGCCGTGAGGCACTTCGGCGTCAATTGAGTTTCCATGGTTAAGCCGGCGTGCGTGTGAGGGCGCTTGGTAGAATTTGGTAGAAACTGAGCATTTCGCAAAAAACGCTCATAATCTACCAATATCTAGCGGGCGGGGAGGGACGTCTTTCCCTAAGGTCGGCGGGGTCAGGACGGTTCCCGCCTCGTTCACTGCAGCTCTCCTGTGGAGTCATCGCCCGTCATGTTGCCCCCCCCTCAACGACACCCCGCCGAAATCGAGCACCTCGTTCGCCGCGCGATTTATCAACGTCTGGGCCGTGCCGCGCCGCTCCAAGTGCGCGCGCCCAATCCGCTTCTCGTCAACGTGAGCGCGCGGCATTGCCACCTCACGCCGCAGGCCGTCGAGACGCTTTTCGGCAAGGGTCGCACGCTCACTCCGAAAAAGTGGCTCTACCAAAAAGACCAGTTCGCCGCCGAGGAAAGCGTCACGCTCATCGGCCCGCGCAGCCGCGTTATTTCCAACCTCCGCATCCTCGGTCCGTGCCGCGATTTTAACCAAGTCGAGCTCGCGCTCACCGATTCGATCGCGCTCGGTTTCGAGATTCCCGTGCGCCAGTCGGGCAATATCCACGGCACGACCGGCTGCATGCTCATGGGGCCCGCCGGTTTTCTCGAACTCCCTGAAGGCGTCATCCGCGCCGCGCCCCACGTGCACATGCACCCGACCGACACCGCCTTCTACGGAGTGAAGTCCGGCGACTTCATGCGGCTGCGCATCGGCGGCCCGTGCGCCGTCACCTTCGAGCGTCTCCTCGTTCGCGAAAGCCCCGACTTCAAGCTCGAGGTGCACATCGACACCGACGAGGCCAACGCCTGCGACCTCCGCGCCAACACCCCCGTCGAACTCCTGAAGTAACCCGCCGCACGCACGCCTCATTTCAGTTCTCCCCGCCCGCCACTCACTCCCTCTCCTTCGCAACTCCTCCCAACATGAATGATTCCATCGGATTAATCGAAACCCGCGGCTACGTCGGCTCCGTCGAAGCCAGCGACGCCATGGTCAAGGCGGCCAGCGTTACCCTCGTGCGCACCGTCCAAATCGGCGGCGGCCTCATCACCGTCGCCGTCAAAGGCGACGTCGGCTCCGTCAAGGCCGCCGTCGAAGCCGGCGCCGAAGCTGCCAAACGCGTCGGCGAACTCGTCGGCTGCCACGTCATCCCCCGCCCGCATCCCGAGCTCCTCAAGCAGGTCGGCCTCGTCTGAGCGCGCCGCTCCACCCGCCCGCCTTTCACCTTACACCTCTCCCTCAACACCTCCCCGCCATGGCCCAACTCGCCCTCGGTATCATTGAAGCCAAAGGCTTCATCACGCTCATCGAATCCGCCGACGCCGCCCTCAAGGCCGCCAACGTCACCATGACCGGCTATGAAGCCGTCGGCAGCGGCTACGTCGCCGCCTTCTTCCGCGGCGATGTCGCCGCCGTCAAAGCCGCCGTCGAAGCCGGTGCCGAATCCGGCAAACGCATCGGCGAAATCGTCAGCGTGCAGGTTATCCCGCGCCCGCACGACGAACTCGTCGGCCTCGGCAAATGGCTGAATCCGCCCGCCGCCTGATCCTCGCGCCGACAACGCCGACAACGACAACGCCGCCGTCCTCCGCGTCATGAACATCCTCGTCGCCAACCTCGGTTCCACCTCGTTCAAATACCGCCTCTTCCGCTTCGAGGGTTGCCGCGAGCAACTCGTCGCCAAGGGCGGCTACGAGCGGGTCACCGACTACGGCCGCGCGATCGACGACTGCCTCGATGCGCTCCGGAGCGGCGGCCATGTGCGCGACGCAGGCGACCTCCACGGTGTCGGTTTTAAAACCGTTCAAGGCGGCGCGGTCACCGGTTGCCTCACCGCCGACGAAACGGTCGAGCGCGCGCTCGAAGACACCGCCGACCTCGCGCCCGCGCACAACCCGCCTTACGCCGCCGGCATTCGTCGCTTCCGGGAGAAATTCCCGGGCGTGCCCCTCGTCGCCCTCTTCGAGACCGCGTTTTACCAATGGGTGCCGACCTATGCCAACAGCTACGCCGTGCCGCCGGCCTGGCGCGCCGCCGGTGTTCGTCGTTACGGCTTCCACGGGGCGAGCCACAAGTTCGTCGCCGAGCGCTCCGCCGAATTGCTCGACCGCCCCGACATCGCCGCGATGGTGCAGGGCCTTTATCAATACGGACCGCGTCCCATGCCCGGCGCCGAACTGCGCGTCATCTCCTGTCACCTCGGCGGCTCCAGTTCCGTGACCGGTATTCGTGACGGCATCGCCATTGGCACCAGCATGGGCTTGAGCCCGCAAAGCGGCCTCCCACAGAACAACCGCGTCGGCGACCTCGACTCCGCCGCGATTCCCTACATCCAGAAAAAACTCGATCTCTCCCTCGCCGAGATCGACCGCCAACTCACCAAAGAGGCCGGCCTCCTCGGACTCTCCGGCGTGAGCAACGACCTCCGCGAAATCCGCGCCGCCGCCCGCGCCGGCGACCGACGCGCCGAGACCGCCATCGACATCTTCGTCCACTCGATCCGCCACTGGATCGGCGCCTTCTGGATCGAGCTCGGCGGCTGCGACGCGTTGGTGTTCACCGCCGGCATCGGCGAGAACAACGCCTGGCTTCGCGAAGCCGTGTGCGCCGGACTCGGAGACCTCGGTCTCTATCTCGACTGCGAGCGCAACGAATCGTCGCCCGCCGAGACCGACCTCTCCTCCTCCGACTCGCGCACCCGCGTCCTCGTGATCCCCGCCAACGAAGAACTCGTCGTCGCTCGCGAAACCCGCCGACACATCGCCGCCTTGCCGCCCGTCTTGGTTCCCGCCGGCGCCTGATCTTCCTGCCTCCGCTCTCCCGATCATCTCAACTCAACCACCGCCTCTTATGTCCCAAGCACTCGGTCTTCTTGAAACCCGCGGCCTCACCGCTCTCGTCACCGGCACGGATGCCATGCTCAAGTCCGCCAACGTCACCCTCGTCGGCCCCATGAAGCAGGTCGGCAACGCCCTCGTTACCGCCATCGTCACCGGCGACGTCGCCGCCGTGAAAGCCGCCGTCGATGCCGGCGCCCAGGCCGCCCGCACCGTCGGCGAAGTCGTCTCGGTGCAGGTCATCGCCCGCCCCCACGGCGACGTGGCCGCGATCCTGCCCAAGGTCGCCGCCGCTCCGGTCGCCGCTCCCGCCAAGAAATAAACGCCTGCTCAACTCCACCCGACGCCGGCCTCCGCTTGTCCAGCGGCCGGCGCATTCCCTGCCCATGTTCCTCGCTCGCGTCATCGGCTCCATCGTCGCCACCAAAAAAGATGCGACCATGACCGGTCGCAAACTGCTCCTCCTACGCCCGCTCCTGATCGACGAGGCCAACCCCGGGCAGTTCCGCGCCGGCGCCAACACCGTCGTCGCGGTCGATGCGCTCGGCGCCGGTCTCGATGAGGTGGTGCTGTTTTGCCAAGGCAGCTCCGCCCGCGCCGCCGCCGGCATGAAGACGCTCCCCGTCGATGCCGCCGTCATCGGCATCGTCGATACCGTCGATGTGTTGAACAAAAAAATCTATCCGTCCGCCACGCCCTGAACGCCATGAGCACCGCCACGCTTCCCTTGGACGAAACCTCCCTCCGCGCCATCGTGGACGAAGTCCTCCGCGGACTCCGCGGCGATCCCGCTTCGCCTAACGCCTGCGCCGCCGCCACGGTCGCGCCCTCCGCGCCCAAACGCGTCTCGCGCTACGGCGTGTTCACCGATGTCGCGGCCGCCTGCTCCGCCGCCCACGGCGCCTTCCGCCAGCTCCAGGAGAAGGGCCTCGCCGGACGCGTGAAGGTCATCGAGATCGTCAAGGGCATGTGCGAAGCCCGCGCCGAGGAGTGGGGCAAACTCGAGTTCGAGGAGACCAAGATCGGGCGCCTCGCGCACAAGATCGAAAAGCTCCAGATCGTGAAACTCGTGCCCGGCATCGAGTGGCTGAAGCCCTACGCGATGTCCGGCGACTGCGGCATCACGCTCGAAGAATGCGCGCCCTTCGGCGTCATCGGCGCGATCACGCCGGTCACGCATTCCGTGCCGACTATCGCAGGCAACATCGTGAGCATGGTCGCCGCCGGCAACGCCATCGTCTTCAACCCGCATCCCGGCGGAGCCCGGTGCGCCGCCGTCGCCATTCGCGCCTTCAACGAAGCCATCCACGCCGCCCTCGGCATCGAGCACCTCGTCTGCGTGATCGCCGACCCGTCGATCGACACGTTCAACGCGCTCTGCCAAGACGAACACGTCCGCCTGCTCTGCGTCACCGGAGGCCCCGCCGTGGTCGCCGCCGCGATGAAGTCCGGCAAACGCGCCGTCTGCGCCGGCCCGGGTAACCCGCCCGTCGTGATCGACGGCACCGGCAATCTCTCCAAGGCCGCCGCCGACGTGCTCAAGGGCGCCGCCTACGACAACAACCTCCTCTGCGTCGGCGAAAAACAGGTCTTCGTTCTCGAACACGTCGCCGAGCGTTTCATGAACGAACTCGCCACGGCCGGAGCCGCCAAGCTCACCGCGCCGCAACTCGCGCGCCTCACCTCCGCCGTGTTCACCACGAGCAAGGACGCCGGCGGGTGTTCGCATCCCGTGCTCAACCGCAAGCTCGTCGGCGTGGACGCCTCCGTGCTCGCCCGCGAAGCCGGCGCCACCGTCTCCGGCGACGTGCCGCTGTTGTTTGCCGAGACCGATCTCGATCACCCCTTCGTCATGGAGGAGCAGATGATGCCGATGATCCCGGTCGTGCGCGTGAAGAACTTCAACGACGCCGTCGCCGCCGCGCTCAAGAGCGAGCACGGCTACAAACACTCCGCCATCATCCACTCGCTCAACGTCGAGCACATGACGCAGATGGCCCGCGTCCTCGACACCACGCTCTTCGTGAAGAACGGCCCCAGCGTCGCCGGCCTCGGACTCGGCGGCGAAGGCTACCTTAACTACTCTATCGCCACCACGACCGGCGAAGGCATCGCCACCTCCCGCACCTTCACCCGCACGCGCCGCGTCGCGATGGTCGAAAACCTCCGCTGAAAAAGCCATGCAGCTCGCGCGCATCGACGGAACCGTGACCGCCACCGTGTGCCATCCCAGCATGCGCGGTTGCCGCACCGTCATCTGCCAGCCGCTCGACGCCGAAGGCCGCGACGACGGCCCGCCCGTGCTTGCCGTCGATCCGCACGGCGCAGGCCTGCACCAACGCGTGTTCTTCACCACCGACGGCTCCGCCACCCGCGACTTCGTGCGCGATCCGCACTCTCCGCTCCGCAACTTCGTCCTGGCCGTCGTCGATGCACCCACCGGTGCCGGCTCGCAGCGCTGATCTTTCTTAACCGATCCCCATGCGACTCGGCCACGTCATCGGCACCGTTACCCTCCACACCGCCGACGAGGCGTTGAAGGGCGGCAACCTGCTCGTGGTGCAACCGTTCTCGCGCGGCCACTTTGCCGGCGCGCCGATGCTCCCGCTCGCCAAGGGCAACACCGTGGTCGTTTACGACAACCTCGGCGCCGGTCTCGGCCAGGTGATCGGCTTCACCGAAGGCGCCGAGGCTACCATGCCGTTCACCTATCCCATCCCGATCGACGCGCTCAACGCCGCGCTCATCGACTCCGTTTCCTACAACCCGCCCGCCGCCTGATCTCTTTCCCATGCGCCAAGTCATCACCGCCCAGGATATCGAAACGCTCTTCAGCAACGGCGCCACGCCGCCCGCCGACGCGATCCTCACGCCCTCCGCGCGCGACCTTCTCCGCAGCCGCGCCTCGCTCCTGTCGTCCTCCGGCGCAGGCCGCCCGCTCGCGGGCGCTTCCGTGTCCTCGCCCGCCGCGAAGTCTTCCGAACCCACCGTCCCCGACTACGAGTTCAAGTGGACGCCCGGCTCCGACCCCAAGACGCCTGCCGAGATCGCCGTCTTCTTCAACTCTCCGGCCATCGTCCTCATCAAAGAACGCATGTGCGACATCGGCCGCCGCATGTGGTCCAAGGACTACACCGACGGCAACGGCGGCAACCTCACCGTGCGCGTGGGCGACAACCTCGTTCTCTGCACACCCACGCTCATCTCGAAAGGCTTCATGCAGCCCGCCGACATCGCGCTCATCGACATGGACGGCAAACAACTCGCCGGCTCCCGCAAGCGCACCAGCGAAGCCATGACGCACCTCGGCATCATGAAGCGCCAGCCGCTCTGCAAGTCCTGTTGCCACGCGCATCCGCCGCACGCCACCGCCTTCGCCGTCGCCCGCGTGCAACCCCCCACTTGCCTCATCCCCGAGGCCGACATCTTCCTCGGCAAGATCGCGCTCGCTCCCTACCAGACCCCCGGCTCCCCCGAAAACGCCGACACGGTCGGCGAGATCGGCAAAGACAACCAGTGCGTGTTGATGCTCAACCACGGCGTCATCACTTGGGGCAAGGACGTCGAAGACGCGTATTGGAAAATGGAGAACGCCGACTCGTATTGCCGCACCATCTGGATCGCCTCCCAACTCGGCGGCGAACTCGGCGAAGGCGTCGGCGGCAACAAAGCCAAGGAGTTCGTCAAGATCCGCAAAATGCTCGGCATGCCCGACAATCGCGACGGCCTCAAAGAGTGTGAACTCTGCGACAACAGCGATTTCCGCCCCGGCGTCCAATGCACGGTCCCCGCCAAGTCCGAACCCTCCGCGCCCGCCGCCGACCCCGCCGTCGAAGCGATGGTGCAAACCATCGCCGCGCAAATCCTCCAACGCCTCAAACGCTAAGGCCGTTACACAGAGGGCACGAGAGGAGGCACAGAGTTCACCGAGACCTATCCATCCGCTGCCCTTCCTCTCTGCGGCCTCCGTGCGACCTCTCGTGCTCTCTGTGTAATCCTTCCGATTCGGGCCCTACTCGCTACCCGCTACTTCCCAAACCATGAAAGTCTCCATCATCGGCGGCGGTGGCCGCGTCGGTTCCAACGCCGCCTTTGCGCTCCAATGCGCCGGCATCGTATCCGAAATACAAATACTTGATGCCAACGCCGACCTCGCCGCCGGTGAAGCGCTCGACCTGATGCACGGCAGTTCCGTCGTCGGCGGACAACGCATCTACGCCGGGGACTACGCGCTCGCGAAAGACAGCGACATCTTCGTCATCACCGCCGGCCTCCGCCGCAAACCCGACGAGTCCCGCCTCGACCTCATCAACCGCAACGTCGCGCTCTTCACCCAGATCCTCGCCGACATCGCCAAGGCCGGCTTCCGCAAAGACGCCCTCGTCTTCGTCGTCTCCAACCCGGTTGACATCCTCACGCAACTCGCCGCCGCCAAACTGGGGTTGCCGTGGAAACAAGTGATCGGACTCGGCACCATGCTCGACACCGCGCGTTTCCGTTCGTTGATCGCGCAGGACCTCAAACTTTCGCCCACGCAGGTCGAGGCGCTTATCCTCGGCGAGCACGGCGACACCATGATCCCGGTCTGGTCGTCCGCCGGTTATGCCGGACTCCCGCTGACCAACGTCGCCGGCTGCACCGCCGCGTTTCAGAACCAGATTTTCGAGCGCACCAAAGGCAGCGGAGCCGAAGTTATTCGTCGCAAGGGTGGGGCAGGGTGGGCGGTCGGCCTCACGATTGCCGAGGTGGTTCACGCCATCGCGCTCGACCGACGCACGGTGCTCCCCGTTTCGACGGTGCAGCAAGGCGCTTACGGCCTGCGCAACGTGGCCCTCAGCGTGCCCACGCTCGTCGGCCGTTCGGGCGCCCTCGCGCACATCGAGATCGAACTCTGGCCCAAAGAACTTCAAGGCCTCCAGTCCTCCGCCAAGGCGCTCCAGGATACCTACGCCAAAGTCACGTAGCCTCCCCTCAATTCCGGGTGGGTCCGATGTAGCCGGGGTCGCCGACCCCGGATTTCTGGACGTTCGCCCAGACCGCAGCCCCAACCGGGGTCGCCGACCCCGGCTACACCCGAATCGGTGAACTGCGGTGCGCCGATTCGCCGTGGTGCCGGCGTCCAGCCTGCATCCAAACAGACAGGAAGTCTGCGCTACCTCC
>DFYA01000319.1:0-2873 GCA_002382525.1 Opitutaceae bacterium UBA4094
CGCCGCGGAGGACGACCATGCGGCCGTTGCCTGCGGTCGGGCCGGCGGTCTGGTAACTGGCCACGGCGACGGCATCCATGTCGAAAACCATGTCGCTGGGATCCGCCGTGCTTTGGTGGACCTGAACGGCAAACACGTTGGTGGCTTGCACCGCGTAGCCGCTGTTAATGCCGCTGAACTCCACGAAGGTGGACTCGGCGTCGCCGGCGATGTCGGTCGCGGCGCGTTCGTAAGCGGACGGCCATTGGCTGCTCATGTTTTGACGATGAACGATGCCGCCGTTGAAGTAGATCAGCGCGCCATCGTCGGCGAGGAGCCGGCCCGCGATGCGGGCGTTGTTGTAGGATTTGGACGACGGAAACGTGAGGCGGAAGAGCGTGGTGACGGGCCCGGACGGAACGGTGGTCGTGTGGGGGTTGTCGCCGTAGCCCAAGGGTGCGGGGCCGCTCGCCCACGCCGAATCGTCGAAGGAGATGGAGGTCCATCCGGTGGGATAGCCGGAGGTGGCGGGCAGGTATTTCCACGTCGCTCCGGTCGCGATCAACGGGGTCTCCTCATAAGTGAACTGGCCGACGGGCGCCCACGTCTCCAAGTCCGCCGAAGCGAAGTAGGTCGAGCGGCCCGTGGCGTCGTTACCGAAACCGACATAAACGCCGTCGAGGTAGTCGAGCCGGTAGATGTTATGCGGGTTGGGCAGGGCCTCCCAAGTGATGCCATCGAGCGAACGATGCAGCGTGCGAACGAGCCCGACACTGGGGCCGCTCTGGCCAAGAGCGACAAAGGTGCCGTCAAAATAGCGCACCTGCTGGAAGCTAATGTTGCGGGTGTCGTTTTCACCGAAGTAGCCGCCGGGGACTTTCGCGTCGGTCCAGGTGAGGCCATCGACGGACGTGGCGATGAGGCCTTTGGCACCGAAGACGATGAATTTGCCTCCGACGAACATGACATCCGTGACGCCATGCGGCGCGAACTGCGGGGAGCGGCGCACCCACGCGTCGAACGGGTTGTCCGCGAGCTTAAGGAAAACGGTGCGGCTGGTGGTGACGCCGGACTCGTTGGTGATGACGACGTGATAAGTGCCGGCGTGCGTGGCCGAGACACTGGGGATGAGCAGTTCGCCTTGGGTGGCGCCGTCGATGACTTCGCCGTTTCTGAACCATTGATAGGTGAACGGCGCGGTGCCGACCGCGTTGGCGCGGAAGACAACCTGGCTTCCGGCGACGACCGTCTGGTTGTCGAGATCGCGGGTGATGACCGGCTCGCGCACGATCACGTCGAGCGTGACGGTGCGACTCGTCACCGTGGCGAAGGTGTTGTTGATGACGACGTGGTAAGAGCCGCGATTCGCCACGTCGGCCCGGTCGATGACGAGCGCGGAGGCGGTGGCGTCGGGGATGAGCTGGCCGTCCTTGAACCACTGGTAGTTGAACGGCGCGACGCCTCGGGCGACGACCTCGAAGCGCGCGGGGGCGAAACGTTCGACGCTCGTGTTCCGAGGTTGCCCGACGATCTCGATCGACTGGCTGTATTGCGCGGCGAGCTGGATGGTGCCCGCGGCGCCTTTGTAGCCGTCCACCGCGATGGAATAGGTGTGGCCGGCGCGGGCGGAGAAATTGACCTCGCTCGTGAGCAGGCCGGCGTGGTCGTCGTTGGTGGCGACGGCGCCGTTGAAGACCGCGATCAGCTCGGGGACGTGGGTGAAAATCGACGCCTGCGGGGTGATGAGTTGCAACGAGGCGAGGGATGAACCGCCGCCCGCGCCGAACGCATGGAGCCGGTGCCCGGCGTCGCGCAGGTCGGAGGCGACGGCGCCGAAGTTACCGCTGTCGCTGGGCTTGCCGTCTGAAAGGAACACGACGTTGCCCTCGCCCGCGACGGTGCCCATTGCGGCGAACGCGTCGCCGGCCTTCGTGAGGGCGTCGGTGTAGTTGGTGACGCCACCGGCCCGGAGGGTGCGGAGCGCCTGCACGACGTCGGGCACGCCGTTGGCGTCGGTGTCGGCGGTCGGTGTCGTGAAAGGCTGGATACCCGGCGCGGCGGGGTTCATGTCCAGGAGCGTGGCGGTGTCGCCGAACTTTACGATGGCCACGCGGGCGGGTTTGCCGGTGTCGCGCAGCGTCTGGATCATCGCCAAGGCGGCGGCGACCTCGGCGTCGAGAATGGTGTTGGCGCGGCCGTCGCCGTTGGTGTCGCCCACGTAGCCGCCCTTGACGGTGTCGTTGGTGCTGCCGGAGACATCGATCACGAGGACGACGTCGGGTTGTTCGCCTTGGATGAAGCCCTGCACGCCGGCGTCGTCGTAAACGGCGAGCGTGGTGTCGAAGTCGCTGCCGGCGGTGCCGACGCGGAGGGGGCCGTCGAGAGGCGCGGTCCAGCGCCACCAGACGGAGCGACCGCCGGGGACGTTGGCGTGGGCGGTTTCGCCGGCTTCGCGGGACGCGCCGAGGTTGGTGCCGGTAACCGACCAGGATTCACCGGAGAGCACGGTGGCGTGGGCCTTGTGGTCGTTGGTGGGCGGGATGGAGACGGAGAGGGTGAACGAGCCCGTTGCGCCGGCGTTGCTGTCCACCGCGAGGTGATAGGTGGCGCCCGCCGAGGCGGTGAACGTCGCCGTGGCGGCGGTGGTCGAGACGAGCGGTGTGAGCGCGGAGACCGACGAGCCGGTGTAAACGGAGACGCGGGCGGAGAACGCCGGTGAAAAGCCGAGCGTGGCTTGGCCCGCCACGGGCGCGGTCCAGCGATACCACACGGAGTGTTGCGCGCCGCCGGAGACGTGGGCGGGTTCACCGGGTTCGGCCGTGGCGTGGGTGTTGTCGCCGTGCCAGATCACGCCGTTGAGGGCGGAGGCGGGGGCGTCGGCGAAGCGGTCGTTG
>DFYA01000319.1:3032-9959 GCA_002382525.1 Opitutaceae bacterium UBA4094
GGGGCCGTAGTTGGAAAACCAAGCGAGGGCGTCGCGGCGGTCCGTTGCGGCGACGGCGATGATGTTGTCGAGGTCGTGGCTGGCGGGATAGACGGGGCTGTTGTCGTTGTTGCGGGCGTCGTTGCCGGCGGCGGCGATCACGACGAGCCCGGCGGCGCGCGCGCGTTCCAACGCGGCAAGCAACGACGCGCTGAAGCCGCCTCCGCCCCAGCTGAGGTTCAGGACATGCGCGCCATGATCGATGGCGTAGTCGATGCTTTCGATGGCGTCGGAGGTCACGCCGACGCCGCCGGCGGAGAGAAACTTGAGCGCCATGAGGCGGCTGCGCCAGGCGACGCCGACGAGTCCGGAGGCGTTGTGGCCGTCGGCGGCGATGGTGCCGGCGCAGTGGGTGCCGTGGCCGTTGTCGTCGTCGGGATTGCCGTCGCCCGCGTAGGCGTTGAAGCCGTGGACGTCGTCGATCACGCCGTTGTTGTCGTCGTCGATGCCGTTGCCGGGGATCTCGGCGGTGTTGACCCAGAGGTTGGCCGCGAGGTCGGTATGCGAAAGATGGATACCGCTGTCGATGACCGCGACAACCACGCCCGAGGCGTCGTTGGACACGGCCCAGGCGGCGGTGGCGTCGATGTCGGCCCCGGCCACGCCGCCGGAGCGACCGGTGTTGTTGAGCGCCCAGAGGCGCCCGTCGGCGACGGCGGTTTCGCCGGGCGGGAGCGCGCTGGCGGTGACAATAAAATCGGGCTCGGCCCACGCGACGGCGTCCTCGGTTTCGACGAGGCGGGCGAGGGCGTGGTCGAGGTCGTCGGTGCGCCCGGCAGTGAGCGGGAAAGCGAGCAGGTAGGTGCCGGCGCGCGGATTATGGCGACGCACCGAGAAACCGAGCGCCTGGATGCGCGAGGCGAAGGCGACCGGGTCGATCGTTTCGGTGGGGCGCACGACCACATGGTCGGCGATCATGGCACCAGAAACCGTCTCGTCCGCCTTGGTGCCGGATCGTTTCGCGGTGATGCGGACCAGCGGGTATTTGAACGACGTGCGGAGGATCGTGACGGCTTCGCCGCTCTCGTCGTCGGTGCTCGTGGGTTGGGACGCGGCGACCTGCTCATACGCTCCGAAGACCCGTGCGGCGCTCTCCAGCGCCGTGGCGAGATCGCCGGCCGCGGAGGCCGCCGACGTCGGCGGCACGGCGACCGCGCCTGAGCGCGGCTGCGGTTCTGCGAGCACGCGGCTCGCCTTGGCGGCGGTCGTGGGGGCGGCGGCGCCGCTCGTGCGATGCAAGCCGAGCCAGGCACCGACGACCAATGCCAACAGAACCGTGAGCGAGAGAAGAGCGCGTTTCATTTTGTGNNCCGGGGGGGCGTTCGATCGGGTTTTAGCGGAGTCGTTTCAGCTCGAACTGCTTGCCGCCGAGCGCGTCCTTGGCGTGTTGGCCCCAGAAGGGCGTCGGCGTGTAGTTCCAGTCGGACAACATCACGGGCGTCGCCCACGTGTGGAAGGACCAGCCGGTCCAGTTGAGCCGATGCTTCTGAATCAGACCCAACATGTCGGGCACCCACGTTTCGGCGTCCTCTTGGATGTCGTGCGGCATGAAATTCATCTTCAGCTTATCGGCCCCGACCTCGCCGAGGAAGATCGGGTGAAGGGCGGCGGCGCGGAGCACCTTTTTCTCCCAACCGCGTTTCCACGGATAGATGTGCGAGGCATACATGATGCCGTTGCCCTCGGCGGTGTCGTTGAGGGCGAAACCGTCCACGATGCCCGAGAGGTCGTAGGCCCAGTCGAGGGCGCCGGCGATGATCACGTTGTTGGCGCCGAGCGCGCGGACGTGCTCGACGGCTTTCTGCATGCCGGGCGTGGTGAAGCCTTCGTTCTTCCGTTTCTCTTCTTCGCTCAGGAACGCGGACTCATCGACGACCTTTTTGTTTTTCTCGGCGACGAAGCCGCCGTTGCGCCAGATCTCCCACGAGATGCCGTGGGGTTCGTTGATGAGGTCGAAGAGGACGGCGGGGTGGTTTTTGTATTTCGTGGCAACGTCGGTCCAGAAGGCGAGGTGCTCGTCGCGGATGGCGCGATAAACGTGCAGGTCGATCACGAGGTAGGCGCCGCGGTTGGCGGCGACATTGACGGCGTTGTCGATGAGGGCGCGGTAGGCGGCACCGCCATCGGATTGGCCGGCGGTTTCCTTGCCGGGTTTACCCTCGCCGCGCCAGTAGGTGTCTTTGACCGCGAGGCGCACGCAGTTGGCTTTCCAGTCTTCGATGGCGACCAAGGTCGAGAAGACGGCACCGTGGCCTTCGGGGCGGATTTCGAGACCGGGAATGGCGACGCCCTGCAACCAGACCTCCTTGCCGGACGGATCGACGAGGCGGTTGCCGGAGACTTTGAGTGCGGCCGGCCACTTGGACGGATCGGGTGTTTCGGCGGGCGGGTCGTTGGGGTAGGCGCGGCTACGGGTGCGGGTGGGATCGACGGCGGGTTGGGCGGCGTCGGGCGCCGCGGCTGCGGGTTCGGCGGCCGAGGCGTGGGCGAGGCCGCCGAAGGAAACAAGGAGCGCGGCGGCGGCGGCGCGAAATTGGCAGGGGAAGGGAAGAGAGGTCATTGGAAGGAAAGGGGGCGAGTTTGGTTCGTTCTCGTTCTCTTACTCGTTCTCTTCAGGTTGCCTCGGCTTGGATGCCGGACGGAAGCGGCGGAGTTTTCGGAGAACGAGAACGAGGACGCGGGAAAGAGGGGCGGGGCGGGCGGATAAAAAAGGGCGGAGACCGAAGTCTCCGCCCCGGGGAAGGAAGTGGCGCTTAGCGCAGGCGGTCCGGCGGCGGGAATTGTTTGCCGGAGAGCGCGTCCTTGACCTGCTGGCCCCAGAACGGCGTGGGCGTGTAGTTCCAATCAAGCAACATGCGCGGGCTGGCCTTCGGGTGGAAACACCAGGCGGTGTAGTTGAGCTTGTGCTGCTGGATCAGGCCGAGGATGGCGGGCGTCCACGTCTCCCAATCTTCCTGCTGCGAGGCGGGCATGAACGTCATCTTGTTGGCGTCGGCGCCGACCTCGCCGAGGAGGATCGGGTGGATCGCGGCGGCATCGAGGAGCATCTTCTGCCACTGGCTCTTCCACGGATAGATGTGGCAGGCGTAGATGATGCCGTTGCCGGTCGATTCTTTGAGTCCGAAGCCGTTGACGATGCCGTCGAGGCGGTAGGCGTAGTCGAGACCGCCGACGAGGACCATGTTCTTGGCTCCGGTGGCGCGAACGGTATCGAGCATCTTCTGCATGCCGGGCGATTGGAAACCCTGGCCCTTGGCCTTCTCCTCGGCGGTGAGGAACGCGGCTTCGTCGCGGTCGGTCTTTTCGCCGACCCAGCCGCCGTCGCGCCAGACTTCCCACGTGATGCCGTGGGGCTCGTTCATGAGGTCAAAGATGACCGCCGGGTGGTTTTTGTAACGGGTGGCGGCGTCGGTCCAGAACTCGAGATACTCGTCTTTCGGGGCGCGGTAGGTGTGCAGGTCGAGCACAAGGTAGGCGCCGCGATTGGCGGTGAGGGTGATCGCTTGATCGACGATGGCGCGGTAGGCGGCGCCGCCGTCGCTCTGGCCTTTGCGGCCGAACCAGTAGTCGTGTTTGACCGGGAGGCGGATGACGTTGCCTTTCCACTCGTCGATGCCGACGACGATGGACTTGTGGACCTGTTCGCCGCGTTCGCTCCACTCGAGCGAGGCGACGTTCATGCCTTGGAGCCAGACCTCCTGGCCGCCATCGACGGTGACGAGGCGGTTGCCTTGGGCGCGGAGTTCCTTNNGCGAGCACGATGTCGTCGATGTCGAGGGTGCCGGCCTTCACGTTGAAGAGCGCGGGCATGACGTCGAGGCTCACGGCGCCTTCGGGCACGATGAACTTAACCGAGCGGGTCGCCCAAGCGCCGTCGGTGGTGTTTTTGCGAGAATAGATGGGCGGGGGCGAGGGCTTCAGCTTGTTACCCTGGGCGTCTTTCGCATCGAGCATGATGCGGGCATCGAACCACGGCTGAGGGCCGGGCTTGAGGTCGGTGATGCGCCAGCGCAGGGAGAGTTCGAGGGCCTTTACGTCGGCCGGGATGGTGACGGAGCGATGCACCATGACCATCTTGTCGGGCACCGTGCTGGTGAGGCGGAGGAAGCGGTTGCCGTCGGCCTCGGTGCCCCAGGAACCGCCACCCCAGTGGGCGGGGCGGTCGCCTTTGCCGGCGGTTTCGAAGTCGCCGTTGGAGATGAGCGAGCCTCCGGCGGCAAGCGTGGCGGCGGCCTTTTCTTGGCGCGCGGCGGTTTCGGCCGCGGTCTTGGCGGCGCGGGCGGCGGCGGCCTCTTCGGCGGCGGCCTTCAGCGGAGCGGCTTCGATGGGGCGAAGCACCATGTCGTCGAGATCGAAGGTGCCGGCCTCCACCTGGAAGAGAGCGGGCATGAACTTGAGGATGCGTCCGCCCTCGGGGACGAGGAATTGGGTGGAGCGGGAGACCCAGCCGTTGGTGTCTCTGCCGGTGGCGGCGGGTTTGGGCTGGGGAGGACCGATCTTGCCGCGGTCGGCGTCGGTGAACTCCAGCATGATGCGGGCGTCGAACCAGGAGTTTTTGCCGCGCTTGAGGCCGGTGACGCGTTGGCGCCAGGTGAGCTCGAGGGCCTCGACCCCCTGCGGGATGGTGATCTCGCGATACATCATGACCGTCGCACCGGGCGACGGGCTGGTGAGGCGGATAAAGCGGTTGCCCTCTTCGTTTTCCCAAGAGCCGCCGGACTTAAGCGACGGCCAGCCATCGGGCCAATTGTCGCCATCGGAGTCGATCTCCATGGCGGAGTTGGGAATGAGGGAGGCGGGTGCCTCGGGAGTCTGCGCTTGCAGCGGAAGCAAGGCTGCGGAGAGCAGCCCTGCGGCAAGCAGAAGGCCGCGAGGGAGGAGTTGGGTGACGTTGGGCATGGGGGGAAAGGGACCGGCGGGCCGGTGAAAGGACAGGGCTGACGCAAGACTCGCCGCCCTTGGGAGGCGGCGAGCGAGGGGAATCCGAGGATGTTCGGAGCGGGAGTTGCCGATCAGACGGAGCGGCGCTTACGGCGCATCAGGGCGAGGCCGAGGAGGCCGGCACCGGCGAGGGCGGCGAAAGAGGCCGGCTCGGGGATGGCGTAGGTGAGGATGCCTGAGGATTGGTCGAATGCCCAACCGCCGTTCACCCACAGGTTCTCGCTTTCGTCGTAGCTGAAGCCCGAGATGGAGAAGTTATCGCCGTAGGCCTTGTTGGAAACGGTGACGAGTTCCCAGCTGTTGCCTTCGGAGGCGTCGGCATTGGAGAAGTTGAAGTTAAAGGAGCCGTTGAACGTCACCAAGCCGGCGGTCGTGCCGTTGACCTGATTGCTTACGCCGTTCGCTCCGATGTAGAAGGTGAGGGAGCCGGCCTCGGCGAGGGTGAACGCGCCGTTGTTGATCGTGGTGTTGCCGCGATGGGCGGCGTCACCGGCGATGGTCAGCAGGCCTACGCTGTTGGTGGCTTGGTATTGGCCTTTGATGAGAGATCCGTTGCCGGTGATATCGCCACTGAGGGTAGCGCCTCCGGTGATGTTGCGCACACCAACGTTCAAATTTCCGTTGAGGATGATATCCCCAGAGTAGTTGATCGAATTGCTCGCGTGGACGAACTCGAGGTGGTTGGTGCCCCCCGAAGCACCCGCAATCAGCGTGTTGTTTACGGGATGATTTGTTATGATTTGGTTAGGCGCGGTTCCCGTCGTGTATGTTCCTACGTTGAGACGAAGTGTTGCCGTGTTGTTTGTCGCCGCGTCGATGGTCACATTCCCTGTTCCAATCACGTAGGAACTGGATTGAAAAATACCGCGCTGGATGGTGGTGCCTCCGCTGTAGGAATGATTAGAGTTAGTGGCCAAGTTAGTCGCGCCAGTGCCGCTAGAATTGATCACAAGCGAGAGGACGCGTCCGGCGGTGCCGTCCTGAAGTGCGTTGTTAAACGACATCTGCCCCGTGCTGGTATTGGAGATGGTTAGGGTTACCGCACCAGTGCCCGTGTTGGCGGCGCCGCCTGCATTCTGAAGAACGATGTTACTTGTCGAATGGTTCGTCCAAGCTTGGCTCGCGGTAATTCCGAAGCGCACGGTGGCGGAGGTGTTGCCCAGATTTACAGTTCCGGCACCTGAATTAGCGGTGATACCGCCGGCGCCGAGGAGGAAATCGCGGGAAGTGCTGCTGTTGGACGAGATTCGGCTCGTTCCCGTATTGTTGAACGTGAGTGAGTTCGCCGACATGGACGAATTAGCCGTCGTCGCGACGTTTGCATTTAACGTGCTAATGTTGAACACAACGTCATCGGCAGCCGTGGGAACGGCGGCCGGGTTGGGCGTTGTGGCATCGGACGCGGTGGACCAGTTGGTAAGCGCATTCCAGTCAGCGCTTGTTTCGCCATCCCAGTAGAGGGTGGCGGCGAAGCCGGGGGTGAGGGAGGCGGCGGTCATCGCGGCGAGGAGGGCGGCGATACGGGCGGGTTTGAGGGCGGTCTGGGTTTTCATGGGTGCTTAAATGCGGACGGGGTGCTTTGGGGTGGTGTTGCTGAAAAAAAAGGGGGGGCGGCTTGCCGGCTATGCCGAGGTTTTGGCTTGGGCGAGGCTCCAGCTTTTACCGGAGCGGGCGCTGGTGCGGCGCAGTGCGCTCAAGGGCGGCAGCGAACGATGCAGGGTTCATTTCCGGATGCGGGGGTAAGGGGTATTCCTCAGGTCAGAAAGGCAAATCAGGCGGCTGGATGTTTCAGTGTTTGAGGAAAAACATATCACTATGCAAGCACTTTATCTGTGACGGGGATGTTGCCGGGGATGAGGCCCTATCGCGGGATAGGATAGAGATTATATGATTCTTAACTTGTTTATTTAGAAGTTATTAAAGCTTTTATGCTCATTGCTCCGTAAA
>DFYA01000065.1 GCA_002382525.1 Opitutaceae bacterium UBA4094
GAAAAACTCGGACGACCGTCGGATGCAAAGATTGGGTGGCTTGAATTTTTCTGCCCCCATTTTTCTGCCCAATTCCGACTTGTCGCGGTGCGGATATGTGGTGGCGACCGGCGCCCATCTTATCGGCACAAACTTATGACGCCGTGTTTAACCTAAGACGGCAGGTGCCGCGTGAAATCCATTGCACTGTGCAGAACGCGCACGACTTGGAGCCTCCCTTTATTCACGCGGAAAACGATCACGTGTTTTCCTACCGAGGCAATTTGGCAGCCCGGGAAGAGGTCGGGACGCAAACAATACGAGGCGGCGTCCGCCAAGATGGCCTCGAACCGTTCCCACATGTGATCCAAGTAGGCCGCTTCCTGCGCCGCGCCCCAACGCTCCAAGGTGTAAACGCTGATTGATCGCAGATCGTCCAAGGCCGCTGGCGTGAGTTCGAGTTTCATTTCCCGCCGCGCACGAGAGCGACAAACTCTTTCTTGGACTTAACGGAGATGCCCTCGCCGGCTTCAAGTTGCGCGTAACCGATGGCGGCTTGCCTGCGGAGCCAATCGCCATCGCTTTCGCGACGTAAAGAGTCCCTCAGCGCCTCGCGTATGACTTCACTCGCGTTGTTATAGAGGCCCGACGCAACCTTGGCCTGAACCAGCTTTTCCAACTCCGGAGTGAGCGAAATGTTCATAACCAACCGATGCAATCTTTGCTAAAGCCTGTCAATTTTTCGCCAGCGAGCATTGGGGCGGGGACACCCCAAACTCATCCGATGCCGCCCTTCCCGCGCGGCACGGAACGGCGTCTGGTTATCGTTTGCCCAGGCGCTCTTCGTAATACGTCCGATCCACGGCGGAGCTGTAAACGAGCGGTCCGCTTACACTCCGTAGCTTCACCCATTCGGAACGGCTCTTGTCTGTCCCGTAATCCATAAACGCGAACAGGCCCCAGTCCCACACGCGCACATAGTCGGGCTTGAGTTCGACCCGCCCGCCCTCGCTTCGCGACACCACGCCATAGACACAGACCAAGCTCAGGAGCGGTATCTCCGCCGCAGAGAGTTTACCGGGGATCACCGCATCGAAATCACCCGCTCCATAGATCGACACGATGTGCAGCCGCAGGTCCGTCAGGCCGTCGAAGTATTTGTGCTCCACGCGCAGTCGCGTCTCGCCGCGGGATTCATCAAACACGTTCCCGCGAACGATGCCGAACCACCCCACGTATTCATCGACCTGTTTAACGAGTTCGTAGTCCTCGGCCGGGATGAGCGCCTTCTTTTTCTCGCGGCTTTCGGCCTGCATCTGCTCCCACTCCGCGTCCGACATATTGAGTGGTTTGGGCATCCGGATGTGCGCCCAGAGATCGATGCGCTTCTCGGTGATCTTTGCAAAATACGGCGCCTCGTCCTCTAGCAACCGATAGCCGATGGTGCCGTCGCCGCGACCCGCGTTGAAGGGCTTCGAATGCCGAACCGGCACGCTCGTTTCCGCAAGGGCCGACGCAGCAGAGCACAGGGCCAACAGGACAACGGTTGCGAGAATGCGTTTCATGGACGGCGACCTTTGCGCGCGCATCACCTCAAGGCCAACACGAACACGCGCAAACGGTTGCCCGATCCGAACCGTTCGGACTTCACCGCAGATTACGCAAATGGGCGCAGCTATCGGATTCGGTCCGCGGGCATCCGCGCTATCTGCGTTATCCGCGGTTTAAACACGTTCCCCCGTGGCGGGCTTTTGGAACGCCCCATCACTGCCGACCGGCATCACATTCCGTCGGCTATCGCTTCGCAGGTTTGGAAGGCGGCATCTTGAACAGCACCGCCGGCGCCGGCTCTTCCTGCGCCACCGGTTGCGCCCATTGCTGCTGCGACGCCTGCCTCGCGGGAGCCACGGGGGCCACCGGCGCCGCGTAAACCGGACTCGCGGGTGCGACCGGGGCGGCCGGGGCGGGACTCACCACGCGCACCGGCGTCGCGCTCGTCGAGGACGCGGCGGTCTCCGCTGTCGCGCTGCCTTGCCACAGCCAAATTGATCCGCCGAGCACGAGCAGCGCGACCGAGGCCGCCGGTGCGAAACGCACCCACAGCGGTCGCTCTTCCCAACACTCCAGGGCCGCCAACATGCGCTCCGCCTCGCGGTGGCCCGGCTGACGGTGTTGCAACAAGCGCCACAGGCGCCGCGCGCGCAGGTAGTCACCCTGCCGCGTCACCACGGTCGCCAGCCCGTGCAACAACAACACGTCGTCCGGCGGTTGCGCGTCGCCGCCGCCGAGCAACGCCTCCGCCTCGCGAAACTGCCCGCGCCGCGTCAACTCTTCGGCTTTCAACAATCGCAGGGCATGGGGGATGGCGGAGGGCGTGGGGGTATTCATGGCCATGATCGGAAAAAGTTACGCGGACGTCTCAAACGAGGATGCTGGAACCGTAGCCGCGCCGCGCGGCGTCAACGACCTGCGGCGGCAGCAGGTCTTGCAACATCAGCGCCGTGTCCACGAGTTGCTCGTGTTTGCCGCCGGCGAGCGCGTGGTCTCCGGCTTTGATGAGCATGGCGGCCCGCGCGGGGTTCGACATCTGCTCGCGACACTCGACGAGCGCCGCGAAATGCCGACGCCAGAAATCGGGCTGCCGGTAGAGAATGCTCTCGTTCAATGCGGTCACCTCCTCCGTCTTTTTGCGCAGCCGGTCTCGCTGCTTGTTAGCGACCGCCGCCTGCACCTCGTTGCGCAACCCGCGCAGCCGCGCCTGCTCGGCCTCGGTGCCGTGCGCATTGGCACGTTCATCGACTTCCGCCAGCAGCCGCTCCGCCTCGCGCACCGCCGCCGGCCAGGCGAGTTGCTCGTCCGCCGCGTCGAGATGCAGTTTGAATTCCAACAGCTCGTGCTCCGCCTTCAGCAGCGAATCAAACTCCGGCGAGGACGCATTCAACACGTTGTCGAGGCGCGCACGCTCCGGCGATTTTTCCAACGCGACCAACGCCGCGTCGTCCGCCGTGGACGGCTTGTCGCCGAGGTTTTTCCTCAGCGTCGCGAGGCGTTCGATCTCGCGGGCGAATTCGCCGCGCAACACCTCCAACGAGGGTTGCCGGTGCGCACCGCCGAGTTCGAGTTTCGCGGGGAACTCCTCGTCGAGCAGCGGCACATACGCGACGACGTGCAGGAGCCGCGAGGCGTCCATGTGCAAGGTCACCTCGATCTCGGTGCCCAGCGGCAGGTCGCGGTGCACCTGCCCTGCGCTGATCTCCACCGTGCCGATGAGAAAGTTGCGGTCGGCGAGGCGATGGTCGCCCTCAATGATCGGAATGCGCAACAGGCTGCCCGACGTGTTGTGCGACAACGCCGTGGTGGTGCGGTAGGTGCGCGTGGATTTCGCCGGAAGGCCCGCGCCTTTCGGGAAGTGCTGCGACACTTGGTTGTCGGCCATGGCAACGCCGAGGTTGTGGATGAGCGTCTGCTCCTCGACCACCAGGCCGATCGTGTAGCTCAGCTCGGCGGGCTCGACCTGACAAGGCGCGCCGAGGGCGTCGTGCAGCTCGATCTTGAAGTCGTTTCGCCGGTCGGCCTCCGCGCGTAGGTTGAGGCGAAACGTGCCGCCGGCGCCCAGCGGCAGGCGTCCGCTGCGCCACTTGTTGTGCGTATTTATAAACTCGATACTGCAGTCGGTCGCGGCGACGCCCGCGGGCGTGGTGACCTTGCCGCCGACCAGCGGCTCGGCGTCGGCGCCGACCGGTTTGTAAACGAGTTCCACGCGGTGCGCGGCGGGCGCGGCCCCGACGGCGACGGGTTTGGACGCCGCAGACGGCGCCGCGACACGCTGGCCCGACGCAAAAATCGCCGCGCCACGCGCCACCACCGTGAGCGGGTCCACCGAGAGATCGAAGGGGATGCGCAGTTGTTCGGTCACCAGTTCGCGGAAATACGGGGCGAGCGTGGGACCGCCCACAAAAACGAGTTTCTCCACGGCGGACGGATCCAAGCCCTGCGAGCCGAGCACGCGACGCGTGAGCTCCACCGCCCGCAACACGCTGGGGCGCGCGGCGGCGGCGATGTCTTCGCGCGTCAGCTCCACCTCGAGCACGTTCGAGCCCGGACCGAAGCCGCGCAGGTCCACCTCGACCCAGGTGGACTTCTGGCGCGAAAGGTCGATCTTGGCCGCTTCGGCGGCGGTCTTCAGCCGCACCAGGTCGTAGCGGCTGGGCTCGTGGCCGCGCCCAAAATCGGGGGCCTTGAACTGCTCGCGGACTTTCGGCACGAGGAGTTTTTCGACAATCTCCCAGTCGATGTCGGCGCCACCGAGAAAGTTATCACCCGCGTGGTTCACGACCGACATCGTGCCTTGCTCAGAGCGGACGAGCGCGGCGTCGAAGGTGCCGCCGCCAAAGTCGAAGACCAACCAGTAGGCCTTGGCGTCGTGTTTCTGGAAACCGTAGGCGAGCGCGGCCGCGATGGGCTCTTGCAGCAACGGCGCGTGGGTGAACCCGGCGAGCGCGGCCGCGCGTTTGGTGGCTTCGCATTGGTGCAAGCCGAACGCTGCGGGCACGGTGAGCACGGCGGCGGTGAGGTCTTCGCCGCGTTTTTGAGCGACGTCGGCACGCAGCGATTTGAGCATCTCGGCGGAGAGGTCTTCGGGGAGGAGCTTGCGTCCGCTGGATTTAAACAGGTGCTCGTGCGCGGTGCCCATGCGGCGCTTGAACTCGACATGCACGTCGTGCTCGGCGCGTTCGTCGGCGAGTTTCGAGCGTGCGCTCTGGCCGACCCACAAGCTGCCGGCACGGTTGATGTGCACGGCGGACGGCGTGGTGTCGGCGTCGAGGTTGTTTTTGATGATCTCGGTGCTCGGGCCGGTCGCGAGTGCGATGGCGGAGTTGGTGGTGCCGAGGTCGATGCCAACTGCGAGCTTGTGCTCGTGCGGTGCCGCCGATTCGCCCGGTTCGGCGATTTGAAACAAGGCCATTTTTATTCTTCCAGCGACGCCAGCGCGTCGTCGATTTCGTATAAGAGTTTTTCCAGGAACATCAGCCGACGGACGCGATCCGTAGCCAGCGCGTGATCGCCCTTGTCGAACAACTCCCCGAGCTCCTCGTAGCGAGCGACGATATCGCCACGCAATCGGTTATGCAGATGCTCAAGCTCGTGATGATCGCCGCCATTACGCGCCTCCATAACGGCCTCACGCCATTCCATCTGCTCCATCAGGAAATCCGCAGGCATGGTGGTATTGCTCTCCGCCTGAATGTCGTGTCCGGCCAGATGAAGCAAGTACTTGGCCCGATCCAGGGGTTTCTTCAGCGTCTGGTAGGCCTCGTTGGCGTGCGTCGCCCACTGCATCGATAGCCGGCGCTCGGCATCGCCCGCATTGGCAAACCTGTCCGGATGGACCTGCGCCTGAATATCGCGATAGCGGGAATCGAGGTCTGACAAATCGAGCCGGAAGCCGGGATTCAACCCGAACAGGGAGAAGTGGTCGGCTCGGAAATCCATCAGACGTTAAACGATTCGCCGCAGCCGCACTGGTCCTTGACGTTCGGGTTGTTGAACTTGAAACCTTCGTTCAAACCTTCGCGAGCAAAATCAAGCTCCATCCCGTCGAGGTAAGGCATGCTCTTGGCATCGACAATGACTTTGACGCCATTGTGCTCGAATACCAGATCATCAGGATTCACCTCGTCTACGAACTCCAGCTTGTACGCCATGCCCGAACAGCCGCTGGTCCGCACACCGAGGCGCAGGCCGATGCCTTTGCCACGCTTTGCCAGAAAGTTGGCGACGTGTGTTGCCGCCTTATCGCTCAAGGTGACACCCATGCTTATTCTCCGTGCTTTTTCTTGTAATCGGCCACAGCTGCCTTGATGGCATCCTCGGCCAGAATCGAACAGTGAATTTTAACCGGCGGCAAGGCCAATTCTTCGGCAATTTCCGTATTTTTGATCGACAAGGCCTGATCAACCGTCTTGCCCTTGACCCACTCGGTCACCAGCGAAGATGAGGCAATGGCCGAACCGCAACCAT
>DFYA01000230.1:0-1112 GCA_002382525.1 Opitutaceae bacterium UBA4094
GCTCACCGGCAGCGACGTCGAAGCCGTGCTCGTGCGCGCCCGCGAACGCGCCGTTCTCGCCGGCCGCGACGATGCCTTGGCCATCGAAGACCTCGAAACCGCCATCGACGCGTTCATCGATCCGCTCGATGAAAACCTCCTCGCTCTCCAGGAAACCGCCGCCGTCCTCGCCTGCTCCGACCGCCGTTTCCTCCCCGAGCGTTATCAACACATCGATCGCGCGGAACTCCGCGCCCACTACGAAAACGCCCGCCGCCTCCTCCGCGTCACGTAAAGCGCCTTGAGCAGACCGGCGACCTCCGAGCGCCGTCCGAACACCCGTCCGCCGCCCGCTCGGTTTCGTCGTCTACGCCTCAATCAAACCGCGTGAGGCCGTTCTTGAAATAGGTCTCCGCCAAACTCCGTTCCTTGGCCACGACCTCCTTCAGCTCCTTGAACTCGGCGTCATATTTACCGGCCAACTTCTTATCAAGCGCCTCCAACAAACCCCTCCGCTCCGCCACGCCCATCTCCTTCAGCGCGTCCTTCAATTCCGCTTTCGCCTCCGTCAGCGGCGCCTCCCGCTCCTCCCTTTCTTTTTCTCGCGCTTTTTCCAACGCCACCTCCGCCGCTCGCTGTTTCACACGCCGGGACTCTTCCCACCGCCTCCACAGCAGCTCGTATCGGGGTGCCGCTGCGCTATCGCCCGACTTCGCTTCAAGAAAAACCGCCAGCACCTCGCTCAAGTCTGGTTCCGCAGGCATCCCGAAAATAGAGCTGAGCGTATTGCGCGCCTCTTTCCTGGGTAGCTCCACAGCAATCGCATGGTTGCGAAAATATTCACCCGCACCCGCTCCCTTCGCCCTGCCCGCGAACAAGAGATATGTTTGATCGAACTCAAACCGAAAGCCCACCCCTGAGCCATACGGCGGCAGCATTTCGACCATGACAATATCGCCGATCACCTCGCCCTTCCAAACCCGCTCGACTTTAATCCCGACCTCATAATCGACGTCGTTTGGCAGACTCTCTTTGCGCTCCAGACGAACCACCCGCCCGTAAGCGACCACGTCCGCCCCGTTCCACATCTCGTCGTGAGTGACCACGCGCACCGTGCGTTCCGCCCCCGGTGG
>DFYA01000230.1:1180-6000 GCA_002382525.1 Opitutaceae bacterium UBA4094
AGTAGTCTTGAACTGCACGCTACTTCGGGCCCGCCACCACACCCCAAAGGCTCGTTTTGCGCCTTCTGTGTCTTTTGAGGCCATTCTTAGCCTCCGAGTTTTGCGCTTTCTGCGCCTCGTTGCGGCCCCGTCTCCGATCCCGCTTCCCGACCGCTTCAGTTCGCGCACCGGCCTCTTCGCCCTCCGCACTGCCCGACATCCCGCCCACCGCTCACTCGTCCCGATCGTCGCCTTCGAGCACCGCGCGAATCGTCTTTGCCAAATCCGTCAACCGATACGGTTTCGCCACCATGCCGCGGAAACCATGCGTCCGATAATTCGCCATCACCGGATCGCTCGAATACCCGCTCGACACGATGCCTCGCACCGCCGGGTCGATCTTGTGCAATTCGGCCATCGCCTGCTTGCCGCCCATCGCCCCGGGCACCGTGAGATCCATGATCACCAAATCGAAACGCCGGCCCGCCGCCATCGCCTCGTGGTAAACGCGCAACACTTCGCCGCCGTCCGCCACGCAGGTGATCTCGAAGCCCAGTCGTTTGAGCAACGCCTCGGCCATGTCCCGGATCGGCTCTTCGTCGTCCATAAACAACACCCGCCCGGTCAACCGGTCCGGCGCCTGCGCCACCTCCACCGCCGCCGGCCGCACATCGGGCACCGCCGGCAACCAAAACCGGAACCGCGTGCCACGCCCGATTTCGGATTCCACTTCGATGTGCCCCTGGTGCTTCTTCACGATCGAATACACCGTCGCGAGCCCCAGCCCGCTGCCCGATTGCTTTGTCGTGAAATACGGATCGAAGATCCGCGCCAGGTTCTCCGGGCGAATGCCGGCTCCTGTATCCGAGAGAACGATACACAGGTAATCACCCTCCTCCAAGTGCCGCACCGCCGCGCGGGCCAGATGCTGGTTGCGCATCGAGATGTGTATCACCCCGCCCTCCGGCATCGCCTGCACCGCGTTGATCACCAGGTTCTGCACCACTTGCCCAATCTGGCCCTTGTCCACTTCCGCCGTCCACAGGCCCTCCTCGATCGCAAATTCGCACCGCACCTTGGAGCCGTGCAGCGCAAAGTTCGCCGCTTCCTTCACGATCTCAGGCAACTTCACCGCCGACCGCACCGGTTCTCCGCCTCGGGCAAACGTCAATAGCTGCTGCGTGAGGTCCCGCGCGCGCATCACACCGCGTTCCGCGTCCTGCAACCAGCGTCCCGCCGAGGCCATCGCCTGCGAATCCAACGTCGCGAGCGTGATGTTGCCCATCACCACCGTGAGCAGGTTGTTGAAATCGTGCGCAATGCCGCCCGCAAGAATGCCCACCGACTCCAGTTTCGACGCGCGCAGGATCTCGCCTTCCAACCGCGCCCGCTCGGTCACGTCGCGCAACACCAAGACCGCGCCGATCGCCCGGCTGTGCATGTCGTGGATCGCCGCACACCGGCCTTCGATCACCCGAGGTGACCCTTGCCGGTCGAGCAACACCGTGTTGTCCGGCAGATCGATCACGCTGTGCGTCGAGATGGCCGCCGCCGCCGGCACCTCCACCGGCGTGCGGTTTTTCTCATGCCGCAATACGCATACGTGTTCGATCGAGCGCCCGATCGCCACCGACTCGTCCCACCCGGTCAGTTCGCACGCCGCCTCGTTCACAAACAACACTCGCCCGTCCGTGTCCGTAGTGATCACGCCTTCCGCCATCGAGCGCAACGTCACCGCCAACCGCTCGCGCTCGGCCGCCAACGCCTCCTCGGTGCGCTTGATCCCGGTCAGGTCCACCAACACGACCTGCGTCCACGCAAAACTCATCTCGCCGCCCAGCACCGGCACCCACCAGCGGTAAAACACGCGCCGCGGCGTGCCGTCGAGCGCGTTGAGCCGCATCTCGCCTTCGATCGCGTTGCGCCCGTCCCACAACGCCCGGCACAACGAGCGCCGCACATCCTGCATGTCGTCCGTGAGGATGCGGTCCATGTTGTCCACCGCCTCCGCCTTGTTGCTCGCCCCCACGAGGTGCAGCGTCTCGCGGTTCACCCCGACCATCACCGCGCCCTTCAAGGTCTCCGTGAACAACGCCGCGTGCGTTTCCGCATATGCGTCAAAATCCGTCACGCCTTCCGTGCGCAGTGAATCGATCCAGCCGCGCACCCCCCGCAGGTCATACTCGATGATCGCCACCGGCGAATTCTCGAAGAGCACGCGATAACGCTCTTCGGAGGCGCGCAACGACTGCTCCGCCCGCTTGCGTTCGTCGATGTCCGAGTGCGAACCGACCAACCGCTGCGGCTTGCCCGCTTGATCGAACAACGCCATGCCGCGCGACAAGATCCACTTGTAGTTCTCATCCTTGCACCGCATCCGAAACTCCACCCGATAACTCGCCCGATGCCCTTCGAGGTAATCGCGCATCGCACGGCGCACCGTCTCGACATCCTCCGAATGGATGCGCGGCCAAAACTCGTCCCGCGCGTTCGGCAGATCAGACGCCGAATATCCGATGATTTCCCGCCACCGGTCCGAGATAAACGTCTCCCCGGTTACAAAATTGTATTCCCAAATCCCCGCGTTGATGCCGATCACCGCCAGCCGCCACCGGTCTTCCACGTCGCGCAACTTCTCCTCCGTCGCGCGCAACACGCTTAGGTCCGTGAAGGCCACTTGCACGCGGCTGTAGTCCGGCCGCACCTCTTCGTGCGGCGCGCTCCAATGCATCAGGCTGTGCCCCGCCCGGCTGTCGATGCCGCGATACAACAATTCTCGCGTCATCTCCGTCTCGCCCGTCCAGATCGCCAGCATCTGCGCCGCAAAGGTGTCCAACATCGCCGCCGTCGGCGCCCCGCGAATCACCGACTCATACTCCGCCACATCCTCCACCGCTGTCAGGCGCAGCACCGTGCGGTTCGCCGCCACCACCCGCACGAGCCCAAACTTCTCCGCCACCAACCCGGGATGCTCCGCCAGGTGCGCCGCCAGATCCGTCACGCCCTCTTTCCGCAGCTGGTTGAGCCACGCCTCCACCGCCGAAAAATTCTCCTCGATGATCGCCACCGGCGTGTTCTCGAAAAGATTGCGCATCCGTCTCTCGGATACACGAAGCGCCCGCGTCTGCCGCCCGATCTGCCCCTGCAATCTCAGGTTGATCCAGAACACCAGCAGCCCCCCCAGCGCCATCACCACAAACACCCACAATATCCAGCTCACCCACGAATCCGTCTGCAAAGGAACCGCAAAGGTCGGACCGTCCTGCGCCACCAATACACACGGAGTCAGCGTCGTTACCGACCCGACCAAGAGCAGTCCATGCAGACGCTGGACCGAAAGGCGTTTCACGCGCGGTGCCACAAGGGCGCGAGAAAACCGGCGCGTGGTTATCCTGTCGAGGCGCAAAGCCTTCGATTACCGACCCGGCGCCTCACGCCAGCCACTGGCGCAACGTCGCCGCATCGCGCAGAAACGCCTCCGGGGAATCCCCCTGCACAAACTCCATCAACGCGTGCCGATCTCCCGGTGCCTGTTTGATGACCTCCCAAAACTTCTCCCACCGCGCCGCTCCGTCCGCCAACGGATGCCGCTCCGCCGACGTCGGCCACCAGTGAAAGACATGAATGTTACTCATGCGGGGCAGCACCTCGCGCAGCCCGTCCACGCACACGTCCGTCGCTTCACCGTTATGCGGCTGCCAACACGTGAACAGATTCGGGTGGTCCACTTCCACCAACAGCTTGCTCGCCGACTCATTCGTGTCCGTGAGTGTGCCGCCGTGAAACTCGGTGGAGATCGTCACGCCCGCCTTCGCCGCCAGCCCCGCGATCCGCCGCAGATCATGAATCACTTTCCAACGCCCGTCTTCGTCCACGGTGTCCGAACCCGCCGCACCCGGCCACACGCGGATCGTCGGCGCGCCCAGCTCCACTGCCGTCGCCAGCACCTGCTCGAACGCCGGACCGGACCCGTCGCTCTGCCCCGCGCGATAATAACTCCCGTAAGCCGCCGTCACGAGACCGTGCTCCAACGTGATTTCGCGCACCTCGCGAGCCCGCCCGAGATCGCCATGCGGCACATGGATATCGCCGCCCCACTCGATGCCGCGCAGCCCGGCCTTCTTAACAAGATCCGCCACCTCGAGCGGACTGAGCTTACGAAACGTGATCGAAACAAGCCCCGGATAAATCATGCGCGCACCCAAATCGCTCCCGCACGTGGCGACAACCCCCAACCGACCGCCGCTTTAAAAATTAACCGAGGGTTATCCTCTCGCGCCGCGTATCATTTTTCAGAAGCGCAGGTCGCGCTTCCCAAAAAAATACCACCATGAAAACCACCCTACTCCGCACCAGCACCCTCGCCGCCTTGTTCATCGCCTCCACCGCAGTTTCATTCGCAGCTCCGAAATCACCGTCCCGGAATAACCACCGCTACGTTCCGCAAACCGAAAAGGCCGCGATCACCGCTCCGTCCGAAACACAGGGAGACCGCATGCTCGTTCGCCACGGTAAACGCACCTCATTCGTTCGCTGCACCAACACCACCGCCAAGTGCAAAGCCCACTGCGCGAAATGAGCTGCGCCTCCACCCTGGCACCTACAGAACCCCGCGAATTCTACCCGGGGTTCTTTTTTCAGAATATCATCTATAGTGAGGGGGCCGCGGCCCTCTCTTCGTAACACTTCTTATGAAATCACTCCTCTCCGCNNCTTCTCCTCCTCGGCCTCGTCGCCGGCCCGCTCACCGCCGCCGACGAAACGCCCGCCGTTCCCGCCTACCCGCTCACCACCTGTGTCGTCTCCGGCGAACCCCTCGGCTCCATGGGCAAACCCTTCGA
>DFYA01000140.1:0-16391 GCA_002382525.1 Opitutaceae bacterium UBA4094
CCCAACACCGGATCAAAGGTCGACTTGATGTTCGTCAACCCGCGCGCCGGCACGCCCGCCCGGTCCACCACGCACAGTTCTCCGTTTACATCGATGCGCGCGATCAACTCGCCGGCCGCCACGACTGCGTCCGGCCCGCCCGGCAACTGCCCGCGAAACCGCATCCAGGCGCAGTCGAACAGTTCGCCCGCCCAAGGCTCGCCCATCCGCACCTCGGCACGCTCACCGCTCTCGCGTTCCTCGAAACCCACCGGCTCCTTGGTCAGCCAACGCATGATCTCCAGCGGCGCCACCCGCTCGTAGATCGCCTCCCACACACGCTCCACCAGCCGGTCAATGGCGTTCAACGTCTCGTGTCCCGATCCAGAAGCAGGTGTCATTGGCAAAACGCCATCAGGCCGCATGCGACCTTCACTGACAAAGTAATCGTCATTGAACCGATTAAACGCTCCCTTCTTCCGCCATGTCGGCTCGTATCACCATGAGGCAAATCGCCGCTGCCGCCGGGGTCTCCGTGGCCACGGTGAGCATGGCCTTACGCAACTCCGAAAAGATCACTCCAGAAACCCGCGCCAAGGTCCGCGAGGTCGCCGAGAAGCTCAATTATCGTCCCGACCCGCTCATCGCCGCGCTCGCCGGACGGCGCCGCGAACGCAATCTGAGCAGCCTCGACATCATCGCCTACGTCACCGCGTATCCGACGAAAGAGGGCTGGCGCGCCAATCGCTTTGCCCCGGCCGCCTACGACGGCGCCTGCGCCCGCGCCGCCCAGCGCGGCTACCGCATCGAGCACTTCTGGCTGCGCGACGAACAGATGACCACGCGCCGTCTGGCCAACATCCTTCAGGCCCGCGGCATCCTCGGCGTCTGTTTCGCGCCCTTCCCCGACGTCGTGCCGCAGTTCACCTTCGCCTGGGACCATTTCTGCGCCGTCGCCATCGGTTACACCATGTTGCGTCCGTCCCTGCACCGCGCCTCTCCACACCAGTTCCAAGGCATGCAGCTCACGCTCAATACGCTTCGCCAGCGCGGTTATAAACACATCGGCGTCGCCCTCGGAAAACGCGTCAGCAAGATCGTCGCGAAGAACTGGATCGCCGCTGTATTGCTTTTTCAATACAACCACGGACGCTCCGCCGCGACCTGCCTGGTTTATGAGGAGTCCGATCGCGAGGAGCTCACCCAGTGGATGAAGACGAGCAAGCCCGACGCCTTGATCGTGTCCGACATCTACCTCATTGAATGGGTCAAGGAGATCGGCGTGCGCATCCCCGAAGACATGGCGGTCGTTCCACTCGAACGCTATCCGGGCTACGCCGGTCTCGATCAGAAACCCGGCATGGTGGGCGCCGCCGCCGTCGATCTCGTCATCGGCATGATCCAGCGCAACGAAACCGGCCTGCCCGCCGACCCGAAGGTGGTCATGGTCGAGGGCGGTTGGGTCGAAGGTCCGTCGGTCGTCACCAAGGCGTGACCGCCGTTAGCCATTGAGCACCTTCGCCACGAATTCCGCACGCGTTTCCATGTGCGGATTATGACCCGAACCGGCGACGACCTCCACGTGCGCCTTCGGGAAATGCGCCGCGATCACCGAAAGATCCGCTTCCCGCACGTAGTTTGATTTACCTCCCGTCACGAACAACACCGGCCCGGGAAACGTGTCCTCCGACACCAGCGGATTCCCCTCGATCTCCGGCAACGCTGCGGTGATCGCGGGCAGGTTAATCTGCCACCGCCAGCTCCCGTCGTCGGTGCGCTCCAGATTGGTCACTAAAAATTTCCGCATCGCCCAATCGCTTACGCGTGCCTCGAAGCGCAACTCCGCCTCGCCGCGCGACTGAAGCGTCTCAAGGCGCAGTTCGTTCATCGCGGCAAACTCCGCCCGGTGCGCATGCGACAGATAATTCTTCGGCGCGATATCCACCACCACCAGTCGCTCTACGCGCTCCGGGTGACGACATGCGAGCAGCATCGCGACTTTTCCGCCCATGCTGTGGCCCATGAGCGCGACCTTGCTCAACCCTTGCGCGTCGAGCCACGCGAGCACGTCGGCCATCATCGTGGCGTAGTCCATCGGCTCCGCATGCGGCGACTTGCCGTGGTTGCGCAGATCCAGCGCGAACACGTGATAGTGCGAAGCGAGGTCTCCGCCGGTCGTCAGCCAATTGCGCGACGAGCCGAGCAGCCCGTGCAACACCACCAGCGGCGGCTTGCCCGCTCCCCCGAGATCGCGATGAAAAAGAGTCGTCACGCTCCGCACCCAAAAGGCCCGCCGCACGCGTGGCAACCCTGCTACGAACTCCGACTCAGCCCGACGTGGGAAGCGAGCCTGCTCGCGATTGAGCCCCACATCGCGAGCAGCTCGCTTCCCACGATACACTCATCGTGCACGTCACGCCCGGGCACACCCGCTTAACGCCGCGCGAACCACGACAGCGCCGCGTCTCGATCCAATGCGATCTGCGCGCGCAACGCCTCCACGCCTTCAAACTTTTGCTCGGGCCGCAAAAAGCTCAGCCACTCGATCATCAACGCGTCGCCGGCATCGAACGGACACGTTTCCAATACATGAATCTCCAGCCGCGGAATCGTTGCGTTCTCCACTGTGGGTCGCAGCCCGTAGTTGGCCACCGCACGCAACGGCCGCTCGGTCTTCGCGCCGGCGACAAGCACCGCATAGACGCCGAAACGCGGCCGCAGATCCGGCTCCCACACGACGTTGAGCGTGGGAAAACCCAACTGCCGCCCCAACTGCTTGCCCGGCGCGACCACGCCCTCGGCGAAATACGTGTAGCCGAGCAGCGCGTTGGTTTCCTCCATGCGCCCTTCTTCGAGGTAACTGCGAATGCGAGTGCTGCTGATCGGCTCGCCGTTTTGATTGATTCGCGGTGCGCTCACGATCGCGATGCCATGCTTCTTTCCCTCGGCCACCAACAACGCGATGTCACCGCGACGCCCGCGACCAAAGCGCCAGTTTTCCCCCACGTAGATCGTGCTGAGCGCGGGCAACGCCTCCTTCAAGCGCGGCAGAAAGGCCTCGGCCTCGATGCTCGCGTAGTCGGTGTCAAAAGCCTGAGTGATGATCGTATCCACACCGAGCCGAGCGAGCTGACGCGCCTTAAGCGCGGGCGTCATGATCAGACGCACTGGATTCTCCGGCCGAAACAACCGGCTCGGGTGCGGCCAAAACGTGAGCACCGCCGCCACCCCGCCGCAGCGCCGAGCCGAATGGACCGCCGCCTCGATCACCGCATGATGTCCCAGATGCACCCCGTCGAACATGCCGATCGCCACATGCACCGGACGCCCGACCGGCAGAGTGACGGCGGCTTCAGCGATGGAGTTGTGAGTGCGAGTGTGCACGCGAAGGAATCGTTGCGGCAGTTTCGATGGCTCAGGCGTAGGCTGCGAGCTTGCTCGCGCTCCGAACCGCGGGAGCAAGCTCGCGGCCTACGAGTGAGCGCGTCCTCATAAACGACCTTAGCCGCCGAACGCCACGCTCGGCGCGGCTTCGTAACCGGGGATCAACACCTTCTCGACCTCGGACGGCGTCATCTTTTGCAACTGCTCCAACGTGACCGCGCGTGACACGTTGAGCGAACCCGACGCGATGCGGCGCAACGCCTTCAAGTGCGCGCCGCAGCCAAGACGTTGGCCCAAATCGTGCGCCAGCGTGCGCACGTAGGTTCCCTTGGTGCAGAGCACGCGAAAATCGATCTCGGGCGATTCCCAGCGCGTGACTTCGTAGTTGATCACGCGGATAAAGCGCGGCTCGCGCTCCACCTCTTCGCCGGCCCGCGCGCTTTTGTAGAGCGGCTTTCCGCCAATCTTGATGGCGGAGAACATCGGCGGAATCTGGTATTGGTCGCCAAGAAATCCCGCGAGCGCCTTACGCACGTCGTCCTCCGTGAGCGCGGGCACGGGCAACGTGGTGAGCACCTCGCCCTCGGCGTCCTGCGTGTTGGTTGTCTCACCGAGCTTGATCGTGCCGGTGTATTCCTTCTCCACGCTCATCAGGTATTGCGAGAGGCGCGTGGCTTTGCCGACCAGCATCACGAGCAACCCGGTCGCCATCGGGTCGAGCGTGCCGGCGTGGCCGATACGCTTCATCTTCAGGATGCCACGCAAGCGCGCGACGACATCGTGCGAGGTGTGCTCAGGCGGCTTGTCGATGAGGAGAACGCCGTCAAATTCCTGAACCGGCGCGCGCATCACTTCGCAGGTTCCTTCAAAGCGTCCACAGCCGCAATCTGCTCGGTGAGCGCGGCCACGAGCTTCGTTTGAAACTCGGGCACGGAGACGTCTTTTAAGTTAAGGCCGGCGGCGCAGGCGTGTCCGCCGCCATTGAATCCCGCCGCCACGCGATCCACGCGGTAGATCGGATCTTTCGAGCGCAGGCTGCCTTTGATGGCGTTGCCCTGTTCTTCGATGAGCACGCCGATCTCGACGCCTTCGATGGAGCGCGCGTAATCGACAAGGCCCTCGGCGTCTTCGGGCGTGGTGCCGGTCGCGGCGTAAATACCGTCGGGCAGCGTGCCGATGCAAACGCGTCCGCCACACTCATAGGTAAGCGACGCGAGGAAACGTTGGAGTAGGTCGAGCTTGCCCGGGGTCTCACGCTCGTAGAGTTCGGCGGCGGCGGCGGCGGGTTGTGCGCCACGGGCCATGAGTTCGGACACGAGCTGAAACGTGCGGCGAGAGGTCGACGGAAAGCGGAACTGGCCGGTGTCGGTGGCGATGCCCGCGTAGAGCGATTGAGCGGCCTGTGCGTCGATCGTCAGGTGATGGTCGATAAAGAGGCCGGCGAGAATCTCCGCAGTCGCCGAGGAGCCAGCGTCGATGAAGTTGTGCTCAGCGTAACCCGCGTTCGAAACGTGGTGATCGATGTTGGCGAACGGGGCGGGGAAACGCGCCTTGAAGTCTTTGCCGGCGCGGCCTTGGTCGGCGCAATCGACGTAGATCGCGGTCAAGTCGCCTTCGGGAAGATGGGCAAAGTTAACCAAAGGCGTGTCACCTACGGCGAATTGGATGCGGCGGGGCACGGGATCTGGATTGGCGCAAATCGCGTCGATGCCGAGCGTCCGCAGCACGCGCACCAAGGCGACTTCGGAGCCGATGCAATCGCCGTCGGGGCGCGCGTGGGAAATCACCACAACGCGGCGGCCTTCAAGGGAACGAAGAAACGCGCCGAAGCGCTCGTAGAACTCGGGATAAATCAAATCCATGGTGGCTTATTCTTTGTCGGCCGGGGACGGCGGTTGCGGCTGCGGCGGTTGGGCGTCGTTGCGTGCTTTGTCCTGAGCCGCGATCTCGTCGAGAACCGACAGGATGCGGTTGCCGCGGGCTGTCGAGGTGTCGAGCGCGTAGGTGAAGTGCGGCATGTTTTTCAACACGATACGGCGACCGAGTTCGAAGCGAAATTCCTTCGAGTTGTGCTTCAGCCAGCGCAGCGACTTGACCTCGTCTTCCTCGTCGCCGGTGACCGCGATGAACACTTTGCCTTCGTGAAGATCAGGCGAGACCTGGACGCCGGTGATCGTGATGGCGACCGCTTCGTCCTTGTAGCGCTTGCGGAGGATGTCGCTGAGCTCGCGCTGGATGAGTTCGTTGACGCGAAGGGTGCGGGTGGACATGAGGGGAGAAGTAGTGAGTAGCGGGTAGCGAGTAGCGAGTAGTTAGAGGCACAACATATGCTCGCTACGCACTACCCGCTACCCGCTACTTCAACAAAATCAGAGCGAGGCGCGGACCTTCTGAATTTCGTAGCACTCGATGACGTCGCCGATTTCGTAACCGTTGAAGTCGCCGAGCTTGATACCGCACTCGATGCCGGCGCGGACTTCGTTGGCGTCGTCCTTGAAGCGCTTGAGCGTGCTGACCTTGCCCTCGAACACGATCTCGCGCTTGCGGCGGAGACGAGCCGAGGCGTTGCGGGTGATTTTGCCTTCGGTGACCAAGCAGCCGGCCACAAAACCCTTGGCGAGCGGGAACGTCGCGCGCACTTCGGCGGCGCCGGTCTTGTTCTCCTTGAGGTCGGGATCGAGCATGTCGGCCATCATGTCGCGGACCTTGTCGCCCAACTCGTAGATGATGCCGTAGGTCTCGATGCGCACGCCGTGATGTTTGGCGACGGCGGTGACGCCGTTTTCGAGCTTGGTGTTGAAACCGATGACGACCGCGCCGGCGGCGCTGGCCATGAGGATGTCGGTCTTGGAAACGAGGCCGACTTCGATCGAAACGATTTCGAGGGAGACCTTGGTGCTCTTGATGTTTTCCAACACGTTGCGCACGGCCTCGGTGGAGCCGAACACATCGGTCTTGATGATGAGCTTGAGAACCTTGGCCTGCGTGGCGGCGATGTTCGCGAAGAGGCTCTCGACGGACACTTCCTTCGGAGCGGCATCGGCCGTGCCGGTGTTTTTGCGGATAAGGTGCTCGGCCTCTTCGGCGAGGTTTTCGGCCTCGCGGGCGTTCTTGGCGGAGCGGAACTCGGCGCCGCTGTCAGGCGCGCCGGACCAACCAATCACGCGCACCGGAGTGGCGGGCGGAGCCTCTTTGATGTTTTTGCCTTGGTCGTCGAACATCGCACGCACCTTGGCCCAATGCGGACCGCATACGATGGCGTCACCCACGCGAAGCGTGCCGCGTTGAACGATGACGGTGGCGAGCGGGCCACGACCGACTTCGATTTGCGACTCGATAACGATGCCGCTGGCCTCGGCTTTCGGGTTGGCCTTCAACTCCAGCACGTCGGCCTGGAGAAGAATCATGTCGAGAAGATCGCTGATGCCGGTGCCCTTGATCGCGGAAACAGGCACGGTGACGGTTTCGCCACCCCAGTCTTCGGGAGCGATGTTGCGCTCCTGCATCTGCTGCTTGACGCGTTCAATGTTGGCGCCCTTTACGTCCATCTTGTTGACGGCGACCATGAGCGTGACTTTGGCGTTTTGGGCGTGCTTGAGCGCCTCATCCGTCTGCGGCATGAAGCCGTCGTCGGCGGCCACCACCAAAACGGCGATGTCGGTGACGTCGGCACCGCGCGCACGCATCTTGGTGAATGCGGCGTGACCGGGCGTGTCGAGGAAGGTGATTTTGCGATCGGAGTGCTCGATCTGATACGCACCGATGTGCTGGGTGATGCCACCCGCCTCACCGGCGGCGACGTCGGCCTTGCGAATCGCGTCGAGGAGCGAAGTTTTACCATGGTCAACGTGACCGAGAATACACACGACCGGAGGACGGACGGTGAGGTTTTGCACCTCGGCTTCGGCGGCGGCTTTTTCGCGGTCCTTGGCTTTTTCCTTGGCACTCTGCTGCGTCTGCTGAGCGGCTTCACCGCGGTGCTTGATCTCCAAGATAAACCCGTGCTTCTCGCCGAGCTTGATCGCAACGGGCTCGTCGATGGTTTGATTCATCGAAGCAAAAATACCCATCTCCATAAGTTCGGAGATGAGTTTAAACGGCTTCATGCCCAGAGCCGTCGCGAAGTCGCGAACGATGATCGGGGGCTTAAGATGGAGGACCTTGACGTCGCCTTCGGTGGTCACCGTCGGAGTCTGCGCAGGCGGCGTGGCCGGCATCGCGGGGTTGCCAGGAGCCGACACGATCGCGGGTGGAGGCTTGGGCGCGCCAGGGATCGGCATAGGCGGACGCGGCGCCGAAACAGGAGCGGACACTGGAGCCGGCGAGGAACCGGCGGGACGCACGGGCGGCGGAAGCACCGGCGCCGGACGCGGCGACGAGGAAACGGTCGGGGCGGCAGGTGGGCGAATACCGGGAGTAGTGGTCACGGGAGCAGGACGCGATACCGGAGGAACCGGGGCCGGCGACGATGACGCGGGTCGCGGCGGCAGAGGCTGCGGGATCGAAACCGGACGCGGAGCCGAGATGGACGGCGCCGAAGCGGGCACAACAGGCGCCGGCTTTACGGTCGGAGCCGGAGCAGCGGCCGGGGCCGACGTGCCCATGACGGCGGCGTGAGCGGCGGCGCGAGCCTCTTCTTTTTCGCGCAGGACGTCCTCGGCACTTTTGACCGAAGGAACCTTGAGCGGAGCGGCGGGTTCTTCCACCGGCTCGGCCGGTTGGGCTTCGGCTAGAGCCGCAGCTTCAGCGGCAGCTTTGGCAGCGAACTCCTTCTCGATCTCCTCTTCGTAGATCTTGTTCAGGGTGCTCGAAACCGACTTGGTCTCCGCAGAAACGAAACCACGCTCCTTGAGCAAGGCCAACATCTCCTTGGCCTCCATGTTATGACGTTTGGCGAGTTCGTGAATGCGGATGCTCATTAAATAAGTAGCGGCTGAAAAAGACGGGGACGATTGATAAAAACGATTCGATTACTGGGCACCGCCCACACTGGCAATAATGGAGGCGGCCTCTTCGGAAGTGAAACCGGCATCGACCAGATCGTCGGCGCCGACGCCTTCGAATGCGGCAGGGGAATTGATGCCTATGGCGACCAAGCGTTCCGCGAGCGCGGCATCGAGGGCGAAGGTCTTCACCAACGTGTCGATCGCAACCGCACGCGGGTCGGTCGAAACGGCGTGGAATTCCTCGATGTCCAAACGCCACCCAATGAGGCGGGACGTGAGGCGGGCGTTTTGACCCTTGCGACCGATGGCGATCGCGAGGTCCTCGGTGGCGACCTTCAAAAGAATACGATGCGTCTTCTCATCGAGAATGATCTCGCGCGGCGCAGCCGGCTTGAGGGCCTCGATCACCATCTGCTTCGGATCGGCGAAGTAGTTGATGATGTCGATCTTTTCGCCGTTGAGTTCACGGACGATGGTCTTCACGCGAGCGCCGCGGGCGCCAACGCAAGCGCCGACCGGGTCCACTTTGGGATCAGAGCTGGTGACGGCGATTTTGGTGCGATAACCCGGCTCGCGGGCAAACGCCTCGATCTTGACGGTGCCATCGGCGATCTCGCCGACCTCAACCTCAAACAGGCGACGCACAAATTTCGGGCTGGCGCGCGTGAGCATCAGCTCCGGACCGCGCGGGGTGCTCTCGATGGCGAGGAGCAAACAGCGGATACGATCGCCAGGCTGGTATTCTTCGCCAGGGACCTGCTCCTTGCCCATGAGGACGGCTTCGGCCTTGCCAAGGTCGATGAAGATGTCGTTGCGCTCTTTGCGACGCACGGTGCCGGTCACGATGTTGCCCACCATGTCCTTGAAATCGTCGTAGATGCGGTCCTTCTCAAACTGGCGAAGTTTTTGCATCACGGCTTGACGAGCGGTCTGCGCGGCAATGCGTCCGAGGGAGGCCGGATCAATTTCCTTTTCCAAAACCTCACCCATCTGGGCACCCGGCTTCAGCGCCTGAGCCTTCTCAATGTGAATCTCGGTCTTCGGATCGCTGACGGAATCGACCACCTTGAGGAGCGTCCAAGCGTGGAGCTGGCCGTTCTTCGGATTGATGTCGATCTTCAGGTCCTGACCGGAGCTAACGCCTTTGAGCGCGGCAGTTTTGATAGCATTGACGATCGCCGCGATCATGTCGGCGCGGCCAATGCCCTTTTCTTTCTCCATGTATTCGAGAACTGAAAGAATTTCGCTGCTCATAGGATATGTAAATTGGGAAAAAAAAAGCGGGCCATAGGGCCCACCTTTTGGAAAGTGAACGTTGTTAGAAAGGGGCAAGGTAGCTCTCGCGGCAAAATCTTGTCAAGTCCCGCGCCCGCCGTGCACAGACTCCTTTGCGCGCGAACGCGCCTCGTGGGCTAACATCCAGCCCAACAATCCTTGCACCGATCCCTGTGCGACGGGGTTCGATCTCCCACCAAAAACCCCCAACGCACGCAACACCCGCACCAAAGCTTCGGGCACGTCGCCCGCAAACCATCCCTCCCAACCCGCCTGCAAATCCAAGCCGGTCTCCGCTGCCAGCAGCGGGAGAAACCCGTCGCCCAGCAAATTATCCAAACGACTGCCGCTCACCACGCCGGCGCAGATGACGCCTCTAATTTCAACACGGCGCTGCGTGAGGCGCACCGCACGTCGCCACTCGCCCACAGAAACGCCTCCACGTTGACCATCCCTTTGCACGACGTCGGTGCGTGCCACGGCGAGTTCCCGTATAATGGGCGTGTCCCGCAAACGCGCCGCCCAATCCGGCCTCGCGGAACACCACCCGGCGTATTGGCGCAGCCGTAATCGCGGGTGGTTCAGCGGGCGAACGCCTTGCAAACTCCACCGGTCGCCCAACTCCTCAAAAACCCGCGCAGGATCAACTCGCGAACCGGACCACTCGTCCAATGGATATGCAGACGCCGCCATTAACATCGGCGCGCGGTTAAATCGGTAACCCAGCACCTCCAAAGCCGCATGGTGGCAAGCGCCCCCCCACCCCAACCTTGCGATCCGCTCGCGGGCAAAATGCACTTTGCTTTGCCACCGCAGCGCCGCGTGGTCGCCCAAGAGGGTATTCAACTCTTGGTTACCCAGCGCACCGAGAATTTCTTGCGCGTGATGCAGCGGTCGCCCCGCGAGCTGTTCCATCGCCTCGTCCGCCGCGTATTCTTCCAACCCGTGATGGAGCAATGGCAACAGACACAGAATGGGGATCTCCCGGCCGCCCGCACCGCGCGTCACCGCTTCCGCGCAAGGGAAAAGCACGACATGCAACACCACATTATTGTAGGCGTTATCCGACGCATGCCCGTGAGCCGCCCAATCCTTCGCATGCAAATGCAACTCGACATCGCCGGTAAGCTCACGCCCATCCAGCATCAGTCTCGCCCCCGCAAAATCAGGCCCACCCAAATGATTCCACTTACCGGGATGCACGATTTTCAACGCACGCCCATCGGCGACCCGCGCGGCAGTCGCATCGAATTCGCCGCGCTGCCAGATTTTCTGCAACAAGCGCTCGGGAAATGAAAACGTTCCATAAAGCCCCTGCACCTCGGCGACCTGCCCCACGGCGGTCGATGTTGCTGATATGGCGTCGTCACTCATGCGTTTCGTCGCCGCCACTCCTGTGCATTTATTCGATTCAGTCCAGACACCTTTGACGCAAGCCGTTGTTCCGCCCGCTCGACACGCGCCCAGAGCTCGGCCGTCGGCACCCACACCGCGCCGGTTGCCTCGATCGTCGCGCGCTCAGCTTGATCGTCTGTCGCCACCTCGCATAACGACGGGTCGGCGGAGCGCCCCACCATCTGCTCGATCACGTCGTCGGCCGTGAGAGACGACGGCGTGTAAATGACCGTTAGCGTTGCTTGTCCGGACGGGTGCTCGACCACGATCTCTCGACCGCGTCCATCGATGACCGCCGTCACGCGCACAAACTCGACATCGTGAATTGAACCCAACCGCGTGACCAACTGGGAACGCGCCGCGTCGCGATCACGCTTGAGCAACGTCCGCAACTCCGGCCACGCATGCGCGACATTCGCTACGTCCACCAGCAGATGTTTTTCAAATGCCACGCCAAGACCCTGCCGGTGAGCGTTTGCGGATCAATGCCAGACTCCTCAGCACACGCGCAGAAGAATAAGAATAGCTCGACAACCCGCCCGGCGGCGGAGGATTTTCCCGGGCGACTCAGCCGGAGAGGTGGCAGAGTGGTCTATCGCGACGGTCTTGAAAACCGTTGGGCCGAAAGGTCCCGGGGGTTCGAATCCCTCCCTCTCCGCCACGTTTCGCCTGCGCCGCTTCGATCACGGCGAACACCCACCTCGCTCCGACTCTTTTTATGAAACTCTACATCGCAGGTCACAACGGCATGGTCGGTTCCGCGCTCGTGCGCCGCTTCCAAAACGAACCCGGCGTCGAACTTGTCCTGCGCACGCGCAAGGAGCTCGATCTCACGTCGCAGACCGCCGTCGAGGCGTTTTACGCCGCCGAAAAACCCGACGTCGCGATCATCGCCGCAGCCAAGGTCGGCGGTATCCACGCCAACAATACTTACCCGGCCGACTTCCTCTACGAGAACCTCGCCCTCGCCGCCAACACGATCCACGGCGCCTACCGCCAAGGCGTGAAGCGCCTGTTGTTCTTAGGCAGCTCGTGCATCTATCCGAAGCACGCCCCGCAGCCGATGCCCGAGAGCTGCCTGCTCACGAGCGAACTCGAGCCCACCAACGAGGCCTACGCCATCGCCAAAATCGCCGGCCTCAAGCTCGCCCAATACTACCGCAAACAACACGGAGTGATGTTCCACTCCGCCATGCCCACCAACCTTTACGGGCCGGGTGACAACTATCATCCGCAAAACTCGCACGTTCTGCCCGCGCTCATTCGTCGTTTCGACGAGGCGCGCGAATCCGGGAGATCCGAAGTCGTCGCATGGGGCACCGGCACGCCGAAACGCGAGTTTCTCCACGTCGACGATCTTGCCGACGCCTGCGCCTTTCTGCTCCAGCACGACAACCCGCCCGATTGGATCAACGTCGGCACCGGCACCGATGTGACGATTAAAGAACTCACCGAAACCGTCGCCGAGGTCACCGGATTCGCGGGCAAAATCACTTGGGACTCCACCAAACCCGACGGCACACCGCGCAAGCTCATGGATGTCTCCCTGCTTGCCGGTCTCGGCTGGACTGCACGGATCGCGCTGCGCGAGGGATTGGAAAAAACCTATGCCGCGTATCAGGCCGAGCGCGCCGCCGGCACGTTGCGCACATAAAAAAAGCCCGACGATCTCGTCGGGCTTTTTTGCGAGGTGAATTTATTATCGCCGCGACTCACAGCTTCGCGGCCGCCGCATCGTCCACCAGCCATACCACCCGCTCGGCGCAGGTCTTCAAAATCTGCGAGGGCACGTTGGTCGGGTCGTAAGGTCCGCGCATGATGCGGTGCAACGCGTCAGCTTTGTTCGCGCCGAGGGTCATCACCACGATCAGCCCGCATTGGCGCAGCCCCGTCGGAGTGATCGTCAGGCGCCAGCCTTTGCCCGGCACCTCTTGTCCGCCAAACGCCAGCCCGCCGTCGTCGCCCAAGAGCGGCGTGCCGGGGAACAACGAAGCCGTGTGGCAATCGTCGCCCATGCCAAGAAAACACACGTCGTAGGTCCGCTCCGGACCGGCTAGGATCAACATCGTGCGACGATACGCCTCGGCTGCCTCGGCGACCGGCCACGCCACCATCCACGGGTGACGTCGATCGGTGGGCACATCGAGCGGCGCGAGCAACTGGCGCTCGGCGTTGCCGAAGTTGCTGTCCACGCTGTTGAGCAACACATGACGCTCGTCGCTCACCGTCCAGTCGATCATCGACGCCTCGCCGTGCGTGATCTTCTGCTCGCGCACCACCCAGTCATACCACTCCTTCGGCGTGCCGCCGCCCGTGAGCGCCCAGATAAACCGCGCGTGCGGCGTGCGATGCCGCGCCGCCACGCCGAGGTCGAGCGCACGTTGAAACAGCTCGGCCTTCGCGCCGATCAAAACACTGCCGTAGTCGGTGGAGAGTTCTTTCATATCAAACAAGAAAGTAGCGAGTAGCGGGTAGTGAGTAGCGAGTAGAAATCCAGACAAGCTGCCGCAAAACACACAGATTCCATGCTCGCTACCCGCTACTCACTACTCGCTACTTCAGCCTTCAAAAAAACATCGCCTCGCCAAGCGCGGCCTCGGGAGCGAGCAGACTCACCGCCGTCGGCAGCGTCGTCTTGCCCGAGCCGAAGTCCGCCTCGAAATAGCCGCTGCCGTGCGCGAGGTCGCCGCGCCAGTGGAAGCGGTGAGCGTTGCCGTAGCTAAAATCCAACTCGAAGGAAACGCCGTCGGAGTGCGGGCGTGTATCCACCGGCAGGTCTTTCGCGCCGCAATCGGCGAGGCGTTCCGCAAGCCACTTCGCGAGCACGCGAGCCTCGGCGGCGACGTTGTGCTGATGCGTGAGCGTCACGCTCTGCAAGCCGTCGATCAGCATCGCCGGAGCATACGCGCTAAGAAACTGGCCTATGGTTTGGCGCACGGGCAGCAAACGCGCAAAGGCGAGATCGCGCACAACTTCGGGTTTCGGCCACGGAAACGTGAGCGAATCGGCCGGCGTGATCGCGCTGTCGAGCAGCACGCGTTTTGAGCGATTCAGCAGATACTGAAACTGGCTGATACGTGCGCTGGAGATAAACCGGTGCGGCCAATAATAGAGAGGCAGATCGGTCGAGAGGCAGATCGACACCTGATCTTCAACGTAGGGGCGCGCGCGGAACGGATAGTTCAACATCACGAACTCGCAGCAACGCGTGTCGCCCTTCGATTTGCCGAGATGGCACTCGCCGTAGATTTTTGCGCGCATCTCCGTTTCGGTCGATTCGTCGGGCATCGGACAGAGCACGACCACGCGACAGGGATAACGGCGCGAGAAACGGACCGCCGTTTGGAACTGCTCGATCGCGTCTTCAACCGTCGTGTGCAGGCCGAGCTGCACCACGAAATTGACCTGGGTGGCCTTCGCGTCGTCGTGCGTCGGAGCGTTACCACCAGCGTCGGCGATATCGTCCCACATACGCGTCATGCTGTGCTTGATCGAGCTGACTGGAACCTCGATCCCCGGCAGTGCTTTAAAAATTTCGGACATCGCGGCGCGGTGGGTTACGGCTGACGCCAGACGTGGTTGTGTTTGGCCAATAGCGCATCAGCTGCGGGCGGCCCCCATGAACCGGCGGGATAACTGTCCATGCCCGCGCGCCCCGACGCCGCCCACGCTTCGAGCACGGGCGTGTAAAGTTTCCACGAGGTCTCGGCTTCGTCGCCGCGGATGAAGAGCGTGCCGTCGCCGGTCATGGCATCGAGCACGAGGCGCTCGTAAGCCTCCGGGGTGTTGGAGCCGAAGGTCGTCGAGTAGCGGAAGTTCATCTTCACGGGCTGCGTGCGCGTCTCGAGTCCCGGGATCTTGCCGTTGAGCACGAGGCTCAGGCCTTCGTCGGGCTGGATCTGGAACGCGAGCGTGTTGGGCGCGAGATTGAAGCGCTCGCTCTCGGCAAACAAGGTGCCGGGCGGACGCTTGAACTGCACCGCGATCTCCGTCACTCGGCGAGCCATGCGTTTGCCTGAACGCAGATAAAATGGAACGCCCTGCCAACGCCAGTTATTGATCGAAAGACGGATGCCGGCGTAGGTCTCGGTGCCCGACTGCGGGTGAATGCCCTCTTCATCGAGGTAACCTTTGACCTGTTTACCGCCCATCATGCCGCCGGCGTATTGGGCGCGGACAACATCGCCGCGCGGGCTGAGATCGAGCGGCTGGATCGCGCGGAGGAGTTTCACCTTTTCATCGCGGATCGCCTCGGCGTCGAGCGACACGGGCGGCTCCATCGCGGTCAGCGCGACGAGCTGCATGGTGTGGTTTTGGATCATGTCGCGGAGCGCGCCGCTCTGCTCATAGTAACCGCCGCGCGAACCGACGCCGACCTCCTCCGACACGGTGATCTGGACGGAGTCGATATAGTTGCGGTTCCACAGCGGCTCGAAAATCGAATTGGCGAAACGCTGCACCAAGAGGTCCTGCACGGTCTCTTTGCCCAAGTAGTGGTCGATCCGATACACCTGATGCTCTTCGAACACCTGGCGGATGGTCTGGTTGAGATCGAGGGCGGACGTGAGGTCTTTGCCAAACGGTTTCTCGATGATGACCTTCGAGTGATGCGGCTTGCCGAGGTATTTCGAGGCGAGGCCGCTAGCGCCCAAGTTGAGCAGAATCGGGGCGAACACCGAAGGCGGGGTGGAGATGTAGAACAACGTCTGCACCTCGCGACCGAGTTTCTTTTCGATGTCGGCGATGTGCGCGGCGAGGCGATCGAACGCGGCCTTTTCGTCGTAGCCGCCGGCAACGTAAGTCGTGCGCGAAGCGACGCGGCCCCAGACTTCCTCGTTCAGCTCGCGGCGAGAAAACTCCTTGATGGCGCCGGTCGCGTCTTTGCGGAACTGTTCGTCCGGAATCGCTTTGCGGCCATAGCCCACGAGGAAGAAGTCGGCGGGCAGCAGGTTGTCCACGCTGAGGTTGTAGATCGCGGGTATCAGCTTGCGGGCGGTGAGGTCGCCCGACGCGCCGAAAATCACGACGACCGTGGGCGCGCTGCCACGATGTTTGCTGAGACCCTGCAGGAACGGATGACGTTGAGCTTCGGCCATGGAAGCGCGAATTTCGAGCAGCCCGCGCCAGTCAAGCAAGGCTAATGCGGTGAATTATCCGCATGGATTAGCACAGTTCCGGTCATGATTACTCAGCCGGGGGCACGGCCCCGGATCAGGGCCTGAAGTGCTTCGGGAACAGATCGACGTTCTCAAAGTGCCGGATTTCCGGAGCGCCTTTCGGCACCACCGAAACCTCGACGACGTCGAACCGAAACGTGTGTGGCCGTGGACGGAGCAGGCGCATGTAGGCCGTCGCGGCACGGAGCACGACGCGCTTTTTGCGCGCATCGACCGCATGATAACCCGCCACCAA
>DFYA01000140.1:16576-25543 GCA_002382525.1 Opitutaceae bacterium UBA4094
GCGCTTCGACCATGGCCTCCACTTCCGCCCTCGCCAACACCCTGCGCCGCTCTCTGCTCATCAAGGTCATTTCCAAGCCGACCCCCAGCCGCGAAGACGTCGCCTCGGTGATCGAGCTCACCGCATCTAAGGTCGTCGAGGCGCTGCAAGCACAGTCGATGACCCTCTACCTCGTCGAGGGAAACGACATCGTGTTTCGCCACGTGTATTACTCCCCCACCCTGTGGGAAAACGACCAGGCCAAAGCGAATCATTTCAAGGAGAACGCCGACAAGCTGCTCACCCTCAAACTGCCTCTCGGTAAAGGCATCGTCGGCAAGGTTATCGCCGAGGGAAAACCGATGTTTTTCCGCAACACCCAAACGCAGGCGCCCATGATGATGTCGATGGCGCAGACAACGAGTTTCGATGTGCGCTCGATGCTCACCGTCCCGCTCATTGCCGGCAACGTCACCATCGGCGCGATCCAGGTTCTCAACAAAGAACCCGCTGCCGCCACCAACGGCGAATTCACCGATACAGACCTCCCCCTCCTTCAAGAGGTCTCCGAATACTCCGCCGCGCTCATCCAGCGCATGCAGGACCCGAAGTTTCAGCCGCACGCCGACGACACGGCCAAGTTCATCTCGCGCCTCACCGGCCACCCGCTCGTCACGCGCGTCGAAGACCTCGCCATCGACGAAAACTTGGTCACCGCCATCGGCGACGCGATCATTCGCCGCGAACACATTTTTCCGTGCACGCGCACGTCGCCCAACTCCATCGGCGTGCTCATGACCAACCCGCTCGACTACGCGCGCCGCGAGTCGTTTCAACAGGCCACCGAACTCGTCATCGATGACATCCGCATCGCGTCTGCCCCGTTCATCGAGAGCCTCGTCAAAAAGTATTTCAAAAACGACCCCGTCGCCAGCGTCAGCGACGTGGACATCTCCAGCGTCGCCGATGTCATCAGCTCTGCCTACACCGGAGAAGGCGGCGAGGTGAAAGCCGCAGACTTGGAGAACGAAGAATCCGCTCCGGTCATCCAGCTCACCAACCGCATCATCGAGGACGCCTACATCTCGGGCGCCTCCGACATCCACATCGAGCCGCAGGAAAAAGAACTCATTGTCCGCTACCGTATCGACGGCCTTTGCCAGGAAAAACTTCGTCTCCCGCGCCAGGTCGCCAACAGCTTGGTCACGCGCATCAAGATCATGTGCAACCTCGACATTTCCGAGCGTCGCCTACCGCAAGACGGCCGCATCGTCTTCAAAAAATACACCAAGAAAAACATCGATATCGACCTGCGCGTCGCCACCGGTCCGATGAACCACGGAGAGAAGGTCGTGATGCGTATTCTCGACAAATCCAAAAGCACGCTCCCCTTGCCCGCGCTCGGTTTCTCCGAGGAAAACCTCGCCCGTTACCGCGAGTGCATCCGCCAGCCTTACGGCATGATTCTCCATTGCGGCCCCACCGGCTCGGGCAAATCCATGACGCTCTACTCCGCCCTCGGCGAAGTAAACACGCCCGATGTCAACATCCAGACCGCCGAAGACCCGATCGAATACACGCTCGCCGGGATCAACCAGATGCAGATGAGCCGCCAGATCGGGCTCACCTTCGCCCGCGCGCTCCGCTGCTACCTGCGCATGGACCCCGACATCATTCTCGTCGGCGAGATCCGCGACGAAGAAACCGCGCAGATCGCCGTCGAAGCCGCCCTTACTGGACACTTGCTCGTCTCCACGCTGCACACCAACGACGCGCCGTCCACCGTCGCGCGTATCGGCGAGATGGGTGTCGAACCGTTTAATATTTCCGCCTCGCTCGTCTGCGTGTGCGCCCAGCGCCTGCTCCGCCGCGTCTGCAAAAACTGCAAACAGCCCTACGAGCCCGTCGGCCGCGAAAAGAAGATCCTCGAAGACGCCCTCGGCTGGAGCGGACCGATTTTTAAAGCGAATCCCAACGGTTGCCCCGTGTGCAGCGGGCTCGGTTACAAAGGCCGCGTGGGCATTCACGAACTCATGGTCAACAATGAGGAGCTCACCAACGCCATCAACAAGGAGGTCGAGGTCGCCGAGCTCAAGCGCATCGCCATGCGCACTGGCATGAAGACGCTCCACCAAGACTCGATGCTCAAAGTAAAAGAAGGCCTCACCACGATCGAAGAGGCCTTGGCCAACGTCCCGCCGGACTTGATCAAGTAAGCCTACCGCCCTCCCTCTGCCTCTTTCTCTTTCCTCTTTATCTTAATCTTTTCATTTTCCGTCTTCGCGCGACGCGCTGACGAAAGAGAACGACAAAGAGGAAAGAGAAAGAGTCGGAACGACGCTCTGGACTCCCGCCCGCGCGTTCCTAACGCTGGCCGCTTTCCACCATGACCCTGATCGAAGACCTCCAATGGCGCGGCCTCCTCGCCGACTGCACCGACCTCGACGCGCTCACCAAGCGCTTAAACGAAGGCCCGATCACGCTCTACTGCGGCTTCGATCCGACCGGCGACTCGCTTCATGTCGGCCACCTCATGGGTCAGCTTACGCTCAAACGGTTTCAACTCGCCGGCCACCACGTGATCGCCCTCGCCGGCGGCGCCACCGGCATGGTCGGCGATCCCTCCGGCCGTTCCTCCGAGCGCAACCTGCTCACGCGCGAGCAGCTCTCGCACAACATCGCGTGCATCAAAACCCAGCTCGCCCGCCTGCTCGACTTCGACGCGCCCGCCAACCCTGCCCGCCTCGTTGACAACGCCGACTGGACCGCGCCCATCAGCTTCCTCGATTTCCTCCGCGACATCGGCAAACATTTTTCGCTGAATGTCATGCTCGCGAAGGATTCCGTGAAGTCCCGCATGGAGGGCGACGGCGGCATCAGCTACACCGAGTTCAGTTACCAGTTGCTCCAAGCGCACGACTTCCTCCACCTGCGCTCCTCGCTCGACTGCGAACTCCAAATCGGCGGCTCCGACCAATGGGGCAACATCACCGCCGGCACCGACCTCGTGCGCAAAAAACTCGGCGCCCACGTCTGGGGTTGGACCTTCCCGCTCATCACCAAGAGCGACGGCACCAAGTTCGGCAAAACCGCCAGCGGCGCCGTCTGGCTCGATGAAACCAAAACCAGCCCCTACAAACTCTACCAGTTCTTCGTGAACACCGAGGACGCCAAGGTCTCCGAATACCTGCGCAAGTTCACCTTCCTCCCCCGCGCCGAGATCGAGGAACTGGAGGCGAAACACGCCGCCAACCCCGGACCGCGCGAAGCGCACAAGGCCCTCGCCCGCGAAGTTACCCGCCTCGTCCACGGACAAGCCGCGCTCGACGCCGCGCTCAAGGCCAGCGACATCCTCTTCGGCGCCGAAATTGGCGACACCACCGAGGAAGTGTTCCGCGACGTCGTCGGCGAGATTCCCACCAAGGACCTCGCCTCCGGGCAACTCGCCGCATCGGGCTTCGCGCTCACCGAAGCGCTCGTGCACACCGGCCTTTCGCAGTCCAAGGGCCAAGCCAAAAAGGACATCGAGGGCGGCGGCGTTTACATCAACAACGTGAAGTGCGCCGACGTTGCCAAAACGCTCACGACCGGAGACCTGCTCTTCGGCAAGCACGTCCTCCTTCGCAAAGGCAAACGCACCTACGCCGTCCTCAACGTCGTTTCTTGAGCAAAACGCCTTCACCCCGGCGCTTGACTCCCCCCGCCCCCGTCCCGCAACGTCACCAACTCACCTTTAAAAACCTATGGGCCAACAATCCAACAAACACATCAAGAAGAAGCGCCGCATCGCCTACCACAAACGCAAGAAGGAAGCCGCCGCTGCCACCAAGAAGCCCGCCTCCAAGGCGAAGAAGTAACCGGCTTCACCCCCGATTTTTCCTTTAAAACCGCAGCCTAAACCGCTGCGGTTTTTTTGTGCGTGTCATGGGCTGCTAGTCCATGTCTGAAGACCCGGCGGCCTGAAAAACCCATGTCACTCATTCCCGCAACCCCATGACCTCCGACGCCCCCGCGTTTAAAGAATGGCACGTCATCGTCGAGGCGCTCCTCGCCGGAGAACAACTCCTCGTCTTACGAAAAGGCGGTATTGCCGAAGGCCGCAGCGGTTTCTCCCCGGATCACGCCCGTCGATTCTGGCTGTTCCCCTCCCGCTTCCACGCGCAAGCGGAGAAAACCAAACCTGCCGCCGCACGCCATTTCACTCCAGCCGCGTCGGACGAGTTCGTTACATTGCAGGCGTTCGCCGAGGTCGCCCATCACGCATTCATCACAGATTGGGACGCAGTCGCCCGCCTCGATTCGCTTCACATCTGGACAACCGCCACCGTGCGCGAGCGATTCGACTGGTCGACGCCCCCCGGCATTCACGCCTTCGTTTTACGCGTTCACCGCTGCGCCGCCCCGATCACGTTGCCTCTCACACCGGATCTTGCCGGATGCAAATCGTGGGTCGAAGTCCCGTTGGACTTCGACACCTCCCCATCCGCTCCTGTGCTTGGCGACGCGGCGTTCGCCGCCCGCCTCGAAGAACTCAAAGCGCTGTTGTCGCCGGAATCGACTTAGGCGTCCATTCGGCGATCAACCGCTGAGCCAGCGCATAATCCGGCACCTTGGCGAGAAGCTCCCTGAGCAAAAAGAGAGCCTCGTCGGTGCGATCAGCGCGGCGCAATTCCCAAGCCGTGTGAATCACGTCCGAAGATCGGCGGGCATCGCCATTGATGTAGAACCGCGCCGCCGCACGCAGCGCCACTCGGTCACCTGTTCGCCCACTAAAACGAATCTCATCGCGATACAGCCCCGCATCGCGAGCCCCCAACCACTCGGGCTTCGCCAAGCGCACCTCGCGGATCACCCCCAGAGCGGCTTGGTAGTCGCCGGATTTCACCAAGGCGTCGATGCGCGCATCAAACTCAGTTTCGCTCAACACCACACGCGCGGCAGGTGTGTCTGCGGGTGCAAGCGCTGTTGTGCGCATCTCCGTATTCACCTTGGGATCCGTGGAAGCACGCGATGCCAATGCTGCGTTTTTCGCTGTCCGGGTGGCCGCCAGTTCGTCGTCCAGTTCCTTGCGCCACGTTTCGATGACCGGATTGTGCGGATAAACGCCTTGTGCAAAGGTCACAATTTCACGCGCCGTGGCCGGGCGACCCGCCTGGCGCAAGTTGACCACGAGATTTTTATAGACGCTCAGCATAAACTGACGTCCACGCACCGCGCTAACTAGATTTGATTGGGCTCCATCCGCCGGATCGAGCGCGGCCTGCACCTGCGCGTTCATCAAATCATACCACGGCGCCGCCTCGCCCTGCTTCGCCGCCGATCCCGCCTGATTCAAAACCCGAGCCGCCTCGCGCCACTCTCCCCTGCCAGTCAACGATTGCACAAGGAGGCGTCGGAAGGGTTCCAGCTCAAAACCCTGCTGCCTCGCATACGCGATGAGACGCTCCAAAAGGTCTCGCTCCGAAATCTCCGCGAGAGGTTCGGCGAGCATTAGCAGGTTACGGGGCATACTTCCGAAACGGAGTAAAAAACGATCATACCAGACCGAAGCCTCCGCCTCCCGCTCGGCCAGCACTTGCTGAACGATGCCATACACGTAAACACGCGGGTCCAGCGGCAACAACGCACGCAGCGCTTCCAACGCCTGATCCATCGCCGCCACATTGCCGGACTCCCGGTAGGCACGACCCTGCAACCGCAGGATCTGCGGATCGGCCCGCTCGCCCGCCGTCTTGGCCCACTCGCCCAACAACGCCACGGCCTGGTCCGCACGCCCCAACTTGAGCAACGCCAACACATTCATTTCCCTGACGGCCGGGCTGTGCGGCTTCGGGGACGTTTCGATCAAGACGAGCGCCTCGTCCGTTCGATCAGCGGCGATCAAGATCCCCAGCTTTCGCTCAATCAACCATGAGCGATCGGGATGACTTTCCCCGTCGGCGATCAAGGCGAGTGCCCGCTCGCAGGTGCGAAGCGCCCAATCGAAGTCCTCGCTCTGCATCGCCGCCTTGAGCATGGTTTCGACGTATTCGCGGCCTGGATACTTCGAAATCAAGCCTCCGTCATACACGTCGACAGCCTGCTTGCGCGCCTTCATGGCAATGAACAATTCGGCGAGCGTCAGCCGTCCTTCGATCTCGTCGGGGTTTCGCGCGATGCCGACGCGGAGCTTGGAGAGCCCCGGGCCCCAGTTGCGCGCCTTGATGTCGTCGAGTCCTTCGTCCACGAGCGCCTTGCCACGCAATTTTTCTATGCCACTCCAGCGGGTCGGCAAAACGAGGTCCGCATAGGTGACGTAGTTATACGGCCGCCGCTCCAGCCAGAACCACAGCGCCGCCGCGCCGGTAAAATACGCGATCACCGCGAGCGCAGACAGCCACGCAAGCACACCGCGACCGCTAATCACGACGCCGCGCAAACGACCGCCGGCCAGGCCGCGCGTGTAAGTGCCGAACAGGCCGAGACGCCAGTCGGCGTCCACCTTCGAGCCGTTCCAGCAGAGCTTAATTTTAGGAAATGCCATAATACGCGACCCGTCAGCCACTAGGCGCCGAGGGTGGACTTCGCGCCGCGCACGGACTCCGCGATGTTCTCTTGATGGGTTTCGATGTCGCCCTTGTTTTGGTTGAACTTCATCGAAACGGTCTTCGATACACCGCGCTCTTCCATCGTCACGCCGTAGATCGCCTGCGCGGCCGAAACCGTGCGCTTATTGTGCGTGATAATGATGAACTGGGAATTATCCACGAACTTGCCGAGGAGGTTGGTGAAACGGCCAATGTTCGACTCGTCGAGCGGCGCGTCCAACTCGTCGAGCAAACAGAACGGCGACGGTTTCACCATGTAGAGGGCGAACAAGAGCGCGACGGCGGTGAGCGTTTTTTGTCCGCCGGAGAGAAGCGTGATGCCCTTCAATTTCGTGCCCGGAGGCTGCGCGGTGATCTCAATACCGGACTCCAAAATGTCGTCGGTGACGATGAGTTCGAGGTTGGCGATACCGCCGCCGAACAGCGTCTGAAAGGTGTAGATGAAGTTCTTTTTGATCTGCTCGAAGGTGATCTGGAACTGGTTCATCGATGTCTGGTTGATCTCGTCGATGGTCTTGATCAGATCGGCCTTGGCGTTGTTCAAGTCGTCGCTCTGCCCCTTGAGGAAATCGTAGCGTTGCTTGAGTTCGGCGTATTCCTCGATGGCGCCGGTGTTGACCGCGCCCATGCCGGACAGGCGTTGGCGAAGCGCGTCCACCTCGGTTTTGACGGCGTCCCAGTCGGCGGATTTCTCCAGCGCAACAAGATCGTCCTCGGTCGGGTCGGGCTTCGGGCCTTTCTTTTTGCGACGCTTGACCGGCGCGGCGGTCGCCTCGGAAGCAGCTTCGTCGCCCGAGGCAGACGCGGCCTCGGCGCCGTCGGTCGGAGAATCGGCGGTCGGGGTCGCGACCGCCGACACAGAAGGCACTGCGCTCGTGGTGGAGGCGGCCTCGTCTTCGTCGTCGTCGAGGTCGAGCTCCTTGAGATCGGGCGGATCGTCTTCGGAGCGCCAGAGGAGCGCCCGCCAATCGTATTGGCCGACGCGAATCTGAAACTCGCGTTGCACGTCCTCCTCGATGAACTGCGCACGCGACTTATTCTGCGCGAGGGCAACCTCGCAACGGCTGAAGTCAGCCTGGGATTTCTCGGCGTCCGTGCGAATGCCCTCTTGGGAATTCTCAACTCCGCCGATTTCGCGTTCGACGTCGGCGAGTTCGTTGCGAATTTGCTCCACCTGCTGCATGGCGACGACGAGCGTCTCGGCGATCTGTGCGGCGCGGGCCTTCTGGTTGTCGCTCTCGGATTCAAGCGAGGAAATCTGCTCGGTCCACACCTCAATCTCCTGCTGGCGCTGGACAAGAATCTCGGAAAGTTGAGCGCGGCGGCGCTGCATGTCGGCGATACCGCGGTCGAGGACTTCGACCTTTTGACGGGCGTCGGCGAGTTCGAGACGGGCTTGCGCGAGCGAGTCGCGTTTCACGTCGCGGTCGGTGCGCAACTCGGAGATGCGCGTATCCATTTCGTGGATACGAGCGCGGCCGGACTCGACGGCGTTGGTCGCCTCGGTGAGCGCCGACTGGGCGCGCTCGAAGCGGGTCTGCATCTCGTTGCGCTGGGCTTCGAGTCCCTGCAATTCGGACTCCATGCGATTGGCCTTGGTGCCGATCTCGTCGAGGGCGCGGCTGGCGTTGCGCTCCTCGGACTGGACGGTGGCGACGTTTTGCGAGGCTTCGAGGACCTCGGCGCGTTTGGCTTCGAGGTTGGTCTCGGCCTCGGCGAGGCGCGCGTTGAGGTTGTCGATGACGGCCTTTTGGTCGTCGTGAGCTTTTTGATCGTCGGCGAGCAGGCGCGCGGTTTCGCGGAGATCGATTTCGCGCTGGACGATGCTGTTGTTGGATTTTTTGGCGAAGCCGCCGAAGACGAGTCCTCGACGATCGACGATCTCGCCTTTCGCGGTGGCGACGGCGAGGAAGCTAAAGGTCGGGTTGGCCTTCCAGAAATCGAGGAACGCGTGGAGGTTTTCCGCGACGTAGCACGCGCCGAGCAGCGCGGCGGCGGGATGAGCCGGATCGAAGTTGCGCAACGCGCCAGTCGCGGGCGTGAGGCCGGGCGGCAACGCGTCGGGCGACGGAAGCGGGACGGACGGATTGGGTATCTGCAGGACGGCGGCGCCGATTTGTTCGGATTCGAGCTGGGCAAGAATACGCTGAGCGGTGTCCACGTCGGCCACGCTGATCGCCTCGACGGCGGAACCGAGCAGCGCCTCGATGGCCTTGGCGTGCGCGGGCTCGACCTGAAGATTTTGAGTGACGGGAACGGCTTTCGATTCGCCGAGCGTGGGGGCGAGCCGGCCTTGGAGAATCGCCTTTGCGCCTTCGCCAAAGCCCTCGAATTTTTCGGCGAGCTGCTTGAGCAGGTTCAGGCGAGCGGTGCGCTGCGCGAGCTGACGGTCGATGTCCTG
>DFYA01000140.1:25653-37411 GCA_002382525.1 Opitutaceae bacterium UBA4094
TAGCTGGAGCAATCGGTGCGCAGGCGGGCGACATTGCTCTCGAACTGAAGCAGCTGGAATTTTGTTTGCTGAAGCTCCTGCTCGAGCTTCGTCAACTCGGCTTCGACCACGGCAAGTTCGCGGTTGCGATCTTGGAAGACGGCGTCGGAGCTACCAAGGAGCGTGAGCTGCTGCTGCTTGTCCTGCGCGCCGGTATCGACCTGCGAGGACAACTCGTGGAGCTGGAATTCGAGTTCGCCGAGGTTGGCACGGGAGGATTCGAGGCGGTCGGAGAGACCGGAGCGTTTGATCTGGGAAAGATTGGCGGCGTTTTCAGCCTGTTCTTTTTCCGAACGCAGATCGAAGACCGCTTGCTGCGCTTCTTGCACGCGCTGGTTGAGCTGGCTGCGACGGGCTTTCTGGCCTTCGAGAGCGGACTGTTGTTGTTGAAGGTGAGTGCGACGCGTCTCGGCAGCGGCGCGGAGTTGGATGACCTGTTCTTCGAGGCCGGCGAGCGTGGTGCTGACTTGCGCGTAGTGGTAACCGTGATGCGCGAGCGCGAGGTGGCGGAGGCGCCAAGAAAGTTTTTTGTGGCGCAGCGCCTTGGAAGCCTGGCGCCGGAGCGAACCGATCTGGCGGGAAATCTCGGTGACGACGTCGGCGACGCGCACGAGGTTGGAGTCGGTAAGCGTGAGCTTGGAGAGCGCCTCTTTGCGCTGCGCTTTGTATTTGGTGATGCCGGCGGCCTCTTCGAAAACGGCGCGGCGTTCCTCGGGTTTGGAGGAGAGGATCTGGTCGATCTGGCCCTGCGCCATGATCGAGTAGGATGTGCGGCCGATGCCGGTATCCATGAACAGCTTTTGAATGTCCTTCAGGCGGCAGGGCTGACCGTTGAAAAAATACTCGCCTTGGCCGTCGCGATAAACACGACGCATGATCTCGATCTCGTGAAACTCGCTGCCCAGTTGTTTCTCGCAGTCGGTGAGGAGCAGAGAAACTTCGCAGAGCTGGGCGGGTTTGCGGGTGTCGGCGCCTTCGAAAATGACGTCCTGCATCTTGCCGCCGCGGAGTGCCTTGGCGGACTGTTCACCCAACACCCAGCGGATGGCGTCGGCCACGTTGGATTTGCCGCAGCCGTTGGGCCCGACGATCGCGGTCACGCCCGGCTCAAAGCGGAGGGTGCTGGGGTCCGCAAACGACTTAAAACCGTGGAGCTTGAGAGCCTTGAGATACATGAAAAGGAAACGGGCATTGAGACGCCGTGCTAGCGTGCGGCAAACGCAAAGTTCGCCGGGTTATTTGAGAGGTCCGCGAGGCTTTTCCAGGCGAGCCGGCAAGGATCACTTGGAGTTCGAGTGCGAGCGAGTTCACTGCCTGCGAGGCGGGGTTGACCGACGAAAAAGGCGGACACCTCTCGGTGTCCGCCTTTTTGGCTACGCGGGGGGGCGCGGAAAACTTACTGGAGGGTCTGGATGATTTTGATGATCGGCAGGAAGAGCGCGATCACGATGGTGCCCACCACGACGGCCATGAAGACGATCATGATCGGCTCCATGATGGAGGTGAGGCCCGCCACGGAGTTGTCCACCTCGTCGTCGTAGGTGTCGGCCACGCGGTTGAGCATCTCGGGGAGCGCACCGGTTTCCTCGCCGACCTCGATCATCGAGGTGACCATGGTCGGGAAAACCTTGGTGGAATCGAGCGGGCGGGCGACGTTGTCACCCTCTTTCACGCGGTCGTGGACGACGTTGAGCGCATCGGCGACGTGCACATTGCCGGAGGTGTCGCGGGTGATGAGCAGGGCCTGCAGAATCGGCACGCCTGAAGCGAGGAGCGTTCCGAAGGTGCGGGTGAAACGGCTGACCGAAGACTTCAGGAAGAGTGGACCGACGCCCGGTGCGTGCAGAAGAATCCAGTCGATCGTGCGAGTGCCACCCCGGGTTTTGTGCCACGCCTTGAAGAGGAAATAAAGCACCACCAAGATACCGATCGTGATCAGGATATTGTTCTTGATGAAATTACTGACGCCGAGCACGGCCTGAGTGAGGGCGGGCATCTGCTGGCCCTTGAGCATAGTCGCGAAGATGTTCTCGAACTGCGGAATCACGAACACCATCAGCGCACCGACGATGGCGACGGCGACGAACATGATGATGACCGGATAGGTCATGGCGGACTTCACCTTGCCCTTGATCTTTTCGGCTTTCTCCATGAACCGAGCAAGACGTTCGAGAACAGTGCCGAGCACACCGCCCGCCTCGCCGGCCTTCACCATGTTGATGTAGAGGCGGTCAAACACCTTGGGGTGCTGAAGGAGGCCGTCGGAGAAATTGCTGCCTGAACGGATGCTTTCGACGAGCGACTCAACCACCTCTTTAAACGGAAGGTTGCGCTCCTGGCGGGCAAGCGTCTCCAAGCTGCGCATAATCGGCATGCCGGCGTTGACGAGCGTGGCGAGCTGGCGGGTGAAGACGGTGAGCCCGGCGTTGTTGATGACGCGGCCGAAAGTCATGCCGCTCTTTTTCTTTTTAGCGCGCAAGGGCTGTTCGCCGGTGGCGCCGGTCTTGCGCACGGGTTTCGCACCGGTGTGAAGCTTGGTCGCCCCTGCACCGCTTTCGGCGGCGAGTGCGGTCGGGATAAGGCCCATCGCCTTCAATTCGGCGGCGGCTTGTTCAGACGAAGCGCTTTCAACGACGCCTCTTTTTTCTTTGCCTGAGGCCGACTCGATGGCGCTGTAGGTGAACTTTGGCATAGGGTAAGGGTATTGGGAAGTTTTGTAGGAAGACTCGGTTCAAAGGTCGATGCTGGAAACGTGCCGTCGTTAGATCAGGTGTATTTGATGATTTCCTCGATTGAGGTGGCACCGTCGAAGATCGCGCGGAGACCGTCGTCGCGCAGCGTGCGCATACCCTGTTCGAGGGCTTTTTGTTTGATGACCATGGTGGACGCCCGCGCCACGACGAGGTCGCGGACAGCTTCGCTTAAACGAAGCCATTCATAAACGCCCATACGTCCGCGGTAGCCGCTGTTACTGCAATGCTCGCAACCTTTGCCGTAGAAGAACTCACGGTTACCGATATCCACGGGGTCGATGCCCAGTTGCTGAAGCAAGGCGGCGGGTGGTTCGTAAGGCGTGCGGCAGCTCTTGCAGATGCGGCGAACGAGACGTTGCGCCAACACCGCCTCCAACGACGATGCGATCAGGAACGGCTCCACGCCCATGTCGACGAGACGGGTGACGGCGCCGGGAGCGTCGTTGGTGTGCAGAGTCGAAAGCACCAAGTGTCCGGTGAGTGAGGCTTGGATCGCGATCTGCGCGGTCTCCAAGTCGCGGATCTCACCGACCATGATCACATCGGGATCTTGACGGAGGAAGGACCGCAGCGCGGCGGCGAAAGTGAGACCCACGGCGTGATTCACCGGAACCTGCATGATGCCTTCGATTTCGTATTCGACCGGATCCTCGGCGGTGAGGAGCTTGAGGTCAGGCGTGTTGATCACGCGAAGGGCCGAGTAGAGAGTGGTGGTCTTACCGGAACCCGTCGGGCCGGTAACGATAAAGATGCCGTTGGGACGCTTGATGATTTCGGTGATGCCTTCATACACGTCAGTCGGCATCCCGAGCGCCGTGATGTCGAGTTGCACTGCCGATTGGTCGAGCACGCGGAGCACCACCGATTCGCCGAATTGGGTGGGCAGCGTGGAAACGCGCAAGTCAACTGGACGGCCGCCCAAGGTGAGCTTGATACGTCCGTCTTGCGGGATGCGCCGCTCGGCGATGTTAAGGCTGGCGAGGACCTTGACGCGCGACGTGATGGGAAGCGCCAAGTGTTTCGGCGGAGGCGCCATTTCGTAGAGCGCGCCGTCGATACGGTAGCGGATCTTGAACTCGTGCTCGAAGGGCTCAAAGTGGATGTCGGACGCCTTGTCGCGGATGGCTTGGCCGATGACGAGATTAACGAAACGGATGATCGGCGTCTGGCCGGCCATCGATTCGAGGTCGTGCTCGGAATAATCCTTGTTGTCGCCGCCCTGCGGGCCGTCGTGGTCGTCGCTCGACATCTCCTTGAGGAGATCGTCGATGGTGGCGTCGTCTTCTCCGTAGTGGAGCTTGAGCAGCCCGTCGATGCGGCCAGGATCGGCAACGACGAGGCGCACGTCTTTGCCGAGCGCGAACGTGAGGTCGTCGATGACCTGGCTGTTGAAGGGATCGATGGCGAGCAGGTCGATGCTCTGCGAATCCACGCGCAAGGGAACGACGCCATACATGCGTGCGAGGCTGCCTTGAACGGCGCCGACCACCTCGTTGGGAATGTCGCCAGCCTGGCCTTCGAGGTATTCGCAACCAAGGTGGGTGGCGATGGTCCGAAGGAGGGTCGCTCGTTCAACCAGCCCCATCTCGATCAGCAGATCAGCCGCGGCTTTGCCCGTGGCTTTATGCTCCTCGTTGAGGTCGTTAAGGGTGGCGGGCGGGACCAGGTTATGGTCGCGGCAAAGTTCCAAGATGGCCTGACTGTGGCTTTCAAACATAGGGTAACCGGCGTGGGCCGACGAAGGGGAAAGCGATTGCGGTTAAGGAGTTAGAGTTGACGAAGTTGTGCGCCCATCGCGAGGAGTTTCTCACGCATCACCAAGGGATCTTGGGCTTTGTCGAGTGCCTCGTCGGGGGTGACGAGGTCGCGATTGACCAAACTCATCAGGTGCGCGTCCAGCGTGATCATACCGAGGCTGGCCCCCGTCTGAATATCGGAGGAAATACGGAACGTTTTGTTCTCGCGGATGAGTGAAGCGATGGAGGTCGTGTTGACCATGATCTCGTAGGAGGCGATGCGACCGCCGCCGATTTTTTTGCACAAGACTTGGGAGATCACCGCCACGATCGATGAGGCAAGCTGGGTGCGGATCATGTCCTTCATGTTCGCCGGGAAGGCGTCCACAATACGGTCGATGGTCTTGGCGGCTCCGTTGGTATGAAGTGTGCCGAACACCAAGTGGCCGGTTTCGGCGGCGCTGATGGCGGCCTCGATGGTTTCCAGATCGCGCATTTCACCGACCAGAATGATGTCGGGGTCCTGACGGAGGGCGCGCCGAATGGCCTCGGAAAAGGAAGGGACGTCGACGCCGACCTCGCGCTGAGTAACGATGCAGTGCTTGTGCGGGTGATAATATTCGATCGGGTCTTCGATCGTGATGACATGTCCGTCACGCGTCTCGTTTATATAATTAATCATCGCGGCGAGCGTGGTGGACTTGCCGGACCCGGTCGGGCCCGTGACCAAGATCAGCCCGCGGGGGCGATACAACAGCTCACGCACTTTGTCGGGGATGCCGATCTCCCGGAGACTGAACATCTTGTTCGGGATCTGACGCAGCACCATCCCGTAATGACCCTTGGCGCGAAGAACGCTCACGCGGAGGCGAGCCTTGTCCATGTAGGCGAAACCGAAGTCGGCGCCGCCGTTCAATTTCACATTTTGCTGATGCGCGTCGGGCGTGATCGAAAGCATCAACTTCTCGGTATCGTCGGCCGTGAGCAACGGGCCGTCGATGGGCACCATACCGCCGCTCAGGCGCAGCGTAGGAGGCTGGCCGACCTGCAGGTGGAGGTCGGAGGCGCCTTGATCCACCACCAACTCCAGCAGATCGTTCATTTCGTAGCTCATAAAGACGGGGTAGCGGTAACGAGTTTTGAAAGAGCTTAGTTGAGATCGCCCACCGTGATCGAGACGACCTCATCGATCGAGGTCTGCCCGGCGAGGACCTTGCGCACGCCGTCTTCACGCATGGTGCGCATACCCAGAGACCGGGCTTTTTCGCGCAGCTTTGCGGTTCCCACGTTGTCGTAGATCATTCGCTGGATCTCTTCGTTGACGACGAACATTTCGAAGATGCCCGCGCGTCCACGATAGCCGGTGCCATTGCAGTTTTGGCAGCCTTCGCCGCGCATGAACGTCGCGGTGGATGCTTGCTGCGACGTGATGTTCAACGACCGAAGCTCGTTGGCATCGGGCGTGTAGGGCTTCTTGCACTGCTTGCAGATCTTGCGCGTCAGACGTTGGGCCACGGCGGCCCGCAAAGAACTCGACACGAGGAAGGGCTTCACGCCGATGTCGATCAAGCGCGTGATCGCGCCCGGGGCGTCATTGGTGTGCAGCGTGGAAAACACCATGTGACCGGTCAGCGACGCATTGATGGAGATCTCAGCCGTCTCCAAGTCGCGAATTTCACCCACCATGACAATGTTAGGGGCTTGGCGCAGCATGGAGCGCAAAGCCGAGGCAAACGTCATACCGACATCGTGTCGCACAGGGACCTGATTGATACCGGCGAGCACGTATTCGACCGGGTCCTCGACCGTGATGATCTTACGGTCCGGTTTATTAATGAAGTGGAGACAGGAGTAGAGCGTCGTGGTTTTGCCCGAACCGGTCGGGCCGGTGACCAACATGATGCCGTCCGGAAGCGAGATGAGGCGTTCGACGATCGCTTGGTCGTCGCTAAAGAAACCGAGTTCGGGCAGGCCGAGCTGCAACCCGTCCTTGTCGAGAATACGCATGACGATGCTCTCGCCATGGGCGGTCGGCAAAGATGAAACGCGCAAGTCGATCTGCTTGCCCGACATGTTGATCTGAATACGTCCGTCCTGCGGAATGCGTTTTTCCGCAATAGAGATATTCGCCATGATCTTGAGGCGTGAGATCATGGAGAGCTGCAGGCGTTTCGGCGGGTTCTCGATCTCGAGCAGCACGCCGTCGATGCGGTAACGAACGCGAAAACGTTTTTCGAGCGGCTCCAAGTGAATGTCCGATGCGCGGCGCTGGATCGCCTCCAAAATGATTTGATGGACGAGCTTAATGATGGGCGCGTCGCCTTCTTCCGCCGAAGGCGCACCGTCGACCGCCACGGTGGAAACAGACGTATTGTCCGGACCTCCGATGGAGAAGTCGCTGAGCATCGCATCAAGTTCGCTGGCATCTTTGCCGTAGAAGCGGTCGATGGTGTGCTTAATCTCATCGATCGGCGCCACGGACGGCTCGATGTTGAGCTTGAGCATGTGGCCGAGGCTGTCGATCGCGTCCACGTCGAGTGGATCGCTGATGGCGAGTTGGAGCGAACCGCCCTCCTTCGACAACGGGAACACGTTGTAACGGACCGCCATCGCGCGAGGCACGAGCGCCATCGCCTCGGTGTTCGGCACACGCAACGCGCTCAGGTCGACCAGCGGCATGCCAAACTCGTCCGCCAGCAGCTTGCTAAGCTGGCGAGGCTGGACCACTTGATGGGCGATCAGCAGATCGACGAGCTTGGGGGGCGCGGTCGTGAGATCGGTGTGGGCCGCAATCTGTTGATTGGCGGCATCGAGCTGGTCTTGCGTGAGCACGCCCTTGTCGAGGGCGAGCTGTAGGACGAAATCATCGGCGGGAGTCACGTGAGGGATAGAAAGAGTTGGCCGATCAGGGTAGTTGTCGGGGAATTACAAAAAAGGGTGAACTAACGGCTCAGGCTGAGAAGGAATTCCGCGTTTGTTTTGGTTTTCTTCAAGCGCTGAATTAGCATATCCATCGCCTCGACTGGCGGGATGCCCTGCATCGCACGGCGCAGGCCGTAAACGCGGAGTAATTCTTCCGGGTGATAGATGAGCTCCTCTTTGCGCGTGCCTGAGCGGTCGATGTTGATCGCTGGGAAAATGCGCTTGTCGGAAAGACCGCGATCCAGATGGAGCTCCATGTTACCGGTGCCCTTGAACTCCTCGAAGATGACTTCGTCCATACGACTACCGGTGTCGATCAAGGCGGTGCCGATGATCGTGATGCTGCCGCCGCCCTCGATGTTGCGAGCGGAACCGAAAAAGCGCTTGGGCTTTTGAAGCGCGGTGGCCTCGACCCCGCCCGACATAATTTTGCCGGAGTTCGCCGCCAGCGCGTTATAGGCGCGAGCCAGACGTGTGATCGAATCGAGGAGGATGACGACGTGCTCACCCTGCTCCACCAGACGACGGGATTTCTCGATCACCATCTCGGCGGCGTGCACATGGCTCTCGGGCGCTTCGTCGAACGTAGAGCTGACCACTTCGCCCTTGGTGTGACGCTTGAAGTCGGTCACCTCTTCGGGGCGTTCGTCGATCAGGAGCAAAATCAACTTTTTCTCGGGGAAATTGTGCGAGATGGAGTTGGCGATGTTCTGTAGCAACACCGTCTTGCCGGTGCGGGGCGGCGCCACTAAAAGGCCGCGTTGGCCAAAACCGATCGGCGTGAGCAGATCCACCGCGCGCATCGAAATGTCCTTATGAATCTCGGGAGCCTCGAGTAGGATGCGTTGCAGTGGGTAATAAGGAACAAGTTCCTCGAACGGCGTGAGCTTGGAGGCCTCGTCCGGCGCCTTGCCCATCACCGCTTTGACACCAACGACCGCAGGGCAACGGTCGCCCGGCTGCGGAGATTGCACGATCACCTCGACGTGATGCCCACGCTTCAGGCCATACCGCTTGATCAACGTCTCCGGCAGGTAGGTGCTTTCCGGATACAGGCGATAGTTCGCCTGCTCATGAACGACAAAACCATAGCCTTTGTCCGTGAGATCCACCAAGCCCCGATCAATGATTGGAGCCTGCTTCTCCGCAGCGTGCACAAAGATCTTCTCGAGCATCTGCAGCCGGTTGGGCGTGCCTTCGAAGACGACACCCGACCTACGGGCAAACCCGGTCAGATCGAAAAGATTGAGTGCGTAGATTTGGTCCACGCAAACAGGCTCGTCGCCGTTGCCGGTCGACAACGTTACGGCCAAGGCATCCAGCGCGGCTTGATCCGCGAAGCGCGCAGGGTCCGGCAAATCTCCGTAGTGAACGGGCGCAAGCACCGGAGGCGGCGGTTGCGGGGGATGATGATGGCCTCCGGAGCGGCCCCCGCCCCCACCGCCGCCGTGCGGCTGATGTTTGTCCTTCCACTTGTTCTTCTTGTCCTTCTTGCGCTTCCACCAAGGACCGCGGTCGTCGTCCGGGGCCCCGCCGCCGTGCTGAGAACCACCCGGCTGCACAGAGCCGTTGCTGGAACCATGAGCCGGTGCAGACGAGTCGTGGTGCGCCGACTGGTCGGAGGCCGGGGCGGAATTGGCGGGCTCTGCGTTCGACTCGGACGACGACGGCTGCGTGGATGGGGAAGATGACGCCCCTTCATGATGAGGGGGCGCGGCACGCTCCGTAGATGGAACAAAGACAGGACGCTCTGATGGAGCGGGGGGCGGTGGCGCCACCTCGACCGACTCGGGTCGACGCTCCTCACGAACTGCTTCTCGCGGAGCGGGGGGCTCAGGTGCAGCCGACGGCATCGGCTCAAACAACGAGGGCTCGGCGGCCGCTTCGCCGACAGCCTTGGACGAGGCCTTCGATGTCCGAGGCTTGGATGTGCGCGGCTTCTTGGGAGCCGCAACACTCGCAGCGCGCGGCGCTCGCTTCGTCGTTTTCTTGGGTTTTCCTGCGCCGGCTTCGGCAGAGGCGTTCAAATCGGATTCGTCCATTTGTGGGAAAGAGGAGGCGGAAAATCAACCAGGCCGAACCCGTGGCTAGCGAACACCGGACAGCTGGGCCGCCAAGTGGTTCACTTGCAGACGCAAGGATTCCAATGTGCCGTCGTTGGACAGGACAAAATCGGCTTTTTCTACTTTCAGCGCCAAGGGCAATTGCTTGGAAATTCGTTGCTCGGCGAGCGATTGGGGAATTCCGCGCTCAGTCAACCGGGCAATTTGGTTGGCGGACGATGTGGATACGCAGACGGTGAAATCAAACCAATTTTCCAGCCCCTGTTCAAATAGCAGCGGCACCTCCACCACCCAGCGCACATCGGGACGCCCCACAAACAGCTCCCGCCAGCGAGCGTAAACGAGCGGGTGCAACAGCGACTCCAGCCACAGACGGTTGTCGTCCTTTTTGAATACATGAGCGGCGAGCAACGGACGTTGAACCTCGTTGGCTGAGTTTACCACGTCGGGAAACCGCGCGGCGATTTTTGCGATCACCGCCTGATTCGTCAGCAACTCATCACGCACAATCTGGTCCGAGTCGACACGGCTAAATCCTGCCTCCTCAAAATAGCGCGCCGCCGTTGATTTTCCTCCGCCCATGCCGCCTGTAAGTCCAAGTTTCATCGCCGTGTGTGCTTCCAAAAATAGTGCTCAAAATTGGGCTTGCGCGCGCTTTCCGCAAACCATTACTCACAGCCCGCTTCGCCATGTTCTTGCGCCATCAAACGCATTGATTGGCCCGGCCCCATCGACATGCCCCTTTCGACAGATACCACGAGTGTAGAGACCGTCACCGAAGCCACGCTCGAAACGGCTCGCACACTCTTCCCGGGTGCACCCGAGGCGTTCACGCGCGAACTGTTCTCCGCCACCGAGCGCCTGTTTACCGGAGCCTTCCTCGATTATCAGGCCTGCGACCTCAAGTATCACGATTTCCGCCATACGCTGCAGGTCACCATGGCCTACGTTGACCTGTTCGCTGCGCGCCAGACATCCACCGGATCCGCTTTCACTCATCGCCAGTTCGAACTCGGTCTCGCCACCGCGCTCCTCCACGACAGCGGCTATTTAAAACTGCGCTCCGACCACGAGGGAACCGGGGCGAAATACACGTTTTGCCATGTGCTGCGAAGCTGCGCGCTGGCGGCCTCGTTCCTCCCGAGTTTCGGCGTAACCTCGGAAGAATTAGACATCGTGCTGGGAGCCATCCGGTGCACCGGCCAATCCACCGCAGGCATGCGTCTCCGTTTTAACCGCCACGAAGACCACGTGCTCGCCAGTCTGGTCGCGACCGCCGACTACTTGGGACAGATGGCGGCCGAGGACTATCCCGACAAACTGGAGTTATTGTTCAATGAATTCGCCGAATCGGACGCTTTCCTCGGTATTCCGTCATCGAAGCGCGTGTTCAAATCAGTCGACCAACTCGTCGCCGGCAGCACCGCGTTCTGGGAGAACGTCGTGAAACCCAAACTCGAAAACGACTACCTCGGCGTGTATCGTTTTCTTGCCCGGCCTGACGGCACGCACCCCTATCTCGACGCGATTGAACACAACCTCGCGAGCATCGCGCGACGCCCCGCCCTAGTGGCCCACTGATCGCCATGCTCGCCACGATTTCGTCCGCCGCGCTCCAAGGAATCGACGCGGAACTGGTCCACGTTGAGGTCAACTCCAACGAAAGCGGCGACCCCAAGCTCATCTTGGTCGGCCTGCCCGACGCTGCAGTCAAAGAGTCGGACGACCGCGTGGTGTCGGCGCTGAGTAATAGTGGTTTTAAAATCCCGCGCACCCGCACGACGATCAATCTCGCCCCCGGCCACCTGCGCAAAGAAGGGCCGTTTTACGATCTGCCCATCGCCATTGGCATTCTCGTGGCGACCGAGCAATTGGAGTCCGGCCAACTCGACGACTATCTCATCGCCGGCGAACTCAGTCTCTCCGGCGCCACGCGCCCGGTGCGTGGCGCCTTGGCTCTCGCCCGACTCGCCAAACAGCTCGGCAAACGCGGCGTGCTTCTCCCGCCGGCTTCGGCCGACGAGGCCGCGCTCGTGGACGGCGTCGCCGCCTACCCTGTGCAATCCCTCGACCAAGCGTTTCGTTTTCTTAAAGGCGAAATCGATCTCCAACCGGTCCCCCACTCCGCCGGCATCGCAATCCAAAACGGCCCCGACATGAGCGTCGGCGACTTCGCCGAAATCAAAGGTCAACACGCCCTTCGCCGCGCCATCGAGGTCTCCGCCGCCGGCGGTCACAACCTCAT
>DFYA01000068.1:0-625 GCA_002382525.1 Opitutaceae bacterium UBA4094
CGTGCGGAGATCGAGGGTGTGCTGCGCGCGAGCGGGCTCACGTATCATTTCCGTTCGCGTGGCCCGGCGCCGTCAGAGGTGGAGGTCGCGGTGGGCGACACGACGGGCGAACTGCGCAAGTTCACGCAGCTCGCCGAACTCGTCTTCATCGGCAAAAGTCTGCCGCCGCATTACGAAGGTCAGACGCCGGTGGAGGCCGCCGCGCTCGGCAAACCCGTGGTGTTCGGTCCGGAGTTGTCCAACTTCCGTTCGATCGCGCGCGACATGCGCGAGATGGGCGCGGCGAAGTCGGCGGCCGACGCCAACGCGTTGAAAAAAGAGATCGTCGCGCTGTGGTCGAACGAGGCCGAACGCACGTCGATGTCGATGGCCGCGAAGCAGTGGCGCGAGGCGAATCAGGGTGCGGTGGGGCGCACGTTGGAGGTCATTCGCCAAGAACTTGCCGCCCTCGGCAAATAAGGGTTGCCCGCACTTCGCTGCGGCCTACGTTCCGACCTTTTAGTTGGATGCAAACCCACGGTCCGAAACGAGTCTATACTCCCCAATCGCTCGAATTCTGGTTCGGTAAACTCGAACACGATTGGGAGCGCCATTTTAGCGAAGCCCAACTCGAAGAAGGGCACCG
>DFYA01000068.1:755-3623 GCA_002382525.1 Opitutaceae bacterium UBA4094
ACGCCGCACGCCAACGGTTTTGTTCCGGGCTCGACCTACCGAGCGATGGGCCATGGTCCGGCCGCCTCCGCGCCGTCGCCGGCTCCGGCCACGACGCGCGGTCCTTCGGCGTCGCGGCGCACGCCGGCCGGCGCCGCCGCGCGCGCGGTTTCGCGGACGCTGATTCTCGTTTTCACGACCACGACCGAAGGGCTCACGTTTCAGGCCAACTGGGTGAACTCCGACAAGAAGCGCGTGCCCGCTCTCGGCCAAGCCGCGCAAGCCGCCGGCCACGGTCACGCGACCGTCAGCTCCAGCGAACGCGCGAAGTTGATCGGCCTTGCCGCTTACGCGCGTAAGGCGCACTTCACCTACAACCAAGTCACCGGCCTCTACGTGCTCGGCTCGGTGGTGGAGATCCCGAACTTCCTCAAGGTCACGCTGCCGGCGTGGAAAAAGATGTTCGCGGTCGAACTCGATGAGCAGTCCACGCGGCTCCTCGAAGGCGCGAAGGAGATTTTTGTCGAAGCCGTCGCGACCACGCGCAAAGGCAAAGCGGAAGGGCAGGGGCTCGATCTGCGCTGGATCTTCAAAACCGGCGAGCGTCTGCTCACCGACGAAGAGGTTTCCATTCTCACGAAGAAGGGCACGTCGCCCGTGATCATCCCGAGCATCGGCATCGTGTCGTTGCCCATCGAGCGGCTTGCTTCGATCAGCGCGTGGCATCGCACGGCGGCCGAGGCGCGCGGCACGGGCGAGCTTTCGCCGTATCTGATTTTTTCCCTCTACAGCGACAGCCGCGTAAAACTCACGCTCTCGCCGGAGTTGGAGGCGTGGCGCCAAAACGTGCTCACCGCGACGGCGAAAACGCCGACGTTACCCGAGCTGCTGCGCCCGTATCAACGCCGCGGCGTCGAGTGGCTGCACCACCTGTGCGACGTGGGATGCCACGGTTTGCTGGCCGACGAAATGGGCCTCGGTAAAACGCTGCAAGTGCTCACGCTGCTCGCGACACGCCCACAGGATGACCGCCCGAGCGTGATCGTGTGCCCTGCCAGCGTGGTGCCGGTGTGGCGCGAGGAGATTCTGCGCTTCTATCCGCATCTCGCGGTGGACGTGCTCAAGACGGGCAACGATTTTTCGACGCGCAAGGACTCCGTCATCTGGCTCGCGAGCTACACGCAGTTGCGCAAACACCGCGCGTTGCTCGCCGACCACGAGTTCGCATATGCGGTGCTCGACGAAGGGCAGTTCATCAAAAACCCCGACGCGAAGGTCACGCAGACCTGTTTCGCGATTCACGCCCGCCATCGTGTGGTTCTCACCGGCACGCCGCTGGAAAACCGCCAGCTCGATTTGTGGTCGATCTTCCGCTTCCTCCTGCCGGGTCTGCTCGGGCCGCGCGTGATCTTCGAAACGGCGTTGACCACGGATCGCACCGGCACGTTGGAACGTCTGCGTGCGCAACTCGCGCCGTTTATCCTGCGTCGCACGAAAAACGCGGTTGCGACCGAGCTTCCTCAAAAGGTGGAGATCGACCTGCATTGCCCGCTCACCGAGGTGCAGCGGGCCGAATACGCGAAGATCTGCTCCGAAGGTCTCAGCCGCTTGGGCGACGACGTGGGCGCGGCGATGCGCGAGAAATCTTTCGGCTTTCTCGCGTTGCTCACGCGGCTCCGCCAAGTGTGCTGCGATCCCGACATGTTGCCGTGGCGCAAGTCGCCGCTGGAGGACTCCGGCAAGATCACGCTGCTCGTGGAGAAACTCGCCGAGATCGTCGGCAGCGGGCATAAGGTCGTGATCTTTTCGCAGTTCGTGATGTTGCTCGACCGCGTGCGCGCGGCGTTGGCCGAGAGCTTCCCCGACCTGCCGCGCTACGAACTCACCGGCATGACGCTCGACCGGCTCAAGCCCGTGCAATCGTTCCAAAACGCCGACGGTGCCGCCGTGATGCTCGTGTCGCTCAAGGCCGCCGGCACCGGCATCACGCTGCACGCGGCGGATTACGTGTTCTTGCTCGACCCATGGTGGAACCCGGCGGTCGAGGCTCAGGCGGTGGACCGCGTTCACCGCATCGGACAAAAGAGCACCGTGTTCGTTTACCGTATGGTGACGGCCGGCACGATCGAGGAACGCATCCAGGCGTTGCAGGCGTCGAAGAAGGACTTGTTCAATCGCGTCGTCGGCGGGTTGGGCGGCGACTTCGACTTGAGCCGGCACTTCTCGTCGCTGCAGGAGTTGGTGCAGCTCACGGAGGCCCCGGAGGCGCCCGAGGCTTCCGAGTCGACCGACGAGTCCGAGTCGTCGGCGTAGGCGACGACGCGGGCGGCGGGTGTGGATCGGCCGATTCGACCCGAGAGCGTCTCAGAGGGGGTGAAAAAAAGCCCAACTTGCGCGGTTATAACGGTGTCGTAACAGAACCGTCATCATTCCGTAACAATAGCCTGTCATCTTGGGGCCTGACCCGCACGCCAGTGCGACTCAGCTAACACACCCAATACCTAAGAACATGGCTAAAAAATCACTCAAATGGATCGCGTTGCTCGGCGGCGTGACTCTCGGCACCGCGTCCGTGGCGGTTGCTCAAGACGGCAAGGCCGTCCTCGACGCCCTCGTGAAGAAAGGCGTCCTCACCACCGAGGAAGCCGCGCAGATCACCAAGGACGCCAAGCCGTCGACCTACGCGATGCCCGGCTCCAGCTCGGTCACGAAGCTTCAGATCAACGGCCGCGTGCAAGCCCGTTATGACAACTTCACCACTGATGATGAGCTCGACGGCCTTCTCGGTGACATCCCCACCAGCGGCAACTTCTTCATGCGCCGCGTGCGTCTCGGCGTGAAAGCCGAGTTCGGCCCGGACTTCGAAGGCGTGATCAACTACGACTTCCT
>DFYA01000068.1:3651-5201 GCA_002382525.1 Opitutaceae bacterium UBA4094
ATCGAGCGTTCGCCGGTCACCCGTTACTTCGTCGAGTCCAACAATGGTCGCCGTCTGGGCGGCGGTTCTCGTCGTATGGGTATCTTCACCGACGGCACGGCGGGCAACGTGTTCTACGGTGCGGCCGTCACCAATATCGAGCGTCAGTCGGACCCGGGCTTTGGTGGTCGTAGCGGCAATCCCGGCAACAGCGGCGTCGCGCTCTGGGCTAACGGCGGCTTGAAGGGCAAGTTCGACAACGGTTCCTACACCGTTGGCGCGGCCCTCGGCTTCCTCCCCGAGCAGGTCGAGAACGGTGTGCTCGTCAACGACTCGCTGCTCGTCACCTCGCTCTACAGCACGTTCACGGTCGGCAGCTTCAGCCTCCTCGGTGAAGTCCTTTGGTCCGACAACGATGCGGGCGCCGGCTCCAACGCCTATGGATTCACCCTCCAGCCCTCGGTCGCGCTTAGCAAGCAGCTCGAACTCGTCGCTCGCCTCAGCTACCTCGACACCGATGGTCGCAACGTGAGCGTCACCGACGTGATCCCGAGCACCAACAGCGCCCGCGAAAACTTCGACTCCATGTATGAGGTCTATGCCGGGTTCAATTACCTGTTCGCCAAGGACAACGTGAAGTTCTCCGCCGGCGTCGTTTACGCCAAGTTCGAAGACGGTGCCACCACGGGTGGCGACGCCGACGTGCTCGGTCTCCGCACTCAGATGCAGGTCAGCTTCTAAGTAGTTTCCGGTCAGTTGTGTAGTTTGTGTAGTCAGTTAACGCGGGGTGCGAGGCACCTGTTTGGCACCCCGCGTCTCTCCCTTTCGTTAGTATAAACCAGTAATCGTATCCTCATGAAAAAAGCATTCCTTGGCGGTCTTGCCGCCGTGGCGGTTTCCGCCTCCTCCCTTATCGCTCAGATCCAGGTTGATCCGGCCCTCGAGCCCTACAAGTCGGTCTCTGGCGTTTCCGGTAACCTCAACTCCATTGGCTCCGACACGCTGAACAACCTCATGACCCTGTGGGCCGAAGGTTTCCGCGCGATCTACCCGAACGTGAACATCCAGATCGAGGGCAAAGGTTCCTCGACCGCTCCGGTTGCCCTCATCGAAGGCACCGCGCAACTCGGCCCGATGAGCCGCGCCATGAAGGGTTCCGAAATCGACGCCTTCGAAAAGAAATACGGCTACAAGCCCACCGAGATCAAAGTCTCGATCGACGCGCTCGCCGTCTACACGCACAAGGACAACCCCATCAAGAGCCTCAGCCTCGTCCAAGTGGACGGCATCTTCTCCAGCACGAACCGCCTCGGCGGCAAGCAGATCAACACCTGGGGTGACGTTGGTCTGACCGGTGGTTTCGCCAACCGCCCGATCTCGGGTTATGGCCGCAACTCCGCCTCCGGCACCTACGGCTTTTTCAAGGACGAAGCGCTTGGCAAGGGCGACTTCAGCCCCCGCGTGAAAGAGCAACCCGGTTCCTCTGCCGTTGTGCAAGGTGTCGCCACCGACCTCTACGGCATCGGCTACTCCGGCATCGGTTACAAGACCTCCGGCGTGAACGCCATCGC
>DFYA01000068.1:5272-6600 GCA_002382525.1 Opitutaceae bacterium UBA4094
GTGGCCAAGGACGGTTATTTCCCGATGCCCGCCGCCCTCTGCGAAGAGGTCAAGGCCGGCCTTTGATCGCACTGGCTGAATACGCAGTGATTTTGCACTGATGCAGCAATGGCGGGACGAATAACTCGTCCCGCCATTTTTTGTCACGGAATCGTCACGCAGCCCGGTTGATCCCGGGCAACCACCCACCCGTAATCGCCCGCTTTAACGCGTCCCCGCTCGTCTTTCCGATTTTGTCTCCCATGCCGACCGCCCAGAAGCCCACTCCGCCCGTCGTTCCCGCCCGCTTTCAAGTGGCCCGGCGCACCTTGCTCGTGGATCGGTTCATGAACCAGTTCATCAAAGTCGGCGGTCTTTCGGTCATCGTCGCGGTCTTCGGCATCTTCATTTTCATTCTCGTCCAAATCCTCCCGCTCTTCAAAGGCGCCGAGATCGAGGAACTCGCGAGTGTCTCGCTCGAGCCCGCCCGCTACGTCGCGGTTGGCATCGACGAATGGGCCGAGTTGCCCTTCGCGCTCCAAGACGATGGCGACCTCGTGTTCACCGACCTCGTTGGGGAACGCGGCACGTTCGCCAAACGCCCGGCGCTGCTCGAATCCGCCGGCTTCGGCGCCGCTCATTATCGCCAAAACCTTGGTTCGGTGGCGATCGCCACGCAAGACGGCCGATTCTCTGTAGTTAAACTCAACTACAAACCCGTGTTCGCCGAGAACGGCGCGCGCAGCATCGACATCGCGCTCGGCAACGGCCCCGCGTATCAACTCGGCCCGCGCGGCGAACCGGTTAAAATGCTCCGCTACGCCGACGGCGGACCGGGCGCGCGCAAGCTCGCCGCCGGCCTGATCGCGACGCCGGATGGTCGCACCGAGTTGCACGTCACCACGCTGAGCCAGCGCCGCGGTCTCGTTGGCGGCGGGCAGATCGTGCAGGACGGCACGCATGACCTCACCGCGCTGGTGGAAGGCGAGATAACGACCGTGCTCGCGCCTTCGACGGCGGACGCCGTCATCGCGGCCAACGCGGCCGGCGAAGTGTTTTACCTGTTCCTCGGGTCCGATGGCTTCGAGGTGCGCCAGCGCTTCAAACCTTTCGGCGACACCGCCAATCCGGCGCTCTCCAACCTCGATCTCGTCTTTGGTGATGTGACCTTGGTCGCGGTTTCCTCCACCGGCGAAACCCGCGGATTCAGCCTCTACAACAAGCCGGAAAACGGTCGCCGCGAATTCGGGCAGACGAAGGACTTCGGCTCGTTGCCCGCCGCCGCCGGCGTTTACGCCTCGAGCGTGCGCAACAAAGCCTTCGTGCTCGCCGGCGACCAGCACGCGGCG
>DFYA01000308.1 GCA_002382525.1 Opitutaceae bacterium UBA4094
CCGAGGCGCTCGTGCGCTACGTGGTGGTGATGTTTGCGGTCGGGAATGAGAAACTCTTCCTCTACAGCCTTCACACGCACGGGTTCTTCGGGGACCGGTTGCGCTTTACCACGATGGTCACCCCCGACGGTTATCTGCATCCGGATGCGGCGGCGTTTTCGGCACTGGCCGCTCAATTGGAAGGGCGAAAGTTTGCGGGCAAACAGACGACGGATGACGCGACGTATTACCGATTCGCGCGTGGCGCGGACGACGCCGGCGTCACCGTAGTCGCGCCGCAAGAAGGGCGGAAAGTGGAGGTGGATGCGGGAGCGACCGATGTCTGGGGTAATCCCCTGAAGACCGGAGAAACCTCGCGCGTCTTCTATGTGCCCGGCGCGGCCAAGGATCGCTCATCATCGCCATGATCAACTCACCTGTTTTGATGCAACGTGTTCTGTTCAGCCCGTTGAAAGGCCGGCTGGCGCGGGCGACCCCGGAGCGGGCGCTGCCGCGTCTGGCGCGCGTATGGGACATCGGGGCCGAAGACCTCGTCCTGGTGGCGGAGCGGACGAGCCAGTTCGAAGGCGGGGCTGAGTTGCGCGTGACGCTGGGCGGCGAAGTGCCCGACGTGCGGGCGATCCGCGTGGCGTTGGCGGGCAGTGGCCGGGTGTTGGGCGAAATCGACGTGCGCTACGGATGCACGTATCAACCGTTCGGATTGGCGCTCACTGAAACGGACGCGCAGGCGGCGGTGGCGGAAGGACTGTATTTGAGCGCGACGGACGCGACGCGGGCGGTGGCGGTGCTGGAGCCCGGCGCGGAGCTGGATGAGGCGTTGGGCGTGCATCTAATAAGTGCGCGCGTGGCGATGAACACGGAGGACGCTTGGCGCGCCTTTGCTGCAACGTTGGCTTCAACGAGAACGTTGCAGCCCTTCAACTGGATCGAAGGCTGCGTCATGGATGGCTTGCGCGCGTGCGGGGCCGAGGCGGCATTGACGGAGCATGTTGAGTATTTCTTTCCGGGCGGGCGGCTGAACTACACGGGGCCGCGCGGCGAGCCACGGCGCGACGAAATTTTCGGCATCGAGGCGTTGCTGCCCTTTGCGTTTTTAACCCAGGGACATCCCGGTATTCAAATTATGGCGACGTATGTGGCGGCCAAGACAGGGGCCGATGGCCTGTTGCTGGATCGGGGCGAGGACGCCGAGGGGCGACCGCGGGCGTTTACGGAAATCACGATCGAGGGATGCTACACGCTTTCGTATCCGCTGGCAGTCGGTTGCCGACGAGACGGGCGCGAGGCCTGGCGTGAGTTGGCGTGGGCGCAGATCGAGGCGCGGTGCGAGCACCTCGTGCGCGACGGCGTGGTGGCACAGCGGGCGCGATTAGGCGGGGAGCCCGAGCAGGCGGATTGGGCCCGGGCGTGCGGGTGGTTTTTGATCGGCGTGGCGCGCACGGCAGAGACGTTTGGGGAGTGTCCACCGCGGATCGTGGCGGTGTTTGCCGCCGTGGCGCGACGCGCGGTGGAGCGGCAGCGGCCAGATGGACTGTGGTCGGTGTATTTGAACGAGCCGGAAACCGGGAGCGACACCTCGGGCTCCGCGGCGATTGCGGCCGGGCTGGCGCTCGGCGCGCGCCTCGGGCTGATCGTGGAGCCGGCCGATCGGAAGAACGCGGCGGAGGCAGCGCGGCGGGCGTTGCCGGGCTTTGTCCCGCACCTGACGGGTGACGGGCTATTGGGCGGTGTGGCGCAATTGAACCGAGGAGGCGAAGCGTTGCAGCGCGGAGGCTTCCGGGTGATGGCGCCCTTTGCGATGGGGCTGTTGGCCTCGGCGCGAGCGGCGGTGCAGGCGGGCGAGGAGGCGGCACGATGAGCGAGGCGAACGTTTTGGCGACGACGGTGTTGTTGCTCTATTTTACAGTGGTGCTCGGCGTGGGCCTTTGGGCCGGGCGGCGCGAACAGAGTTCGGCGGAAGAATACTTTTTGGCCGGACGGCGGCTGCCTTGGTATGCGGTGGGGCTGTCGATGGTGGGGTCGAACATCTCGACAGAGCACTTCATTGGCATGGTCGGCGCGGCGTATGTGTTCGGGCTGGCTCCGGCGAATTGGGAACTGATGGCGCTGATGTCGCTGAGCATGCTGCTGTTCTTTTTCCTGCCATATTATTTCCGGACCAAGATCTTTACGGTGCCGACGTTTCTGGAGACGCGTTACGGGGCGTCGACACGGGCGTTGTTCGCAGGGCTGAGCGTGATTCATCTGACGCTGGCGCTGCTCGCGGGGGCGCTCTACGCGGGCGGGTTGATCCTGCATGATTATTTCCAACCGGGATCTCCGGCGGCGGGGCCGGACGGGTTTAGTTGGTATTTCCTCGGCGGCATCGCGTTGGTCGCGGTGGTGACTGGCATCTACAGCGTAAAGGGCGGGCTGGCGTCGGTCGTGTGGACCGACGTGGTGCAGGTCGTTATCTTGGTTGCGGGCGGAATCGCGGTGTTGGTGTTTTCGGTGGAGCGCGCGGGCGGTTGGTCGGCGCTGTGGGCGGCCAATGAAGCTGCGGGCGAGACGCGCACGCGGTTGCTGCATCCGGCAGATCACGCGTTCGCCCCGTGGACGGGTGTATTCACTTTATGGATGTCACTGGGGCTTTGGTATGCGTGCACGAACCAGTTCTACATCCAGCGGGCATTCGGCGCGCGCAGCGAGTGGGACGCGCGGATGGGCGTGATTCTGACAGGCGGCGTAAAGATGTTGATGCCGCTCATCGTGGTGGTGCCGGGACTCGCGGCGTTTGCGATCTACGGCACGGAGCTGCCGCGCGACAAGGTGTTCAATACCCTGGTGCGCGACCTGTTGCCGGCGGGGTTTGGCGCGCTGGTGTTGGCGGCGATGGCGGCCGCCATCATGTCCACGGTGTCGAGCGTGCTGAATAGCGCGTCGACCATCCTGACGATCGATTTCTATCAGCGCTTTTTGAAGCGCGAGGCGACGCAGACGGATCTGGTGCGGGTGGGGCGCTGGACGACGTTTGGGTTGCTCGCGATCGGGATCATCTGGGCGCCGTTTATCGCACGCTTCGACAAAGGGCTCTTTATCTACATTCAGGATATGGCGGCGTTTTTTGGTCCGCCGATCGGAGTGATTTTTGTGGGCGGCATGTTGTGGCGCGGCGGGAAAACGGGAGCGGCGAACGCCGCGTTGGTGGGCGGGATTTTGTTCGGGCTCGGATTGCGCGTCGCGTCGGCCTATGCGGATTGGGCGCTGTTGAACTCGTTTTTGAACCGCGCGTTTTTGACCTTCGTGTTCAGCGCGGCGGTGTTGGTCGGCGGGTCGTTGATCGGACCGCGTTTCCGTGCGGCGACGGCGGTGTGGGACCGGAGCTTCCTGCGATTGCCGGAGGCGGAGCGCGCGGCGCACGGCGGGTGGAAGAGCTTTCACCTCTGGTGGGCGCTGTGGGCCGTCGCGGTCGTGGCGCTGATGGTGGTGTTCGCGTGAGGAATGGGCCGCGGTGCGGTCGTCACGCGGGGAGGCACGGAAGCACAGGCAGGAATGCCTGTGCCACGTGGGGAGGGATTGAGGCCGAGCTGGAACTCGGCGTTCCCGGGGACTCAGCGTAGGAGTTCGACGCCGGAGACGAACGGGCGGTTTTTCGAACCGGCGAGGAACGTGACCACGATTTGCCCTGAGGCGTTGGCGGTCGCGGTGAAGGTTTCCACGTGGGCGCGATAACGGCCTCCGGAGACTTGAAAGACGTCGAGGTCGGTGAGCACGCGGGTGCCGTTGATCTCGACGTGGAAGCGGCGCTTGTTGGCGGCGCTCCAGTAGGTTTCGCAGAAGTGGAGACGCACGGTGTGGGTGACGCCTGGGGCGAGGTCGGAGAGCGTGTAAGTCAACAGGGAGGCGGCATGGCGGTGGGTTTGATAGATCGCTTCGGGCGCAGGATCGGTGACCCCTGCGGTGTCGATGGCGTTGGTGGTGGAACCGGTGCCGCCGTTGGAGCCGGTGATGATCGGGTAGTCGTTGAGCCAATCGCCAGTCGTAGCGCCGCCGCTGTTATAGGCGGCGAGGCGGCTGGGGGCAGCGGACGCCAGGCCGATGGAGTCGAGGCGATGACCGAGGCCGGCGGCGGTGCTGGTGAAGCGCACGACGAGTTCGAGGGCAGTGACGGTGCCACCGAGCGTTATCGGGGCGTCGATTGCAACAACGGGTGACGCGGGTGCGCCGTCTTGCACGTGAACCCACACCGGGGCGCCGTCATCGGCGATGTAGCCAATCTCGATGCGGTCGCTCGCGCCGAGGGAGCCAACGGCGGAGTAGGTGGCGGTCAAGGTGACGACGGTCTGTCCGGCGACGGGAATCGCGGCGGAATACCAAGAAACGGGTTTGCCCGTGTTCGTGGAGGCGAGGGCGCCGGATGCCACGGCGAACGAACCGGCAAAGTTCAGGCCGGTGGGATCAAGCTCCCAAGCGGTCGCGCCGCGATCGAAGTTGTCGCCGTCGGCTTGGGCGAAGTCCTCGGACCAAGGGAGTGATTGGGCGGGAGCGGGTTTGTAGCCGGTGTAGCGGCCGAGCAGGAAAGAGCGGGTGTCGCCGGATCCGACGGCCCACGTGGCGTTAGCATCGAAGACCAAGTCGGCGGTGGCGCCATCGCGGGTTTCGCGGACGATGAGGGAGTGCGAGATGGTGTTGGACGGGGGCTCGACCGCGACGATCGAAACGGAGCCGGAGTCGTTCACAAAGACCGGGAGATTGGCATCGACCCCGCTGGTTTGCGGGTGGATGAGTGCGCCGAGGATCTCGGTGAAAGCGCCGGGGCGGTTGTCGAGTTGAGGGCCGTATTTCTCGGTTTTGTAACCGAGGATCCAGAGGCGTCCGCCGAGATTGCGGGCGTGGCCCTGGTAGTTTTCCGGGTTGAACTGGCGGGCCCACGCGCGCTCGGCCGAGCCAAACGTCCACGCGGGGTGGTTCGTGTCGGTGGTGCTAGAATGGAAGGAGTGCACGTCCTCGATGAACGTTTTACCGGAGGCGGCGGCGCCGTCGTAGGCCTTGCCGTAAACAAGGAACAGGTTGCGCAGAAGGACGGTGGAGGCGGAGGCGTTGCGAATCCACGTGGTGGTTTTGGCGGAGTTGTGGAACGGGGTGTAGAGCCACTCGAGTGCGACCAGGTCGGGCGCGCCGGAGTCGGGCACGAGGAAGACGGGCGCGGTGGTGGCGGCGAAGGCCGAGCCGAGAATGATCGGGTTGTTCATGCCGATGAGGCGGCGGCAGTGTCCGCGTAGTTCGATGGTGCCGCCGAGTTGGTAAGATTGGCCGGTGCCGGCATTAGGCAGGTAAACGGTGCGCTGGGTAGGCGTGCAGGCGTCGATGGCGGCCTGGATCGCAGTGTGATCGAAGATGCCATCGCCGACCACCGCGCCGTAATCGGCAGCGTTGATCCAAGTGGATGGGGTGTCCCAACCTGGCTCGGGGGTTTCCTCGACGGGCAACATCAACGTCGGGGCGGGCGAAGGGAAGAGGGCGAGGCCGGGCTCGCTGGCGTATTCGGCGATGGAGAGGCCGGAGATGGCGCTGCCTTTGTGGGAGATCGCGGAGGCATAACCGCTGGCAACGACGTCGCGCGCGAAGAGCCGGCCCTGATTGACGACGGCGGCGGACGCGGGCGAGCCGCCATGGTTGAGGCGGGCGTTGAGCAACGTGAGCAGGCCGTCGACACCGGGGTTGGTGACGGCGGGCACGGAGCCGGAGGACTGGTTGGAGATGAACCGGCGAACGGTGAGCACGTTGCCGTTGTTCCAGAGGCCGGCGATGTGTTGGTTGCTGATCGTGACGTCTTCGAGGGTGAGGCTGTATTGGACCTTGCCGAGGCGCAGGCCGTAATCGAAACCGCGGATGGAAACGTCCTTGAGGAGGGCGGGCCCGGGGCTGTCGTGGGTGATGTCGACGCCGCACCAGCCGGCACCGTCGCCGGAGCGCACGCTGACATGACGAAGCGTGCCCTGGTTGTTCGCGGCGTATTGGATGCCGACGGCGCCGGGGT
>DFYA01000314.1 GCA_002382525.1 Opitutaceae bacterium UBA4094
CCGCATAACACGCCTGCGCGTCCAGCCGCGGTCCGGTCATCCGGCGCTTCAGCACGTCGACCTCGATTCCCGCCAACGCGTGCGTCGTGCCCTCGCTGCCGCGCACATCAAACGAAACATATACTCCACCTTCCGCTTCCTCCGATCCGTTTTCGCGCAACTCGATATTCACCGCCCGCGCCGCTTCGCCCACCACCAGCGGAGCCACCCACACCACCTGGCTCAACGTCACCACGCCGCGTGCGCGCTCTCTCTCCTCCGCCGGAACCGATAGCGCCAACGCCGCCCGCGCCATCTCCAGATACGCCGCACCCGGCATCACGCGTTCCCCGTGCACGCGGTGATCCGCAAGGAAAAACTCCGCGCCGGCCCACGTTGAACGAAACCGCTGCCCGCCGAGGTCCGACGTGTTCACCTGCACCAGCGGATGCAGCCCCTTCACCGCGTCGCACGCTCCAGCCGCAACCTTCGCCCGCTTCGCCACCCAATACGTCTCCCGCGCAAACGGATACGTCGGCAGCGCCACCCGCCGCGGCGTCGTCCCACCAAACAACCCGCGCCAATCCCCATCAAAACCCTGACAATACAGCTCACCGAGCCCGCCCAGCGTCTCGCGATACGCCTCCGCCTCACCGCTCAACCCACGGCAACGCGCCAACAACGCCTCGCCCTTTTCGCGCAGCGCCCGGCTTTCGTTCGCCCCGTTCGGCGCGCGTCCTTTCCAAAAATTCGTCCCCGCCCCGCGCGTCTTCGCCCGCTCCAACGTCGCTACTGCCTCGTCAAAATCGCGCGCCACCACCGCCACCCGCCACGCAAACGCGTGCCGGCCTTCGAGCAGCGTATAGCTCACGCTCGCCAGCCCCGCCGCGCGCACTTCGTCCGCCCGCAGCGCCGCAGCCAACGCGTCGATCTGTTCGGTCAACGCCTCTTCCGTTTTCGCCGACAACACCAACAACTTTTCCGTCGTGGCCCTGAACGTGAGTTCAGGGATTCCGTCGCCCGCACGCCCGCCGACATACTCCTCAAAGACCATGTGCGCGTTCGTCCCGCTCATGCCGAACGCACTCACCGCCCCCGTCCGCGCGCGTCCGCCCTGCACGCCACTCGACCGCTCCCACGTCTTCGCGCGTTTGTTCACATACAGCGGACTCACCGCCCACGTAATAAAATCGTTCTCCTGCTCGCAGTGCAGGCTCGCCGGAATCATCCCGTGCCGGAGCGCCTCGATCAACCCCACCGCGCTCACCAACCCCGACGCCGCAAACGTGTGCCCGAAATTGCTCTTCGTTGACGTCAACGCGCACGCCCCACCCCTCTGCACCGCCCCCGCCCGCCCAAACACCCGCTGCAGCGCGTTCACTTCCACCGGATCGCCCAACCGCGTGCCCGTCCCGTGCGCCACCACATAGTCCACCGCCTCCGGCTCGATGCGCGCCGCCTCATAGACGCCTTTCAACAGCTCCGCCTGCGCCACGCCGCTCGGCGCCGTGATGCCGTTCGTCTTCCCATCGTAATTAACCCCGCTCGCGCGAATCACCGCGTGAATCGGATCCCCGTCCGCCTCCGCCTGCGAGAGTCGCTTCAACACCAACGCCACGCACGCCTCGCCGGGCACCATCCCGTTCGCGCGTTTATCGAACACCCGGCACGTCCCGTCCGGCGACAACATGCCCGCCTGCCCCATCGCGATATGACCCGCCGGCGTCAGCTGCAAACTCACCGCCGCCACCAGCGCCGCGTCACACTCGCCATTGCGCAAACTCGAGCACGCCTGATGCGCCGCCACCAACCCCGACGAACACGCCGTGTTGATCGCCATCGCCGGCCCGCGGAAATCCAGCAGATACGCCAGCCGCGACGCCAAAATCGCGTTGTGGTTCGACGTCAATTCCCCCTCCGGAGCGAGGAACGCATAATCGCCTTCCTCCACGCCGACGAACATCCCGACCCGCAGCTTCGCCAGCTGACGCGGCCCCACGCCCGCGTTCTCCAGCGCCTTCCACGACTCCTGCAAAAGATGTCGCTGACGCGGGTCCATCGCCTCCGCCTCGCTCGGCGAGATCTCAAAGAACAACGGATCGAACTCCGCCACGCCCGGCAGACACCCCATCCACTTCCCGGCCGCCTGTGATTCAAACCGCTCCGCCGGCACCTCCGTCACCGCGTCCCGCCCCTCCGCCAGAATACGCCACATCTCGTCGATGTTCCGCGCCTGCGGAAACCGCCCGCTCATCCCAATCACCGCGATCGGCTCGTCCCGCCCAGTCGCGACCGCTGCCGACGTCTTCACCCCTTCTCCCTCAACTTTCACCGCCGCCAACGCCCGTCCGTGCGTCACCGCTTCGCCGTATTCAGTGATCAAATACAGCGCCAGCTTCCGAATCGTCGAATGCCCAAAAAACACCGCCGGCGAAATCGTCACCCCGTAACGTTCCCCCAACCGCCGCGCCAACGTCGCCAGGCTCATCGAATCAAACCCGAAGTCCGCCAAGTTCGCGTCCAGCCCGAGCTTGCGTTCCGCGATCTCCAGCAACCCGGCGATCACCGCCCGCACCTCCGCCTGCACGCGCGATTCCACATCCTCCGACGCGGTATCCTCCGCCACCCCGAGAAAGCGCCGCACGCGCTCCGGCTTGCCCGCGACCACCAGATGCTGCTCCCGCGCTTGCCCGAGCAGGCGCTCGAACAACGCCATGCCTTCCGCCATTTCCAACGCCCGCTGCCCGCTGGTCTTCAAGTAAAACCGCGTCTGCTCGCCCGCCGCGCCGCGCGCCATGCCACCGTCCGCCCACACCGGCCAATTGATGACCACCGTGCGCCCGCTCACCTCGCCGCGCTCCACCCGTGCATTCCGATACCGCGCATATGCATTCTGAAACCGATTCCCGATCGCATAGTCGCACGCCCCGAAATCCCCAAGCACCGCCGCCCCCGAAGAGAAATATACCACGAAGTCCAGCCGCTCTTCCGCCAGCACCTCATCCAACACCACCGTGCCTTGCACCTTCGGATGCAGCACCGCCTCAAACGCCTCGGCCGATTTCTCCAACACGCTCCCGGCCCCCGCGACGCCCGCCGCATGAATGACGCCGATGATCGCCCCAAACCGCCCCTTCGCCTCCGCGACTACCTCCCGCATCGCCGCAACGTCGCCGACATCCGCCCTCACATAAATCACATCGCCGCCCAACGCCCGCGCCGGCTCCTCCGAGCGCCCGACCAGAATCACCTTCGCCGCGTAATGCTTGACCAGATGCTCCGCGCACAACCTGCCCAGTCCACCCGCGCCTCCGGTAATTAGATACACGCCCCCACGCTTCAGCAGCGGCACTCCAGCCGCCAACGCCACCGGCACCACCCGCGCCACGTGTCGTTGTCCGTTCTGTTCATAGATCGCACTTCCATCCGCCCCCGCCCCCAACTCCGCCACCAACGCCTCAACGGTGCGTCGTAGGCCGCGAGCTTGCTCGCGCTCCGCGTTTCCTCGTGGGAAGCGAGCTTGCTCGCGATTGTCTTTCGGCGTCTCAGCCTCGCCCGCCCACAGCCCCACGACCGCCACCTTCGTCTGCGGCAACACCGGCTTCAGCGAACGCCCAACGGCCATCCACGCGTCCACGTCGCAACGCTCCCGCTCCGACCTGAACGGACACACCAGCACCAGCCGCCCCACCGCCACCTTCGCCGCCGCGACCGCCCGCAACCACGGCAACACCACCGCCGGTTCGCGCACCGATTCCGGCGCGCTCAACGACGGCAAACACACCACCGCATCCACTTCTTCATCTTCCATCGCGCCCACCCCAAACCGCCACGCCGTCTCCGGCGCCACCGCACGCAACGCCTCCGCCCACGCGCCCTCATCCGCCGCATCCGCCAACAGACACACCGCCGTCTTGCACGCGCGCGCACCCGCGGCAGGCAACGCCTCCGCCACCCACTCCTCCGCAAAGGTCATGATCTCGCGCGCATCCGCTCCCTCCGTCGCATCTTGCCCCCGTGGCCCGGAACGTGAGTTCAGGGATTCCCCGGTCTCCTGCGCATTTGCCCCGTTCATCCGCTCCGCCACCGCCTGCGAACGCCCACCCGCCGTCTTCAACCAATACCGTTCCTTCGCGAACGGATACGTCGGCAGGTTCAACCGTTGCGGCGTGTTCTCTCCGTAAAAGCGCGCCCACTCCACCGCGAGTCCGTTGACCCACAGCTTCACCACCTCGGTCGGTTCGCCCTTCGCCATGCGTTCCGCCAACAGCCGCCGCATCTCCGCATCGTCCGACAACACCGCGCGCAACCCGTCGCCCGGTTTCGCCGTGCCGCGATAAACACCAGCCACGCCCTCTCCCTTATCCAGAAATGCCCCGAGCTTCGCCTTCAATTCCGCGACACTCGCCACCACCAACCCGAGCCGCTCCTCCATCGCCACGCGCCCCACCTGCAACGTATACGCCAGCGCCGCGAGATCGCACCCCTCCGCACACGCCATCAACGCCCGCGCCGCCTTGCGCAACCGCTCTTCATCCTTCGCCGACAACAGCACACACACCGGAGCCTTCCCCGTAGCCGCGAGCGTGAGCGAGTGGTCCCCGGCCTTTCTCCCCGTAGCTGCGAGCGTGAGCGAGTGGTTCGCCACCCCGCCCAACACCACATGCGCGTTCGTCCCCGTGTGCCCAAACGAGCTCACCGCCGCAAACCGCTCCGCCACCGCCGCGCCCCACGGACGCAGCGCCGTGTTCACATAAAACGGACTCCCCTCCACCGCGATGTCCGCGTTCGCCACCTCATAGTTCAACGTCGGCGGTATCTCCCCGTGCCGCACCGCCAGCGCCGCCGCGATCAAGTTCACCACGCCCGACGCCGCCTGTGTATGCCCCACGTTCGTCTTCGGCGACGTCAACGCACACCACGCCTTCGCCCTCTCACCTTCATTTGCACATCCCACGCTCCCCGCGCCTGCGCCCGTCACCCCGCCCGCCCCAAACGCATCCATCAACGCATTGCACTCCACCGGATCGCCCAACGCCGTGCCCGTCCCATGCGCCACCACATGCGCGATCTTCCCCGGCGCTACCCCGCTCTCGCGATACACGCGCTCCAACAATTCCCGCTGACGCTCCCCGTTCGGCGCCGTCAACCCGTTCGTCTTCCCGTCATAGTTCACCCCGCTGCCCTTGATCACCGCATACACCGGATCCCCGTCGCGCAGCGCGTGCGACAACCGCTTCAAGACCACCAGCCCGACACCTTCGCCCAACACCATTCCATTCGCCCGCCGATCAAACGCATAACACGTCCCGTCCGGCGACAGCATGTCCCCCATCTGCGACAACGCATACAGGCTCCCCGCCGGTTGACATATCAAGTTCACCCCGCCCGCCAGCGCGCACTCGCTCTCCCCGCTCAAAATGCTCCGGCACGCATAATGCACCGCTACCAACGACGACGAACACGCCGTGCTGATCGCCAACACCGGCCCCTTCGTGTCCAACAAATACCCGATCCGCGCCGGCGCCGTCCCGCCATGCACCGACGTGATCGGCGACCGTTCGTCATACGGATAATCCGATTCCTCAATGCCGATAAAGACCCCGTGCTCGCCCCCGCGCCACTCCTCCGGGCTATGCCCCGAATCCTCGATCGCCGCCCACGCCGCCTGCAGCAGCTTCCGATGACGCGGGTCCATCGTCGCCGCCTCTTTCGGCGAAATCTTAAAGAAAAGCGGATCGAACGTATCCACGTCCGACAACCACCCGCCACGCGTTACCTTTAACTCAGGCGCATCCGCCCCCAACCGCGCCTGCGGCAGCTCCGCGATCGCCGAGCGTCCGTCGCGCAACAGCCGCCAAAACGCCTCCGCGTTCTCCGCCCCCGCCACCTGCAAGCTCACGCCAACGATCGCGATTTCATCCGCCGCCGCCCCTTTTTCCGGCGCCCGCGTCCCTCGCCTCTCGGGCGCGCGCCCGCTCCCGCCTCGCATCAACGCCGCCACATGCCGCGCCAACCGCCCCGGCGTCGTATGGCTAAACACATCCGACTTCCGCAGCGTCACTCCGAACTCGCTCACGAGCCGTTCCACAAACGGCCCCACCGACAACGAGTCCAACCCCAGTTCCGTAAACGGCGTCTCCACCTCAAACGCCTTCACCGCCAGCAAACGCCGGATCGCCCCCTCCACCGTAGCCGCGAGCGTGAGCGAGTGATCCGCCTCCGTCCTCTCCCCTCCCGTAGCTGCGAGCGTGAGCGAGTGGTCCCCGTTCCCGCTCCCCGAAAACCAATACCGCCGCAGCTCCCACACCCGCCGCCCCCGCCCAGCTCCCGCCTCACGCGTATCCACCGCAACCCTACGCCCGTCCCGCGCCTCTTCCAGCAACACATGCGCATTGTTCCCGCCCGACCCATACGCATGCACCGCCGCCAACCGCCGACGCCCGTCAGCCACCCGCGTCCAGCCGTCCGTCTCCGCCGCGATCCGGCACGGCGTGCCGTTCATGTCGCAATACTCGTTCGCCTCCGTGAACCCGATCACCTTGTGCACCCGTCCCGTCTGAAAGCTCCGAATCACCTTCAGCAACGCCCCGAGCGACGACGCCGAATGCATGTGCCCGAGCATCGGCTTCAACGTGCTCACCCGACAAAACCCCGACTCCGCCCGCACGCCTTGTTCCGCGCACAGCTCCGTCAACGCCCGGTTGATTGCCGCCCACTCCGCAATGTCCGCCACCGGCGAACCCATGCCTTGCGCCTCCACATAACCCAGCTCCCGCGGGTCAATCCCTGCCTCCCGATAACACGCTTTGATCAGCGCCGCATGCGCCTCCGTGTTCGGCGACGCCATCGACACTCCGCCTTGCCCGTTAAAATTCACCGCCGTGTGTTTGATCTCCGCATAGATCCCGCGCCCCGCCGCCAGCGCCGCCTCTTTTCGCTCGATCAAGATCGCGCCCACGCCTTCCGCCCGCAGAAACCCGTCCCCGCCGCGCCCGAACGATTTCACCGTGTCGCCCGCCGTCAGCTGACCCGCCTCGCGCAACACCGCGAACGCATCCGGCAACAGGATCACATTCGCCGCCCCCACGATCGCCCGGTCAATGAGCCCCGCCCGCAGCGCCACCACCGCGCGATGCAGCGCCACCGCAAACCCCGCACAGGTCGCGTCCACCATCTCGCTCGGACCCGCGAAATCGAACTGATACGACACGCGATTCGCCACCATGCTGTTCGTCTGACCGAGCCCCATCTTCGGCACATACCCCGCCCGCGCCATCGCCACCGCGTAGTCGTTCCCTTCGCATGCTACAAACACGCCGGTGTTCGTCTTCTTGAGCGTCCCTGGCTCGATCCCCGCGTCCTCCAGCGTCCGCCACGTTGACATCAGCAACAGCCGCACGCGCGGGTCCATCTCCTCCGCCTCCATCGGCAAGATCCCAAACACCCCCGCATCAAACGACGCGACGTCCTTCAAAAACCCGCCCCATCCCGTCGGCGTCTCCGCGCCAAACCGCTCCCGCGGAATCGGCGTGATCAACGTCTCGTCCGCGTCGAGCTTCCGCCAAAAACTCTCCACGTCGTCGCACCCCGGAAAAAACCCTGCCACGCCCGTGATCGCAATCGGCTCCGGCCCGTCCTTGGCCACCGTCGCACGCATCTCCTCCGCCGGTGCACTGGTCCGTTCCTCCGCCGCCTGCGCACGCGCCACCACCGGCGCCTCCGCCAGCGCCTCCGTCACCCACCCGCGTATCAACTCCACCTCCGCCTTCGCGCGCGCGCTCATCCCTGGGCCCTCCGTTCCATCGGTCCCATTCGACCCCTAGGTCCCATGAGTCCCATTCGTCCCCCCTCACTCGCACCCGCAGCCACACCCCCACACCCCTCCACCAACCGCCCCAGATGCGGCAACGCCGCCTTCACCGCCCCATAGTCCACCCCGAAGTCCTGCAAAAACGCGATGTCGTTCACCCCCGCCTTCACCGCGCGCTCCACCTGTTTTGTGCACTCTTCGACCGACCCAAACAGCCCCGAGGTCGTGAAGTATCGCGAATACGAATACCCGATGATCTTCTCCGTCTCCGTCGCGTCGAAGTGCCGGTCCAGCGCCTTCATCTGCGGCACGATGCTGCTCCGGATATACTCTTTAAAGGGCTCCGCCACCACGCGCTGCACCCACTCCGCATCCGGATGCACAAACGTGTGCATCAACAACGACACCACGCCTGTCTCCGGATCATACCCCGCCTCCGCCCTCGCCCGCCGATAAATCGCGATCTTCTTCTCCAGCGCCGTCAGGTCGATCGCCAGCAGCATCGTGAACAGGTTGTAGCCCATCCGCCCCGCATGCGCAAAACCCTGCTCAGAGAACGTCGAATACCATACGTTCAACTCCGGTTGCAGCGGACGCGGATACACCGTCGTCGGAAACATCTCTCCGCCCGGCCCCGCAAACTCCACCGTCTCCCCGCGCCACAGTTTTTGAATCACCGGAATCATCTCGTCGCGCAACGCCGTGCGGTTCTCCCACGTGTGCGGCGAGAGCACGAAATCCGCCTTGTTCCAGCCGCTGCCGAAACCGAGATCCACCCGAGCGCCCGACAGGATGTCCACCATCGCCCAGTTCTCCACGATCGCCGCCGGGTGATGCAGCGGACAACTCACCGCCGCCGCCCGCAGCCGCACGTTCTTCGTCAACGGCGCAAAGTAAGCCGCCGCGATCGCGTTGTTCGCATACAACGACCCGAACTCATAAAAATGCCGCTCCGGGAAACACACCGACTCAAACCCCGACTGATCCGCGAACTCCACCAACTCCCGCACAAACGCATACTTCTCCCGATCCGAAACGTCCTTCCGCACATCCGAAAAAAAGATGCTGCTAAACGTCGCGCCCGTCGCCCCGCCTTCGCCCCGCGCAGCCGCCTCCGGCCCTCCGACGGCCTCATCAAGGATCGGTTTGCCGGAGAAAAAATCCGCCAGGTTTTGGTCAACGGAGCGCATCGCGGCCCTTGGTTTGGTTTTCCTCCGTCAACTTATCAAGCAGCCGCTTCAACGTCGGATGCTCGATCAACCAGCGCGGCTGAATCGTAAACTTGAGCCGCTTCTCCAACGCCGTCGCCAGTTGCATCGCGATGATCGAATCCAGACCGTAATTCGCCAGCGGCTCGTTCCAATCCAGCTCCGACTCCTTGATCTTCAACACCCGCTCCACGCACGCCACCAACGCCGCGCGAATCTCCTCCGCGTAGCCGGAAGCGTGGGCAACCCGTCCGTCCTCCGACGCCGTCTCCTTTGCCTGCACCGCCGCCTTCGCCGCCTTCGGCGAGATCGCCCGCACGATCGCCGCCCGCGCTTCCTCGCCGATCTCTTCCAAATCCACTCCGCCCACAAACTCCGCAAACTGCCGCCGCGTCCACGCCCCCGCCTCAAACGCCGCCACCGCCGCCAATACGCGCGCGTCCCCTCCATCCACGTCGCCCACACCCATCGCGCGCCGCGCCTTCGCCTCATCGTTCACCGCAAGACAGCCCACCACCGCGTCGCGCCCGCGCAGCACCGTCTCCATCACCGCCATCGCCGTCGGCACGTCGATCGGATCGATCCCTTGCCCCCGCAGCCGCTCGATCCGCTCGGGCAACGCGTCCGCATCCACCACGCCATCGACCTCCCACTGACCCCAACAAATCGAACGCGACCGCCCCGACCGCAGCCCGCGCGCCACCATTCGCTCGCGATGCCGCGCCACCACATTCTGAAACGCCGCCGAGAACGCATAATCCGGCGACCCTTGGATCCCAAATGCCGCCAGCGACGAATACATCACGAAAAACTCCAGCGGTTCCCCCGCCGTCGCTTCCTCCACGTTCAACGTCCCGTCCACCTTCGCCGCCAGCGTCTCGCTAAACGCCTCGTAAGCTTTCGCCACAATTGGTGCATCCGCCACTGCTCGCGCCATGTGAATCACACCGTGGATCTCCACGCCGTCCGCCTTCAACGACTGCATCGCCCGGTCGATCTGCGCCCGGTCCAAAATATCCACCGAACAATAAATCACCGTCGCCCCTGAGTCCCGAATGCGCGCGACCACATCCCGCGCCTCGTCTTCGCTGCGGCGTGAGAAAATCACCAGGCGCGCGTGATGACGCCGCCCCAACTCCTCGCAAATCGCCACCCCCGCCGGCCCCAGCGCACCCACCATCAGATACGTCGCCCCCGCACGAAACGCCACGTCCGCCGCGGAGCCCGCTGCCTCAGCCGCACCTTCACGACCGCGCCCTTCGTCCACGCGCAGCTCCCACCGTTCGCCGCCGACATACCGCACCATCGGCACGCGCGCCGCCGGCACCGCGCGGGTGTCGTCGCACAACCATTCTTGAACCATGCGCAGCGCCAGCTGACCCGACTCCGCCAAGCCGCCATCATGGCCCAACACGCGGAAGCGATGCTCCGCGCTCTCCAACATCGCCGATTTGCACAACCCCGCCAGCGCCTCGCCGTGCAACCAGGGCGTCGCCGTCTCTTCGCGATAACACAGGTAAACCTGCACCGCCCGCGTCGGCAGCGCCTGCATCACCGCCTGGATCGTCGTATAAGCCAGCGCCATCCCGGCCTCAGTCCGCGCCAACAAAAACACGAACACCGCCAGCGGCGTCTCCCTCGTTCCAACAACCCGCCTCAACTCCGCCGCCGTCACGCGCGCACCCGCGCCGTCGCCCACCGCCAGATGGCGCACGTCCCACCGGCTCGCCGGCTTCTGCGCAAGCGCCGCCACGCGCCCGCACACGCGCCGAACGTCTTCCGCATTGCCTGCCTCCGCGCCGATCACGAGCACGTCATGCCCGGCCTTCGCCGCGACGCGCGCCGACCACGCCTCCTTCTCCGTCGCCAACGGCGCCCGCACCCAATCATCGGTGAACGTCAGACACGCCTTGACCGCCTGCGCCTCCGCCACCGCCGACACCCCACGCGGCGGCTCGGCTCCCACGCCGTCGCTCTCCGCCAGGATCACTTGTTGCCCCAGCTTGTGCGCCTCGGCCCCCGGAAACACCACATGCTTAAAGCCGGTTTCGCGCAGCACCGCTTCCCACGCCTTCGGATACAGCGCCGGCGATCCGGGAATCCTCAACCCGTCGTCCTCGTTCGACCACCAGCCGTCCAACAGCCCAAACGTGATGTGGCCCAACACCGACTTGTCGCTGATTTCATTCAACAGCAGCAACCCGCCCGGACGCAGCGTCGCCTTCACGTTCGCCATCGTCCTCCGGATATTCCGCGTCGCGTGCAGCACATTGCTCGCGATCACAAAGTCATAACTTCCCGCCTGTATCGACTGCCCGGATACCGGCGCCTCCACATCGAAGACCTCCGTCCTCAAAAACGGATACTTTTCTTGATACCGCTCCTCCGCCTCGAAGAGGAACGACTTCGACACATCCGTATAACAATACTCCAGGATGTGCGTCCCGTAGAGTTCCAGCTTGGGCAGCACCGCCTCCGTCATGCCGCCCGTCCCCGCGCCGATCTCCAAGATGCGCAACCGCGCCGCCGGCTGACGCGCCAGCCGCTTCTCCAGACACGCCGCAAAGCTCCGCGCCAGGATCTCGTTGAACAAATCCGACACCGGATTCCCGCGATACACGCCTTCCACCAACGCCACCGACGAGCCGGGGAACAGGACCTCCACCGCCGGCACCGCGCCCGTAAGAATCTTCGGCAGCGCCCGCAGACACGCCTCCATCAACGGTAATTGTTTACGCTTCGCGAAATGCTGGCTCTCGATCCGCCTGCGCGCCTCCCACTGCTCCCACAACGCTTCAAGATCGGGCGCCGTCGTCTCGCGCACGACATATCGCCCGTCCTCCAACACCACCATTCCCGAGCGTTCCACCATCGCCAGCGCTTCCTTCAACCAGCGCTCGTATTTCGCCGCGACCCGCCCCGCACGCATTACGCCGTCCAGCGTCGCCGGTCCGCGCTCAAACAGTCCTATCGAATACAAAATGCCCCACATCAACCGCCCGAGCATTTCCTCAAAATCGCGCGGCACAAACTCCCGCGCCTCCCGCATCGGATCGAGCTTCGCCAATGAGAACGTCAGGTCATGGATGATGTTCGAATCCTCCGGAGCCAACACGACAGCCGGCGCGGTCGCGCGCACCTCCGCCGCGCCGGTCTCAAACCAGCACCGCTGACGCAAAAACGGATACGTCGGCAAACTCACGCGCCGCGGCGGCACCTCGCCGTTTAACCGCCGCCAGTCCACCGCGAGCCCCTTCACCCAGAACTTCAGCATCGGCTCCAGCGCCCGCTTCCGCATCCACAGGTCGAGCGTCACGTCCATCGCTTCGTCCGCGAGCAACGTCTCCAGCGCCTCGTCTCGGGTCTTGATCGATCCACGGAAAAGTCCGTCCGTCCGCCCATCGACGAACCGCTTCAACTTCTCCACAACCTCCGCGACCGACTCCGCCGTAAACGCCAACCGTTCTTCCAGCGCGTCACGCCCCACCTGCAACGTGTAAGCGAGCTCCGCCAACCCCACACCCGCCCCTTCGTTCGCCAAAAACCCAAGGAACCGCCGAGCAACCTCCACCAGCGCGTCGCCCCGTTTCGCCGACAACACAATCGCCACCGGCCCCCGCGCGCCCGCCCAACCGTGGGATGCGAGCTTGCTCGCGATTTCCGTGCCCCCCCGCCCCACATACTCCTCGATCACCACATGCGCATTCGTCCCGCTAAACCCAAACGAACTCACCGCCGCCCGACGCGGTTGCGCACCCTCCGCCGCCCACGGTTTTAGCTCCGTGTTCACATAAAACGGCGACGTCTCGAATGCGATGTGCCGGTTAGGCGTGCGGAAATTCAGCGTCGGCGCCAGTTGCCCGTGCCGCATCGACAACAGCACCTTGTGCACCCCCGCCATCCCGGCCGCCGCCGAGGTGTGCCCCAGATTGCTCTTCACCGCACCGAGCGAGCAATAACCGCGACGCTCCGTCCATTCGCGGAACACCGTCGTCAACGCCTCCAGCTCGATCGGATCGCCCAACTTCGTGCCCGTGCCGTGCGTCTCCACATACGTGATCGTCGCCGGATCGATCCCGAAGCGCCGATAGATATCCCTCTCCAACTCGATCTGACTCGCCACGCTCGGCGCCGTGATGCCGTTCGTGCGCCCGTCTTGATTAATACCCGACCCGATGATCACGCCATGAATCACGTCTCCGTCGCGCTCCGCGTCTTCCAACCGCTTGAGCACGACCGCGCCCACGCCTTCGCCCGGCACAAATCCGTCCGCCGCATCATCGAACGCCTTGCACTGCCCGTCCCGCGAAATCATCCCCGCCGCGCACATGCCCACATACGCTTCCGCCGTCAGATACAGGCTCACCCCGCCCGCCAGCGCCATATCCACTTCGCCGTTGCGCAGCGCCTGACACGCCAGATGCGTCGCCACCAACGACGACGAACACGCCGTATCCACCGGAATCGCCGGCCCTTTTAAGTTTAAGAAATACGGAATCCGCGCCGCTCCGATCGCGAAGCTGTTCCCCGTGTTGGTCAGCTCCGCCCGATTCTGCTGCAGCAGGAAGGCATACTCGTAGCTCATGATGCCCATATACACGCCGCACTTCACGTTACTCAGCGTCTGCGGCGCATAGCCGGCGTCCTCAAACGCCTTGTAACCTTCCTCCAAAAACAGCCGGTGCTGCGGGTCCATGCTCGCCGCCTCGCCCGGCGAAATCATGAAGAACAACGGATCAAAACAATCCACGTCCTTCAGCGCCCCGAGCCACTTGCAGTAGATCTTCCCCGGCTCCGTCGCCTTCGGATCGAAATAGGCGTTCACATCCCACCGATCACTCGGCACTTCGCGCACCGAGTTCCGCCCTTGCGCGAGATTGCGCCAATACTCCGCCAGATTCTCCGCATCCGGATAACGCCCCGAAACACCCACGATCGCGATCTTGCCGGAATTCGCTTTCGCCGTCGGTGCAGCGCTCGCCGCCACCGATTGCGTCTGCACGACCGGCCTGGCCACCGCCGGCACCTCAGGCGTCGCCACCTCCCCCGTAGGCCGCGAGCTCGCTCGCGCTTCGGGCGTTGTTATCTCCATCGTAGGCCGCGACCTTGCTCGCGCTCCGTCCGCCCGCTCCGCCAACAATCCCGCCAAAAACGCCGCCAGCTTCCGCACCGTCGGATGGTCGTAAACCCGCGACGCCGGCAGATCGAGACCGTGCGCCTGGTTGATCTTGTGTATCCACTCCACGCCTACGATCGAATCGAGCCCGAGTTCGATGAACGGCTTGTTCACGTCGATCTCCCCCGGAGCGATGTAAAGCGCCTCCGACAGGCTCGCCGTCAACGACTCCACCAGCCTCCGCTCCGCCCCCGCGTCGTTCGTCCGCACTCGGTCTTTCGTCGCCGTCGGCTGAGCCGGTTCCGCCGCCGCCACCGGAGGGTCTTCCGCCAGCAGCCCCGCCAAAAACGCCGCCAGCTTCCGCACCGTCGGGTGGTCGTAAACCTTCGATGCCGGCAACTCCAACCCATGAGCCCGGTTGATCGCGTGTATCCACTCCACCCCGACAATGGAATCCAGACCGAGATCGATAAACGGTTTGTCCGCGTCGATCTCGCCCGGCGCAATATACAGCGCCTCCGACAAACTCAGCGTCAGCGACTCCACTAGCTTCCGCTCCGACACCGCGCCCGCCGGAGCCAGCGCCGCGACTTTCACCGCCGCCGCCGCCGCCGGCTTCTCATGTCGGATCACCTCCAGAACCGGCAACGGAGCCGTCTCCACCGTCGCCCGGATGCTCGTCTCCTTAAGAGCCCGCAACGCCACCCCGCGCGGTTTCGCCACCGGGCTCGTAAACGCGACCGGACTCGTCTCTACCGCGCGCAGCGCTCGGCTGCCTTTCGTTTTCACCTCGGTCCGCGCCTCCACCGGAACCACCGGCTCCGCCGAGATCCAGTAACGATCCCGCGCAAACGGATACGTCGGCAGCCCCACCCGTCGCGGCCGCGCATTCGCATAAAGCCGCTCCCACTCCACCTCGCCGCCGCGCGCCCATGCCTCCAGCAGTCGTCCCGCCGCCGCCTCGTCCCGCGGAGAGTCCGTCACCGCAACGCGCTCCGTCTCTCGCTCATGATCCACACGCCCGCGGAACAACGGCTTCGTCGTCGCCCGTCCGTCCACAAACGCGCCCAGGTGTTCGATCACCTCATCCACCGACCGCGCGCAAAAGCCGATTCGTTCATCCATCGCCTCGCGCCCGACCTGCAACGTGTAGGCGAGGTCCCGCAACGAAACCCGCGCTCCCATCAAGCACTCCCTCAACGCCCGCGCCTGCGCCCGCAACCGCTCCTCCGTCTTAGCCGACAACACGACCAACCCCGGCTCCCCGCCGAGGGAAGCGAGCTCGCTCGCGATCAAAAGACTCCCGCCCGCCCCATCACTCCCCTCCGTCCCAATCCCCACCACCGGCACCACCGCCCCCACTCCGCAATATTCCTCCACCACCACATGCGCATTCGCCCCGCCCGCGCCAAAAGACGACACTCCCGCGATCCGCGCATACTCCTTCATCTCCCCATCGTTCGCGACCACCGGCCGCCGCCACTCCGCCGCCTTGCGCTGCACCACAAACGGCGTCTTTCCAAAATCGATATTCGGGTTCAGCTCCACCGCATGCAGACTCGGCGCCAACCGCCCGTGCTGCATTTGCAGAATCACTTTCGTGAGCCCTGCAATCCCCGCCGCCGCCTCCAGATGTCCGATGTTCGATTTCGCCGACCCGAGCGCGCAATAGCCCTTGTCCGCCGTGTCCTCCGCGAACGCCTGCGTCAGCCCGGTGACCTCGATCGGATCGCCGAGCGCCGTGCCCGTCCCGTGCGCCTCGATATAACTCACCGTTCGCGCGTTCACGCCCGCCTTGTTCAGCGCCGCCCGGATCAACGCGCTCTGCGCCTGCGGATTCGGAATCGTGTAGCCGTTGGTCTTCCCGCCGTGGTTCACATGCGTCCCGCGTATCACCGCATGGATACGATCGCCGTCCGCCACCGCGCGCGACAGCGGCTTCAGCAACACCACGCCCACGCCTTCGCCCGGCACAAACCCGTCCCCACCCTTGCCAAAGCTCCGACACTTTCCGTCCCGGGACAGCATCTTCAACGCCGACAACTCCACATAGTTGTCCGGATGCAGATATAGATTCACGCCGCCCGCGATCGCCATCGCGCACTCCCCGCGCCGCAGCCGTTCGCACGCCTCATGGATCGCCGTCAACGACGACGAACACATCGTGTCGATCGGCATGCTCGGCCCCTTCAGATTCAGGAAATACGACACGCGATTCGCCACCGAGCTGAACGAGGTGTGCGGATACACCAGCTTCCCCTGCCGCTTCATCTCCGCGACGTGCAGGTTGTAGCCGGTCTTCGTGATGCCCGCGAACACGCCTACGTTGCCATCGAACTTTTGTTCGATCACGCGCCGCGTATAACCCGCGTCTTCCAGGACCGCCCAACTCGCCTGCAAAAACAACCGCTCCTGCGGATCCATGCCCAACGCCTCGCGCGGCGAGATGTTGAAGAACAGCGGATCGAACTCCGCGAACCCGTCCACAAACCCGCCCCACTTCCCGAAGCTCTTCCGCTGCGCCACCGCCTCCTCCGGATGAGCATGGAAAAACCCGTCGAGCGCCCACCGCTCCGCCGGAATCTCGCCCACGCAATCCTTGCCCGCCTCCAGATTCTTCCAGAACTCCGCCAACGTATCCGCCTGTGGATACCGTCCCACGAGCCCAATAATCGAAATCGGCTCCTCATCCGTAGTCGCGCGCGCGGCCGAGCGATCCATCCCCTTCTCACCTTCCGTCCCGCTCGTCTGGACGTGGGAAGCGAGCTTGCTCGCGATGTTTTCCCCCTCGTCGCCCTCCTTCGCCGACCCTGCACATGTCCCGCTGACTCCAAGCGAACTCGCCCACTTCGCGCACGCCTCCGCATGCTGCCCCACAAAATACTCGCTCAACGCCCCGAGCGTGCGGTGCTCAAAAAAGAGCGTCTTCGAGATCTCCCCGAACACCGCCTCCAGCTTTCGGTTCAGTTCCATGATCGCGATCGAATCGATGCCGTAGCGCTCCAGCGGCTCCTGCGAAGCGATGCGTTCCGGCGCCAGCTTGATCTGCTCGCCGAGCAACGCCTTCAACCTTCCTAACGTCGCCGCCCGCAGCTCTCCCGCCGTGTCCGCAGACGCCCCCACGCCCACGCCGCCGCCGGTAGCAGCCGAGGTCACGAGGCTATTCCGTTCCGCCTCCCCGCCACGGACCGCCACCGCACGCGCCAGCGCCCCACGCAACCGCGCCACCTCTCCCCACATCACCGCCACCTGCGCACGCCCCGCGTCCAGCGCCCGATAAAACGCCTCGATCCCCGCCGCCGTCGGCATCGCCGTCATACCGGTCCTCTCGCGCATGCGCGTGGCCGTCGCCACATCCACGCGCATCCCGCCCTCACGCCACAGCGGCCAATTGATCGCCACCGTCCGCCCGCTCCGCCGCCCCGCCGCCACCTCGCCCGCGCGCCATTCTGCAAACACATCCATAAACCCGTTCGCCGCCGCGTAATCTGCCTGTCCCACGTTCCCGGTCACGCCCGCGCCCGAGGAGAACAACACAAAGAAATCCAACACCATCCCCGCCGTCGCCCGATCCAGGTTCACCGTGCCCGCCACCTTCGGAGCCAGCACCGCGCGCAACTCCGCCTCATCCTTCCGCACGATGAAGTTGTCGCGGTTCACGCCCGCACTGTGCAACACGCCATCGAGTTTCCCGTGCCGACACACCACGTCTTCGACGAGCGCCTTCACGTCCGCCGCATTCGCCACATCGACCCTCCGGTAATCCACCACCGCGCCCGCGCGCTCCAAGTTTTGGATACGCGCCCGCTTCGCCGCATTCAGCTCCGAGCGTCCGGTCAGCACCAGCACCGGCGACACCACCGCCGCCGCGATCGCCTCGGCAAACGCCAGCCCGATTCCCCCCGCGGCGCCCGTGATTAAATAAACCCCACGATCTTTCCACGGCTTTCCCGGCGTCACGGTCGCCGCCTCCAACTCACGCCAAGTCCGCACCCGAATCCCATCGCCACCGTCGTAACGCACCAAGCCCGCGCCCATCCCGCACGCAATCTCATCCAATCTTTCACCCAACGTCGTCGCCGTTTGCTCCGCTCCGATCTCGATCACCTGCCCCACAAGTTTCGGGTTCTCCTGATTCGCCGTGCCGAGCAGACCCAACACGCCGCGCGAACCCAATCCGTCAACATCCGCCACACACACCACTTGAACCAACGTGCGCGTGTTGGCTTTTTCCCGCAGCTGCCGGCGCACCAGAACAAACACCTGCTCGGCAACGCTCGCAAACCGTTCGTCCGCATCCGCACCCGGCGCCGCCACCTGCACGCAGGTCAAACCCCGCAACCCCGCCTCCAGCGCATTCGCGAGAGGCGCGGCCAGCCCGCACAGCACCACGACCCGCGCCTCATACGCCTGGGCCAGTCCCTGCGGCACACACGTCCACTCTGGATACGACAGCACCAAATCCTCCGTATTCGTTGCAGGATTATCCCTCTTCCCATCGGCACCCGCCGCCGCCGCGCGTTCCCGTATATCCACCGGCTCGATCCAATAACGCTCCCGCGCAAACGGATAACTCGGCAGGTGCAGGCGGATCGGCCTCACCGCGCCATACATCGCATACCAATCGACCGCCTCGCCCGCGCACCAAGCGTCCGCAACCGCGACGCCCGTCTTCACACGTTCGCCGCTCGTCACAAAACGCCGCAGCGCCTCCACCAACTCAGCGCACGTCTTCACGACAAACACCACGCGCTCGCTCATCGCCTCGCGCCCCACCTGCAACGTGTAAGCCAGGCGCACGATATCCACTTCAGCCTCGTTCTCCATCCACGCCAGCAACCGCTCCGCCGCTTCCTTCAACCGCACGCCCTCCTTCGCCGACAATGGCACCACGACCGCCTCCCCGTGGGAAGCGAGCTTGCTCGCGATCATTCGGGCTCCATTCGCCCCCTTGGTCCCATCCGTCCCATTCCGCCCCGCAGCGCCCGCCACATACTCCCGCACCACCAGATGCACGTTCGTCCCGCTGTGCCCAAACGAGTTCAACGCCGCCACGCGCGGCCCACCCGCCGCCTCCCACGCCTGCGCCTGCGTCGGTATATAAAACGGCGACCCCGCCAATTCGATCTGCGGATTCAGCTCCTTGAAATGCAACAGCCCCGGGATCTTCCCGTCCCGCATCGACAACAACACCTTCATTAACCCGATCACCGCCGCGCTCGCCGCCGTGTGCCCGATGTGCGCCTTCGCGCTGCCGAGCGCGCAATACCCGCGTTTGTCCGTGAACCGTCGAAACGCCCGCGCCAACGCGTTCGCCTCGATCGGATCGCCCAACGGCGTGCCCGTCCCGTGCGCCTCCACATACGAGATCTCCGCCGGATCGACTCCAAACTTCCGATACACCTCCGCGATCAACGCCTCCTGCGCCGCCCCGTTCGGCGCCGTGATGCCATTGCTCGCCCCATCCTGATTGATTCCCGACGCCGCAATCACGCCATAGATCGCGTCCCCGTCGCGTTCCGCATCCTCCAGCCGCTTCAAGACGACCATGCCCACACCTTCGGACAACACCATGCCGTCGCCCGCCGCATCGAAGGTCCTGCACCGCCCCGACCGCGCGATCATGTCGATCTCCGACAACGGCACCAACGCCGTCCGACTGATCGCCGCAAACACGCCTCCCGCCAGCGCCATCGTCGTCTCGCCGTTCCGCAAACTCTCGCACGCCGTGTGCAACGCCACCCCCGACGATGAACACCCGGTATTCACCACCAACGCCGGCCCGCGCAGATCCAGGAAATACGAAAGCCGCGACGCGATGATCGCATCCGACGCCCCCGTGAAGGTCTCATAAAAATACCCCGTCGGCTCCGCACCCACAAAGGCCCCGGTCTTCGTTCCCGCCAGCGTCCGCGGATTATACCCCGCGTCCTCAAAAGCCCGCCAACTCTCCTGCAGCACCAGCCGCTGATGCAGGTTCATCGACTCCGCATCGCGCGGAGACAGATGGAAAAACAACGGATCAAAACAATCGCGATCCCGCAGCACGCCGCCTTCGCGACAATAGGTTTTCCCGCGCTCTTTCACCGGACTGTAATCGCGCGCCTGATTCAGATAATGCGCCGGCAACTCGCCCACGCAGTCCATCCCCGAGATCAGGTTCTTCCAAAACGCCCGCGTGTCCTCCGCCCCCGGAAACTGCCCCGACATGCCGATCACTGCGATGTCGGTCGCACGCCCGCGCCGCTCGACCGTCTTCTCTGCCTTCTCCGCAGCGACGCCCGTCGCACCGTTCGTCTCCGCGCCCGTCGCCGCCGCCTTGGCCAACACGCCCGCGTGCGTCTCCGCCAGATGCCGCGCAAGCCGCTCCACCGTCGGGTGGTCAAAGATGATCGTGGTGTTCAGCGACACCCCCAACACCTCGCCCAGCTGGTTGATGAACTGCGAGCCGAGAATCGAATCCAACCCATAATCCGAAAACGGGATCTCCCGGTCGATCTTCGCCTCCGGCACGCGCAACGACTTCGACAGACACGCCAGCACCTGCGCGCGCACCCGCTCCTCCACCGCTTCCGCCCTTGGCATCGTCGCGTCCACCACCGGCGCAGTCACCCGCGGCTCCGCCTGCGCCTTCATTTCCACCGCCTTCACGACCGACCGTTCCGCCTTCACGTCCGCCGCGCGCACGCGCACCACGCCGTCGCTCTCGCACAACAAAACCTGCTGCCCCAACGCCCGCCCGGCCGCCGCCGGCAACTCGACTCCACAAAAACCTTCCGCCTCCAGCAGCGCGCGCCACGTCTCGACCGCCAGCCCCGGGCTTCCCGGAATCCGCAGCGCCTCGTCCTCCGCCCGCGACCAGCCGTCGATCAATCCAAACAGCAGCGTCGCGAACACCGTCTTCTCGCTCATTTCGTTCAGCGCCAGCAGACCGTTCCGCGCGAGCGCCGTCTTCACGTTCCGCAGCGTCTGACGAATCGACTTCGTCGCGTGCAGCACATTCGTCGCCACCACGATATCGTAGCCCCCCGCCTCGATCCCCTGCTCCGACGGAGACCGCTCGATGTCGCAGATCCTGTAGTTAACAAACGGATACTCCGCCCCGTAGCGCGCCTCCGCCTGGTTCAAGAACACCGGCGACATATCCGTGTAAACATACTCCGCGATCGCCCCCGCAAACGGCTTCAGCCGCGGCAGCAGCACCGAGGTCGTCCCGCCCGTCCCCGCGCCAATTTCCAATATCCGCAAACGCACTCCCGGTTCCTCCTTCAGGCGCGCCTTCACATGACCCGCCACGCCGTCCGCCAGCACGTCGTTGAAATACCGCGACACCGGATTGTCCTTATACAGCGCCTCCATCTTCGCCATCGACCCGCCCGGAAACAGCACGTCCGTCGTCAACGTCTCCCCGCGCAAGATCGCCGGCAGCGCCCGCATACAATCCTCCGTCACCGCGATCGCCCCGCGCATCTCCGCGTCGTCACGATAACGCTCCGCCCACACCGCCCAGTCGCGCCACACGGTTTCACTCGTCAAATCCGCAAACCGCTCCCCGCGGCGCACGACGTCCGCGCCGAGGCGCACAAACCCGCCGCGTTCCAACTCCTTCAACGCCTCGCCCCACCAGCGCGCATGTTTGTCCAACACGCCCGCACGCCGACGCAGCGCCGTCTCCGTTTCCACCGCGCCGTCCTTCAGCAAGCCCATCGTCGCCAGCTGCGCGCCCACCAGCCGCACCATCCACGCCTCCAGCTCCGCCACACCCGGATTCATCGCCGGCACCGCGACATTCGCCGCTCTCCCGTCCACCCGCGCCAGCATAGTCGGCACACGCTCCGAATACACCACCAGCGCCTCGTCGCCCCGCACGCCATTCACGCGTGCCGACGCCGACGCTTTCATAAATGCGATCTGCTCAAACGGACCTTCCAGCAGCGCCCGTAACGCGGCCATGCCTTCCCCCGTCGCGATCGGGCGAATGTTCTCCGTCTGCTCGATATGCCGCCGCAGCGTCTCCGATATCCGCGCCCCGCCGCCGATATCCCAGTAACCCCAATTCATGACCTTCGCCCGGCACGGCCACCCTTGCGCGATCCGCCGCGCAAACGCGTCCTTAAACGTGCAACCGGCCGCATAGCTGCTCATCCCGCGCGCCTTCCCGAACGCCGCCATCGAGGAGAAAAATACCACGAAATCCAGCGGCTCGTCCTGAAACACCTGCGCGATCCGCACGCACACATCGACCTTCGCCGATAACACCCCGCGGAACGTCGCCGTATCCATCACGGCAATACTCCGGTCGTAGTCGCCGAGCGCCGAATGAAACACGCCGTGCACCGCCCCAAACCGCGCCTTCGCCTCCGCACACGCGCGTTGCAAATCGTCGCGCCGACGCGCATCCGCCGCGATGTAGCACGGCGCCGGTCCAATCTTCGCCAACGCCTCCACCTTCGCCCGAATCTCCGCGTCCTCCGCCCGTCGCCCGATCCACACGATTTGCGCCCGATGCCGCTCGATCAACTCGCGGCTGACCACCTCGCCCAACCCGCCTGCGCCGCCGATCACCACATACACGGCGCCGTCGCGATACACCGCCGCCTTGGCCCGCGCATCTTCGCGCACATTCACCAGCGTCTGTTCAAACCACTCCGCCCCACGACACGCCCGCGCCTCGCCATCCGCGTGCGCCGCGATCCGCCACATCGCGTCACTCGCGATCCCCGCTTCGTTCTCCAGATCCACCAACCGCACGCTCCAGCGCGGATACTCCTTGGCCATGCTCCCCACAAACCCGTGCACGCTCGCATGCGTCGGTTTCACCGCCTCGCCGGCCCGCACCGCCTGCGCGTTAAACGTAATCAACGTCCATCCGAGTTCCCGCGTCCCATAACCGAGCGCCAGCAACGCCTTCACCAGTGCAAAGACCTGCACGACACCGTTCGCCTGATCCTCGATCAAGCGCTCGTCCTCCACGAATTCCGCCGACGCCTCCGGCGCGATCCACACGACATGGTCCACCACGCCCGCTTGTCCGATCTCATCTACCCTCATCGCCCGCGCCGACGCATACCGAGCCCGCACCGCCGCCACTTGCCGATCGGTCCCGCCAATAATGACCACCCTCGCATCGGCCTCCGGCCACACCGGCGCGTCCACCCGCACCGCCACCCGCACCGCCACCGGCTCCCACACCGGACACAACGTCCAAGCCACCGTCTCTTCCGACGTTTCCTTGCCGATCCAATACCGCTCCCGCGCGAACGGATACGTCGGCAGACTCACGATCTGCGCGCGCCCTCCGGCATACTGCGAACGCCAGTCCACAACCTCACCGTTCACCCACCGCTCGGCCACACCTTCGCCACCGGCCACCGCCGAGCCCTTCCGCCGCGCGCGCCCACGCAGCAGCCCGCGCACCTCACGCCCTCCGACAAACGCCTCCAGCTTTTCCGCCAGTTCCGCCAGCGAGCGCACCGCCACCGCCAGCCGCTCCTGCATCGCTTCGCGCCCGACCTGCAACGTGTAAGCGACATCCCGCAACGCCACGTCCGCCGCTTCCGACGTTGCCAACCAGCCAAGCAGCCGCCGCGCATACGCCCGCAACCGCTCCTCATTCTTCGCGGACAACACCACCCAAACATCTGTCCCATTCGTCCCATTAGACCCATTCGTCCCATTCTCCGGCCGCGCCGCCGCCACCGGCGCCTCCTCCACAATCACATGCGCATTCGCCCCGCCCGCGCCAAACGACGACAACCCCGCGATCCGCGCGGCCCCCGCCGGACGCACCCACTCCGCCAGCTCCCGCTGCACCCGGAACGGCGTATCCACAAAGTCGATATTCGGGTTCAGCGTCTCCGCGTGCAGGCTCGGCGCCAGCCGCCCGTGCTTCATCTGCAACACGATCTTGATCAACCCCGCCACACCCGCCGCCGCCTCCAGGTGCCCGATGTTCGACTTCGCCGACCCCAACGCGCAATAGCCGCACGCCTCCGTATCCGCCCGATACGCCCGCGTCAGCCCGTCCACTTCCACCGGATCGCCCAACGACGTGCCCGTCCCGTGCGCCTCCACATAACTCACGTCGCGCGCATTCACCCCCGCCTGATCGAGCGTCGCTCGGATCAACTCCGCCTGCGCCTTCGGATTCGGCACCGAATACCCGTTCGTCCGCCCGCCATGATTCACCCACGACCCGCGAATCACCGCATGGATACGATCCCCGTCCGCCAATGCCCGCGAGAGCGGCTTCAGCAACACCACGCCCACGCCTTCGCCTGGCGTCATCCCGTCGCCGCCCGCGCCAAAGCTCCGGCACCGCCCATCCGTCGAGAGCATCTGAAAAGACGACATCTCCACAAAGTTCTCCGGATGCAGATACAGGTTCACCCCGCCCGCGATCGCCAACGCGCACTCCCCGCGCCGCAGCCGTTCGCACGCCTCGTGAATCGCCGTCAGCGACGACGAACACATCGTGTCGATCGGCATGCTCGGCCCCTTCAAATTCAACACATACGACACCCGGTTCGCCACCGAAGCGAACGACGTGTGCAACGACAACCGGCCGCCCTTTTCCCTCAACCCGGGAC
>DFYA01000043.1 GCA_002382525.1 Opitutaceae bacterium UBA4094
CGGGGAGGAGAACGAGAACGAGGGGGGAGGGGGGGCGGTTATTTGTGGCCTACGGTCGGGCGGGCGGCGGCTTCGGGATCGGGGGGGAGCGGCTCGAGGGGCTTGGCGTTGGGGCAGGCGTCTTTGATGCACACCGTGGCGCGAGCCCAGCGGACCGCGTTGGTAATGACCTGTTGCACCTCTTTTTGATGGTAGGTCGGGTAGGTCTCGTGACCGGGGCGGAAATAGAAAATGCGCCCGTTGCCGCGCTGCCACGTCGCGCCGCTACGGAAGACCTCGCCTCCGGTGAACCACGAAATGAAGAGCAACTGGTCGGGCTCGGGGATGCCGAACGGTTCGCCATACATTTCCTCGGACGGGATTTCGAAGTAGTCGCCGATCCCTTGGGTGATCGGGTGGGCCGGGTTCACGTTCCAGAGGCGTTCTTTGTCGGTCGCCTCGCGCCATTTGAGAGAACAGGTGGTGCCAAGGAGCGCTTTGAAAATCTTCGCGTAGTGCGCGGAGTGAAGGGCGATCAGACCCATGCCTTCGAGCACGCGGGTTTTGACGCGGGCGACGATGTTATCTTGCACGTCGCCGTGCGCCATGTGGCCCCACCAGATGAGCACGTCGGTTTCGGCAAGAGTCGCATCGGTGAGACCGTGCTCGGGTTGGTCGAGCCAGGCGGTGCGCACGGTGAAGTCCGCATGGGCGCGGAGGAAACCGGCGATGGTCTCGTGCATGCCGTCTGGGTAGAGGGCGGCAACTTTCGGGTTCTTTTTTTCGTGGCGAAATTCGCCCCAGACGGTGACTCGGATGGGTGAGTTCATAACAATTTTTCGGTGGGAGGAGGGATGAAGGGGTGCGCGAGGCGGAGAGGATTGTTCGCCTAAGTTGCATCTAGTCAGAAGTCGAAAAGCGAGGGGCGGCAACAAAGCGGGATCGTATTTCCCCGAGATTTATAGCAAAAAACCGACCATGGAAAAGGCGCTCGGGTTTACGGCGGGGTATGAGCGGGACCTCGAACGGGTGTTGGCGCGGCTGCGCGCGGGGAAGGTGCGGGTGCGGGTGGCGCGAGCGATCGAGCTGCATCGGAGACGACCGCGTTCGCATTTTCATCCGACGCCGGAGCTGTTTCTGCAGACGGGCGGGGCGACAGAGTTCGAGTGCCCAGGCGGGCGGTTTATGCTGGCGGCCGGCGACCTGGCGGTGATGCCGCGCGGCGTGCCGCACGCGGAGACGCCGGTGGATCGTCGCACTCCGTATGGGATCGCGGTGTGCATGCAGGCCAACGACGGGTTTGGGCTGCACCGGGGGCGGGCGGCGGCGGAGAGAACGATCCAAGGTTGGGGCACGGAGCGCTTCGCGAGTGCCCGGGGACGGGATGCGTTTCGGTATCTCGACGATGCGGCCGAGGCGGACAAGGTGCCGGCGGCGCATCGACGGCGGTTTGTGTGCGGTTTGGTGGAGGCGTTTTTGGTGACGCTGCTCGGCGAGTTGCACCGGCCGGCGGTGGTGAGTGACGCGCGCTCGCCGCATGTGCGGGAGGCGGAAAAACTCGCAAGGGCGATGTTGGCCGATCCGGAGCTTTCGGTGGAGCGGTTGGCGGCGTCGGTGGGTTGCGCGACCGACACGTTGTCGCGGCAATTCCACCGGGAACGCGGCGTGACGTTGACAACTTGGATCGCGCGGGAGCGGGTTGCGTTGGCGAAGGATCTGCTGGCGGACGCGCGCTACAACGTCGCCGAGGTGGGATGGGCGTGCGGCTTCAGTGCGGCGTCGTATTTCATTCGCGTCTTTCGTGCACATGTGGGCGTGACGCCGCGGGCGTGGCGGTTGGCCGCAGCCGGTTCGTGAGCCGTGCCCGCAAAAGGGGGTGGGATGGGGAACCGGTGGGCCGGGTGTTGTTCTCACGACCCCTCCTTCAATGTTTTTTATGCCGTGCTTTATCTCTCTAGCCCGGCGGCTTATCACCTTATCCATGCTCACTACCCTTATTCTCACTGCAATCGGCCCCGATCGGTCCGGCTTGGTGCGCGCGCTTTCCACCGCCATCGCCGAAAATGGCGGCAACTGGCTCGAGTCCCGCATGTGCCGCCTCGGCGGACAATTCGCCGGCATTCTCCGGGTCGAGGTGCCCGCCGAAAAAGCGGATGCGCTCGCTGCCGGTCTGGGGAAGCTCGAAGAGGTGGGGCTCAACGTGGAGATTCTCCGAGATGATGTCGCGGCGGTTGCTCAAACTGGGACGCGAGCGACGCTCGATACCGTGGGCCAGGATCAACCGGGTATTTTGCGCCGCGTGACGGGCGTGCTTGCCGCGCGCGGTCTGAACATCGAGGACATCACCTCCGAGCGCACCGAGGCTCCGATGAGCGGAGGTGCCTTGTTTCGTATCCGTGCGCTGCTCACGGTGCCCGCAAGCGCGAGCTTGGAGGAGGTTCGCGCCGACTTGGAGGCGATCGCTCCCGACCTGATGGTCGAACTCAAACCGAGCCTGATTTAACCCGGCAGGCGGCGGGAGGATGTCTCCCGCCGCAGATCGTGTTTTCCTCACTTTTTGCCCTTGGCCTCGCCCAACGTGTCCGCCGCGTGCGCGCCGCGTTGGCCCATCGGCTCAGGTTGTCCTGCGGTGGTATCCTTCTTGGTCTGCCGCTCCATCTCACAGTCGAGTTCGGCGCCGAGCAGGATCACGTAGGAGGTGAGGAAGAGCCACATGAGGAAGACCACCACGGCACCGAGCGAGCCGTAGGTCTCTTCGTATCCGCCGAACTTCGACACGTAGAACGCGAACGCGGCCGAACCGAGCAACCACAACGCGGTGGCGGCGCCGGCGCCCCAGGTCACCCACCGCCACTGCGGCTTGTCGCGGCAGGGCGCGTAGCGGTAAACCAACGCAAGCGCGAAGACGAACAGCGCTGCGAGGATGGGCCAGGTGGCCACTTTAAGGATCGTCTCTGCGGTTTCACCGGCGCCCATCGCGCGAAGCACGGCGGGAGCGACCGCCATCAGACCAATGACGAGGATGGCACCCACGATGCCAGCGAGGGTCAGCACGAAGGCGGTCAGGTAGAGTTTCACCACGCCGCGGCGCTCCGCTTCGTCGAACGTGATATTGAGGCCGGTGATGAGCGCAGTGACGGCCTTCATCGTGCCGAACAGCGCGATGCCGATGCCGATGAAGGCCCCCCAGCCGGCAGCTTGGTCGTCGGAGGCGAGGCGGACGAGCTGCTCGTGCAGGAGGGGGCGCGCCTGCTCGGGCAACAGGTGGGCCATGGCGTCGATGTGCTGGGTGACGACCGCCGGATCGGCGATCAAGGCGTAGATCGAGATCATCGCGGCGAGCGCGGGCACCATCGCGGTGAACGCGTAAAACGCCATGCCGGCGGCGACGATCGAAAGGTTGTCNNCGGCCGCGCTCGGCGAACTCATGAGGCGGGGCTTGGTTTTCGGAGTCCGAACCCGGTTTCAACGAGGGTGCGTCTTTCTTTGAGGGAGCCATTGGGAGGGAGGATCGTGCGGCGGAGTTAGTCTTGGGTGGCACTGGCGATGCTGAGCCGGTTGTCGACCATCCAGCCGCCAGAGACTCCGGACACGAGGTTCTCGACACGTCTCCGGGCGTCTTCGTCTTGCACGACGCCCTGAAGAATCACGCGGTCGCTCGCGGCGACAATCCGGACGGGGATGTGGCGGGTGTTCGGGTCTGCGGCGAGCGCATCACGAATCTCGCCGATCGGAGGGCGAGACGCGCTCAGGTCGCGGCCTTGGAACGGGGCCGGCGGGTTCGTGAGAGCCAGCACCGTGGCCGAGGCTCCGTAGGCGGACCACTCGTAGGGAGCGTCGGCGGCGTTGGCGACTTGGGCGCTGGTCGATCCAGTAGAGGTTTGCACCGAGGTGAACTGCCGCGGGCTGATCGTCGTGGAGAAGGACCCGTCGTCGGCCGGAACAAGGGCGCGGAATGGCAGCGTAAATTTTTGACCAAGCGCGATGCCGTCGTCACCGCGTTGGGGGTCGAGTAGTAAGGTGGAGATGCCCGATTCCAAATGCACCAGGACGTCCTCAATTTTCCCGAGTTCTTTGCCTTCGTAACGAAGCGTCTTGCCCACGGTTTCGCTGACCAAGGCGAGGCGTTGATCGGCGAAGCGGGTGGACAACGCAGCCATGCCGAAGTGGCGGTGAAGGTCTTCCTGACGCGACTCGCCGGCGCGCAGTTGATCGAGGTTCTGTTTCTCAAAACGAGGAGCGTTTCTCCATGTGTCTTCTGCGGCTTGAAGATTGAGGGACAGACCGCGGTCGGTTCGAGCAGGCTGGATTGCGGCAAAAGGAACGGCATGAGATCCAGTGCCTGACTTGACCACTGCATAGATGATCTGCCCTGAACCGGAGTCGATGATCAGGTCGTCGACTCGCCCGAGGCGGTTACCCTCAGAGCCGGTGACATCGCGTCCGATCAAGGCCCGCGCTTCACGCTCACGCGGGATGGGGCGATGTTGCGGAAGGTCCGTCGCCTGAGGCTGCGGGGCGCCCACTTGGAAAGCCTCGGACGCGGGAGCGGCCAAGGGTTGGGCGGAGGAGTTGCTGCTGAGTGCCGGGGAGAGGAAAAGCAGGGCACTGGCCAGGGCTAGGGAGGAAGTGGGAGGCGTTTTCATGGTAGGATAAGGGATGAGCCGCGCGGCGCACGCCGAAGGGCGCGTGTGCGACCGGGGCGCCGAACCGGGCAACATACTCCGGTTGAGCGCGCTGCGATATTGGGACGTTTTCCCAGCGCTTCATCGTCGCCGGGCGGTCGCGTGTATGGAGCATTGCACCGGCTTTTCGGCGGATGCCTTCCGGCGGCGGGCTGGAGGATCACCCGATTTCCTGCGTCGCCGTTGTGTGAAGCGTCCGAAAGGTCAACGTGAACGATGCCTAAACGAACCGCCAAACCCTCTCGCGCCTCCACTCAACCCCGTCAGGCGTCCGCTGCCGCCCAGCCGCCCCGGAGCGCCTCGAAACGACCAATGTGGCCGGCGGCGAATAGCACGCGCATCAATGCTTTTGTGTCGGCACAGGGGCGGCGCAACCAAGCCAAGCGCGACGCGCGCTGAACCGGCGCAGATGTGCGCGCGCGTTACCTGTCGGAATGCGGGCGCATCCACTGGTTTTGCTCGATCCAGTAGGCTTTGATCAGCCCGACCAAGCGGCAGAGTTCTTGGAGCGAGTCGGGTTTTACGAGGTAGGAATTGCAGTGCGACTTGGCCGCCTGGATGACATCGCGCGGTTGGGCGGAGGAACTGAGCATCACGACGATCACCGAATGATCGAGATGGGCGCGTATCCACTGGAGCACTTCGAGGCCGTTTTTGCCCGGCAACTTCACATCGAGCAGCACGAGAAACGGCAGCGGGAAACGCGTGCGGTCGGCGTAGTCGCCTTCGCCGGACAGGTAACGCACTGCGGTCTCTCCGTCTGAGGCAGTGTGGACGGGGTTGGTCACGCGGGCGCGCTCGAACGCGATCTGCATGAGTTCGAGGTCGTCGGGGTTGTCGTCCACCAACAGGATGGCGTCGTCAATCATGGGAAGCGGTTCCGCGTGCGGCGGGAAGTTCGATGAAGAAGCTGCTGCCCTCGCCGGGCGTCGAATGGATGCCGACATGACCGCCCATGCGTTCGGCGGCGGTTTTCACGATGGCGAGGCCGACGCCGGTGCCCGTGGACGCCCGGGGGCCTTTGACCTGTTCGAAGATCCGGAAAATGCGCTGGTGATCTTCTTTGCGCACGCCGACGCCGTTGTCGCGAACGGTGATACGCACGAAGCGGGCGTGTGCCGGCGCGGTGCTGATAACGATGTGCGGCGCTGCATCGTCGCGGGCAAACTTCACCGCGTTGGTGAGCAAGTTGGAGAGGCACTGCACGACGGACGGTTCGTGGGCGTGCACCGGCAACAGCGGCGACTCGATGTGGATCTCGGCGGGGGGGCCTTCGAGTTGTCGATATTGGCTGACGATCTCCGGCACCAGGCGATCGAGGTCGATGTTGTCGGTTTTGAGTTTGGCGCGCTGCAGGCGGGACAGCGTCAGCACGTCTTGCACGAGGCGGTCCATACGGCGCGCGGCGTTGGCGATCCGTTCGAGATAGTGGCGGGCGCGGTCGTCGAGTTGGGGGCCGCACTCCTGCATGAGGATGGTCGAAAACCCTTCCATCGCGCGAAGCGGGGTGCGGAGGTCGTGGGAGATGGAATAGGAAAACGTCTCCAGTTGGGCGACGGCGTTGTGGAGTTCGCGGGTGCGTTCCGTGACGCGTTCTTCGAGGCTCGATTTGAGTTTTTGGAGTTCGGTTTCGCGGGTTCGGCGGTCGCTGATGTTTTCGATGACCTTGACGAAACCGACTAGCGTGCCGCCGGGCTCGTGCATCGGCGCGAGCGAAATACGGGCCGGATAGAGCGTGCCGTCGCTGCGCACCCGCATACCTTCTTCTTCGTAGCGGCCCTTGGTTTTGGCGGCGTCGAGTTCCTTGGCGGGTTTTCCGGCGGCGCGATCCTCATCGGTGTGAAAGATCTCGAAGTGTTTCCCGAGCACCTCGTGAGCGCGCCAGCCCTTCACGCGTGTTGCGGCATCGTTCCAGCTGGCGACGTGTCCATCGGGATCGAGCCCAAAAATAGCGTAGTCGTGAATGCTGTTTACCATGAGTTCGAAGAACTCAGGGGTTTGCGTCCAAGCGGCGTAAGAAGGGAACGGGGGCGAACTACTAGACATAGGGCGTGGGGTGTTGCGGGAGGAGCGAGTTGGCTCCGTTTTCTCTACCGCTTTGGACCCGCTGCGTTGGTCCGTGGTGCCGCGCGTGTTAACCCCATTTCCGGGGGTAAAAGCCCCGAGCTCGAGCATGGGGAGCTTACCGGGATCGATTTTACCGGCGTCGTTAAAAGGGCGATTTTTGTAGGACAAAGACCGACGTGAAACGCGGACACGGTCCGATTAGCTAATCCGAAAAAACGGGGTAGGGTAGGGCCATGAAATTTTCCACCCTCCTCGACGAACTCGGATTGATTCTGATGCAGATGGTCGGCTGGGCGCCGATGAAACCGGTGCCGGTGCGCGTGCGTGTGAACGCAGAGCGTCGTTGATCGGCGCGAGCGCCTAAAACCAGCGGCCGCGCGCAGCGCTCGCGAGCAAGGCGACCTGCTGCAAGCAGGCGCCTACTTTAAGCCCAATCAGCGGTCTTCGCGGCGATGACGGGCGGCGAGCATCTGGTCGTGTTGGGCTTCTTCGACGCCCTCCAGCACCAAGCGCTCCATCACCTCTTGGTCCTCGGGTTCGTTTTGCTCGGGCACCTGTGAGCCGCTGAAGCTCACCGGTTCGCTGGGATCGCGAGTAAGACCGCCGGAGGAGATGGCGTCTTCGAGGGTGGTTTGAGGAAGGTGTTCGCCGCTTAACTCGGCGCGGCTCAGTTCGAGGTCTTCATCGGTGACGTCGTGAGGGGAGCGCCCGTCGATCATGGCGAGTTCACGGGCGCGTTCGGCGATGGCGTCGTTGCTGATTTCGGAAACGCTTTTGCCGTGGCGGAGAATGCGGCCGGTCGGGCCAGTGTGGGTTTTCATGTGTCAACATAGCCCCAATGCGCTGTGCGGTAAATCGGGCTGGAGTCCCACGCGGGGGTCGGGCGGGTCCGGGGCGAACGCGGCTTGGGACGTGACAACGCCGGGGAGGGCTCGCCAGATTGCGCGCACGATGCGCATGCGTTGCAACTTATGAGCGACCCGATACCGGCCGGTGGACCCCGTCCGACGGCGCCGGGCGAACGGCATCTCTTCTTCGACCTGCTGCGCGGGGCCGCGTTGCTGGGTATCGCCTTAGTGAATGTGCAGCTCATGAGCGTCCCCTACGAGATCGCCCACGGGGAACTGCGTTTGTGGACGGATCCGCTGAACACGTCGGTCCAGGGCGTGGTGCGGTTCCTGTTCGAGTCCACCGCATTCGCTTTGTTCTCGCTCCTGTTTGGAGCGGGCTTTCAGCGGTTGATGCAACGGCGGGCGGAGCACCCGGGCGCGGGGTTGGGGACGTATGGCCGGCGGATCGCAGCGTTGGCCGTGTTGGGCATCGCGCATGTGGTGCTCCTGTGGTTTGGCGACGTATTGCTCCTTTACGCGGGTGGCGGGGTAGTGTTGCTCGCCTTTCGCAAGTGTCGGGAGCGCACGTTGTGGGCGTGGGCGGGCGGGTGTCTGGTGCTGCCGCTCGTCGCACTGTCGGGGTTTGCCGCGCTGTGGCAGGGGGCGATGGCGGCCGATGCGCAAGGGTCGGCGGAGGCGTGGATCGAGGCGTATAACGCGGCGGCGTGGGAGAGCGGGCAGGCCTACATCGAGGCGTATCGCCACGGCACGTTCGGCGAGATCGTGAGCGCGCGTTTGAGCGAATACGGCTTTGCGTTGTGGACGTTGCCGTTTTTCGGGCCGCAAATTTTTGCGGCGATGTTGATCGGCGTCGCGCTCGAACGGCGCGGGGTATTGGCGGAGCCGGAGCGCCACGGGCGTTTTTTTCAACGGATGTTCTGGATGGCGCTGCCGGTCGCGGTGGTGGGCAAGGGGATCTACGCGGCGACCCTCAATGACATCGGCGTGATCCCGGACGCGGGCGCGTTTGCCTCGATCGCGGGTGCGGTGTGGGGCGGCATGGCGATGGCGTTGGTCTATGTGGGTGCGACGCGCGTAGTGCGGGTGCGCGGCTGGGCGCCCCGACTGGTCGCGCACGTGGCGGCGGCGGGGCGCATGGCGTTGACGCATTACCTCGCGCAGTCGCTGATCGCGACGACGCTGTTCTTTTCCTATGGATTGGGGTGGTATGGGCGGATCAACACCTGGCAGGCGGTGGCGTTGATGATCGCCGTTTACGGGCTGCAAATCGGCGTGAGCACGTGGTGGTTCCGGCGGTTTACGTATGGTCCGTTGGAAGCGCTGGTGCGTCGTTTCAGTTATGGGCGATCGCGACCGCCGGTCGCCCCGCCGCCGCTCCCGTCGCCGATGCCCCCGTGCGCGTGACCGCAGAGACGGGCGAGCGCGCAAGGGGGCGGCCGTTTTCTCTGTGACGCGCGATTGCCAGTCGGACGCTTTGCGCTACGTTGCCGCCGACATGCTTCCTGAATTTCTTGAAGACCGAGCCGCCTTGTATGTGTCCGGCGCCCTGACGGAGCCGGAGCGGGAGAACTTCGAACTCGTGCTGGAATTCCATGATGAAGCGAAAGCGCGCGTGGCTGCGCTGGGAGAGACGATGACGGCGTGCGCCTTGGTGGAGTCGATCGCGACAGAGGCGCAACCGTCGGCCGGTTTGAAGGCGCGTATCTTGGCAGACCTCGCCGCGACGCGCGCGGAGCCGGAGGCCGTGGTGGTGACCGGTCCGGATGGCACGATCCAATGGGTCAACGCGGCGTTCACCGACTTGTGCGGATTTACGTTGGAGGAGTTGAAGGGCAAAAAGCCGGGCGGCTTGTTGCAGGGTTCGGAGACCGATCAGTCGTCGGTGGAGCGTATCCGCGCGTCGTTACGCGATGTGCGCGCCTGCCGCGAGACGCTGGTGAACTACCACAAAGATGGCAGCCGTTACGTGGTCGATGTGCGGATCGCGCCGGTGCTCGATGACGCCTCGAGGCCTTGTTGGTTTGTCGCGCGCGAGCGGAAGGTCGACGAGGCGGGTCTTCGCGTGGGCGGCTGAGTTTATCAAAACGGTTTCAAAACCGGTTGGGCCGAGTTACCAAACCAGCCGGAGCTTGTCGGGTGCGGGGATCATTAATTTTACCTACCTCGCCATGTTACCCCGTCGCTACCTCGTGGGCCTCGTTGTGCCCGTTCTGTTGTTTTCCGCGTGCCAAAATCGGCAGGCGGTATCCACGATCGACATGCGCCGCGCGCCGGCCACCGCGCCGGTGGAAGCGAAACCGGAGTTGGTGTTGCCGCCCGGCGTGTATGTTTCGCCCGTGCAGCACGGGAACGCCGACTCGGCGTTTACGCAGACGGGCGAATTCCGACGCACGTTTCCCGCGAACCAGATCGGTGCGAATCTCGCCTTTACCGCCAACCTGCGCATGCCGCGTCTGGAGGCGGTGGGGCTGGACAACGGCAACTACGAACTTCGGATGCGGTTCAGCAACGCGACGCAGGAGCCGCTCTACGTTTCCTTGGTGTGCACTTACGAAGGCGAGGCGAACGCCGAGCGGGTGATTCGGTCCGTGGAGTTTCCCGTCAACGCATTCCGCGACATCGTGATGGAGCTCGAAGGCAAGTCCGAGCGAAAGCTGAACATCCAGGCCAACGCGGTGCCCGCGCTTTGATGCGCCGGTCGGGCGCTTCTGGCTTGGCGTTCGCGGGGCATCACGGATGCTCTCGGCTTTTCCGTATGCACCGCGATGTGATCCTTTTAATTCGTTTCGTCGTCCTCGCCGCAGGAGGGCGGGTTAGGGCATGAAACGGTGGGGACTGCTTGGGGTGCAACTTGCGGTGACCGTCGGGTTGCTGGCGTATTTGTTTTCTCGCGACGCGTTCCGGGCGGACATTGGCGATGTGCTCGCGTCGGCACGGCCCGGTTGGCTACTGGCGGCGGTGCTCGGCGCCGGGGCGGTGAACGCGTTGTGTTGGGTGCGGTGGTGGTTGTGCCTGCGCATTCTGGGCCTCGAGGTGTCGCTGGGACGTTCTTTGCGGTTTTATGCGATCGGGTTGTTTGCGAGTTTGTTTCTGCTCGGGCCGTTGGGCGGCGACGCGGTTCGCATCGGGTTGTTGTGGCGCGACGGGCACGCGAAACCGGCGGCGGCGATGTCGGTGATGGTGGACCGCGTCAGCGGGCTCGTGGCGTTGATCCTCGGCACGGCGGGGTTGACGGCGTTCCGTCTCGAGTGGTTCGCGCAGGACACGTTGTCACTGCGGCTGGTGCAAGGGCTCTGGGTGTATCTGGCCGGCGCGACGGTGGCGTTGATCGTTTCGCTCGTGGTGAGCCGGCTCGACTGGGCTCAACGCCTTCCGGCGCGGCTGCCGGGACGCGAGCATCTCATCGGACTCACGGAAGGTTGGGCCCGGGTGTCGAGGCACGGCGGGCTGGCGCTCGTGGCGGTGGGCCTCTCCATCGTGTCGCTGGTGATTTATTACGGGGTGTTCGCGGTGTGCACGACGGCGTTCCGGGCGGAGATCGCGTGGGACGACGTGCTCGCGGTGATGCCGGTGGTGGACACGGCGGCGGCGTTGCCGGTGAGCGTGGCGGGGCTGGGGCTGCGCGAGGCGCTGTTCGAGGTGATGCTGGAACGCCTCGCGGGCGTGCCGCCGGCGACGAGCGTGTTGGTGTCGTTGGGCGGCTTTGTCAGCATGTCGGTGTGGTGCGCGGCGGGCGCCTTTGGGCTGATGGGCTATCGCGGGGACCGGGCCGGAGCGCCGGTGAAACTTTCGGAACTAGGAGCAGACGTATGATCGCAAAAAGCATTGTTAAAAAATTCCCGCGCGACCGGTGGCGCAACGGCTACATCAAGGGCAAGATCGGCACCGATCCGGCTTACGATGCGGTGTATGAGCAGCTGCGCGGCCGGTCGGGGCCGTTGTGGGACGCGGGCTGCGGCCTCGGTTTGATGGCGTTTTATCTGCGCGAACGCGGTTGGACGGGGGACGTGCTGGGCTCCGACCTGAGCGAAGAGAAGATCGCGTTGGGCAACGAGGTGGCGCGCGATCATTACGCGGGCGTGCGACTGATGGTGGGTTCGATGACGGAACCCCCCGAGGGGTTTCTCGGCAGCGTGACGTTGATCGATGTGTTGCACTACGTGGATACGCCGACGCAGCAGCGCATGCTGGAACGCGTGCGCACCCTGGTGGCGCCGGACGGCGTGGCGGTGATCCGTTTCACGGCGCGCGACCGGTCGTGGCGGTATTACGCGACGGTGCTCGAAGAGCTGTTTGTGCGAGGCAGCGGTTGGATCAGCGGCGGGCGCATTTGTTTTCCCACCTGCGACGAGGTGGTAAACGGCTTCGAGGCCGCCGGCTGGCAGACGACGATCCGACCGCTGTGGGGCCGCACGCCCTTCAATAGCTACCTGCTGGTGGCGACGCCGCCGCGCGCGTAACCCGTATCCCTACGCTGGTTACAGCGTGCAGCCGCCGATCGATGCGGGACTGCTCGNNAATGTAAAATTGGTGTTCTTTATGCGGGAGGATGGAATGCCGCAAAACTCGCTCTAGATTTCCGGCGCGCGGGTCGTAACGTTGAGCCACTTTGTCGTCTTCACCCGCCATCGAAACCCATCCGCTCGCCGGCCTTCCGTCGGAGTTGGTCGATATGCTGATGCGCGAATGCGCTTTGGATTTGGCCAGCCTGAAACTCAAAGACGCGCGCAACGCGGTGCTCGCGGAGAAAGCGCGCCTCGCGGAAAAGCCGGGGCTATTGAAGAGCTTCTCGGGCAAGGCGGGGGTGGACCGCGAAGTGAATCTGCAGACGGCCGCCAGTCAGCAGGCGCATTACGACTCGCAGTTGAAGAAGGCGGAAAGCGTCACGGCGTTGCTTAAAAAAGAGACGGGCCGTTGGTTGGAGTGCTGCCTGAAAACCGGCGCGCCGGATTATGCGGCGGCACTCGCGCCTCACGATTACGCCGAGGACTGGGCGCGGCTGGCCTACAACTTCGACCTGCTGCTCAAATCGTTTCACATGGGGCTGCAGGATCTCACCGTGCAGTTTAAGCGCGACACCACGGTGGCCGCATTGGTGCAACTGAGAGTGGATTCCGTGCACAAACTCGTGCCCGTGGCTCGGCAGATCGAGATCGAGGTCGAGTTTTTTAATCGCATTCTGACGCAGCAGGCGCGTCAGCGAAAGTCGGCGCCCGGGCGTCCGTCACTCCAACCGGAATACAGCTGGTGCGAGACCACGGGACAACTGGCGGTGTTGGCGCGCGACGAGGCGGCCGCGACGCTTCACGAGTTGCTCGCGGCCTGTTCGGGGTTCCTGGCGAACTTTGCGGCGATTTTAAAGCGCGATCAGGTGCTTGCCGAACAACGGGCCGCGCAATTGGTGCACGCCCGGCCGAGCTACCTGAAACTCTGGTGGGAAAATATCAAACCCGCGGCCGCCCTCACGTTGAGGGAGGAGAAGCTGGAGGCGATTATCGGCGAGACGCAGGCGCTGCTCCTCGACGGCGAATTCTCGGCGCGGTTCAACCGGTATCTGGTGAAGACTATGACGCCGAGCACGCCAGCGCCCGTGGCGGCGGAAAAACCGGCGGCTCATGTGGCGGCGCCCACGCCGCAAAGCGATGCCGAGTTGCGCGCGCTCAAGGCGAAGCTGCAGGCCGAGCTGGAGGAGGTTGCTCGCATCAAAGCGGGCCTCGCCGCGCGCGAACATACGCTGAGGGAGAACGAGCAAAAGTTCGCCGAGAAATGTAAACGCGAGCTGGCGGCGGTGGACGAGGCGAAGGCCAAGCTTGCCGAGCTCGAAGAGGAAATCTCGGCCAAGGCGCGGCAGGCCGAAGAAAAACAAGGCGAGGAGCTGGCTCGACTCGAAGAACTCAAGGGCGAACTCGCGGCTCGCAGCCAGTTCATCGACGAGAGCGAGCAACGCCTCATGGAGAAGGGCCAACTGCAGATCGAGGCGCTCGCCGAGTTGGAGCAGAAGGAGGAGGAGTTGATGTCCACGAAGCGCGAACTCAACACGCTGCGCAAAGAGATGGGGCTGCCGCTCATCCCGTTGCGCGCCAAACCGGTCGACGAGTTCGAGGAGTAGCCGGACCCGGAGCGGGTCGCGATCACCAGGCGTGGCGGGTGATCGCCCACAGCACCGCCGAAAAGAGGACGGGCCAGACGAGCACGACCAGACCGCCGAGTTGTCGTTGAACCAGCCGGTGCACGGCGATCGCGATGAACGGCAGCCAAAGCGCGATCAGAAATAGCAACGGCGCGCCCCGCGGCAGCGGACCCATCTTGTCGCGCCACGCCACGAGGTCGGCCCATGTGGCGGCCTCTTCCGGCGTGGGCGTGTATTCACCGATTTCGGCGCCGGGCGGCAGCGCTTCACGGATGTTCGCCGTCTGGCCTTTACCATCGTGGCGCACGAGTTCACCGCCGTTGCCCGCGAGAGTTTCGTAGAAGACGACGTTCCCGCCCAAGAACGCCACATAGCCTCCGCTGGTGCCGTAGGGGCTGTGGGCGCTCCACGTGCCGTCGGTCTGGAGTCCGCGGGTCCAGGCGATCGGTGTCGTGGCGGGCATGCGGGAGTTCAGTTTTCCCAGCGCGACCGCGACGCTTGGTTTAACTTCGCGGAAGGCCGGGTCTACCGCACGCGGCGAAGCGCCGTTGTCCGCCAGGATCTTCGTCGGGAGCGGAGAGGCGGTTTTGGCGGCGGGATCGTTCATCGATGACCACAATTTAGGATCATCGAGGCCGGCGTCGTCGGCGAGGATACGCGCATAGTCCCATACGTCGGTGGCGTTCGGGAGCTGCTCGTGGTGATCGACGCCGTGGAGGTGCGCAGCTTGGACGATTTGACGGAGTTGGTTCGCGTCCACGGCACGTCGGGCCGTTTCGGAAACGTAATTGACCGCAGGCATGATCAAGAGCGTGAGCACGAGCAGCACGCCGAGCACGACGGCCCAGAACACGCCGCGCCGGAGATAGGGCGTGGTCGTGGTCATGACGATGAAGCGGAGTCCTTGCGATGCGCGGCCCGCGGGTGGTCTTTGCGTAACTCCAGCCAAAAGCGGCTGCCTCCGGCGGCGCCCGGTTCCACGCCGACCCGACCGCGCATGCGTTCGACGACTTTGCGCACCAAGGCCAAGCCCACCCCGGTGCCTTCGTAAACGGGGTTGAGGCGCTCGAACATTTGAAAAATACGCTCGCGATACGCCGGCGCGATGCCGATGCCGTTGTCCTCGAACCACAGGCGAACGTGTTCGCCGCGATCCTCCGACCACACCCGCACGTGAGGAGTTTGCCCCGGCGTCACGAACTTCACCGCGTTGACCAGCAGGTTGGAGAAACACTGTGTGAGGCCAGACACGTTGCCCCACACGGTCGGCAGCGGTTCGATCAATTCGATGCGTGCTCCCGGCGATTGGAATTCGGGATAGGATTCGAGCAGCCCATGCAGGAGCGGACCGGTGTCCACGGGGCTGAGCGCCAGTTCGGCTTGCACGACTTTGCTGTAATTGAGCGCGTCGAGAATCAGGTGATCCATGCGGCTGGCGGCGGCCATGATGCGCCGCAGGTGATCGCGGCCTTCCGCGTCGATCTGCGGGGCGTGCTCCTCCAGAAGAATCTGCGCGTAGCCTTGCATCGCGCGGAGCGGCGCCCGCATGTCGTGCGTGAGCGTGTAGGAAAAATGCTCGAGGTCCGCGACGCTCTCGCGCAATTGCGCGGTGCGTTGATGCACCAAGGCGTCGAGGAGTTCGCCGGTGCGGCGTTGCTCGTCGATGTCGGTGCAGGTCCCGAACCAACGGCTGATTTTTCCTTCGGCGTCGCGGATGGGAACGGCACGGCCGATGAACCACACATAGGCGCCGTCGCGGGCGCGGCGCAAACGGTATTCGACCTGGTAGGGTTCTCCCGTGGCGAGGCTGCGCTGCCATTGTTTGGTGACGGGCCCGCGGTCGTCCGGGTGCACGTAGTCCAGCCAGTTCGACCCGGTGTTTGCGTCGTGGGGCATGCCCGTAAACTCATGCCAACGTTCGTTGAAATAGTCATGATAGCCGTCGGGCCGTGCGCTCCACACGATCTGCGGAATGAGGTTGGCCAGCGTCTCGAACCGACGCACCGCGAGGTGCAAGGCCTCCTCCGCTTCCTTGCGCTCGGTGATGTCGGTCATGCCGCCCAGCATGCGGATGCTGCGCCCCTGCTTGTCGCGGATTACGTATCCGGAATCGGATACAGTCCGGCAGGTGCCGTCCGGGCCGAGGTAGCGGTATTCGGCGGTCCACTCCCGTTCGCCGCTTTCGATCGTATGGTAGATGGTGCGTATCACGCGTTCGCGGTCGTCCGGGTGGATGTGCTCCCGCCAGACGGTGATCGTCCGAGGCAGCTCCGACGGTGCGTAACCGAAGATCTTTTCGATGCCCTCGTTCCACCAGAGCGTGTTGCTGGTGAGATCCCAGTCCCACACGGCGTCGTTGGTGATGCGGCTGATGATGGCGAAGCGTTCGTCGCTGCGTTGCTGTTCGCGCCGGGCTTGGTTGCGCGCGGTGATGTCTAAAGCGAGCAGGATGGCGCCGTCAGCGCCGCCTTCGCCGCGTAGCGGAGCGGTCGCGCACAACACATCCACGGGACGCCCGTCCTTGGCGTGAAACACCTCCTCATGATCGCGTAACGCGCGGCCTTCCCGCGCCGCTTTCAGCACGGGCGATTCATGGTCTTGATTTTTACCAGACGACGCCTCGTGCGGGTGAAAACGCGTATGGAGCGGCTGGTTAATCAACTCGTCCGGTCGCCAGCCAAACAGGGGCTGCACTTCTTGGTTGGCCGCGGTTACGCGGTTGTCGGCATCGAGCAGGAAAAGCGCCGCCGGAGCGGTCTCGATGATGGTGTGGTTGATCTCTCGCTGGCGGTGGAGTTCGCGCTCGAGGCGAGTCAGCTGGTGGGTGATCCCAATAATGAGACCGGTAAAGATCAGGACGTTGGCGGCCGCAAAGACCGCGGTGCCGAACTCGTGGCCGTAAAGTGCGGAACGCTGACCTTGCAGGAGGAGCCAGCCGATCGCCGGAGGGATCAAGATCATCGCCGGCAGCAAGCGGCGCAGCACGTAGCCCCCCAGGGTCGGCGCGAGCATCACGGAAACCGGGCCGCACTTGGTCTGGGTTCCAATCACCCCGATCGCCAAGGCGCTGATCGCGATCGCGCTGGGGATCGCCATTGCCGTGTGGGGACCGATCAGGAAAAACGGTTGCACGGCATACGCGTAGCCGAGTAGCGCGAGCGCGGCCGTGCCGAGCGCCGCGATACCGAGCCATTGGGTCGCTTCGGAACAATGTGACGGGTCGCGAGGAACGCATTGAAAAGCCAGACCGATCAGCACCATGCAAAGACACGCGTTGGGCGCCATCCACACGGTGAGGCCCGCCGGGGGCGTCTCGCCGATCAACCAAAAGGCCAGCCGGCTTAACCCGTGTTCGTATCCGACAAAGCGCTCCGTGAAAGCGATCAAAGTCAGAGTCATCACCGCGAAGCCTAGAAGTCGCGCCCAACGCTGACTCCATGCCTGCTGGACAAACAACGTCAGCCCCAGCGCAACCGCGCCCAAACTTATCGTGAACATGCTGATGGGCCGCATCATCTCGGTGCCACCCAGGAACAGCGCGGGCCACGCGGGCGGCACCTTCCAACCGACGAGCACCGTCACCAGGATGCCGACGGTGACGAGCCAGCCGGTAGCCGCAGCCACCCGCAGCCACCGGGCCAAACGAGGGTCTGAGGGAAAAGCGGGCGTAGCTGGACGGGAGGCATACATGGCGGAGACGCAGAAACCGTCGGATCGAACGTAACCGGACGAAAACTTCGCGCAATTGATTGGAAGTGGTAGCCCCCTGAGTTGGTGGGTTCCCCGATATCTCAAAAAGGGAAAGACGGGTGGCGAATCACACCGATGAACGCGCCACCGGCTTG
>DFYA01000279.1 GCA_002382525.1 Opitutaceae bacterium UBA4094
AGATAGTCGGCGGTGACCACCATGCAGCCGGTGATCCGCTCGGCCTGGTCGCGGAAGGCGATCTGCTTGATGTCGCTCTGGAGGCCCGTGCAACGAATCGCGTTTTGCACGCCTTCGATCTCGGCGGCCGTGCAACCGAGCTCAGGCAAGGCGGAGGCCGCCAGCGCGCAACTGCGCATCACGTGCGACGACGTGTATTTGGCCCCCGTGCCCGCGACGTCGTTGCGCTCCTTGAGATAGCCGCTGTCGTGCAAAATGATCGCCGCATAGCCCAAGGAAAACTGTCGCGCGGTAAACACCGGTGTTGCGCCGTGCCGCACCCGCCCCTCGGCCAGGTCGATGAAGCACTGCGTGGCAAGGAGCGTGTGCGCGAGGTTGTGATACTTGAGATCGGCCCGCTGATACTGGGGGTGACGCCCCGCAAAAAGTTTTTCCACGAGGGCCGACACGTCGTCGATCAGCGCACCCGAGGCGTCCGGTGAAATCGTTCTTAAATGGGCCCGGGCCGCCGCCGCAGTCGATGACACCGTGCAATCTCGGTTAAGCATAGGGGCTGCGGGGGGGGTTAGGGGATTGGCGGGTCAAGAATTTGCGGCGGACCTGAGACGCCAACGCCATGCCATCCACGACCGCCTCGCAAGGCCAATTCGGCGCGGACCAACAAAGTAAACGCGGCGTCCCGCCGCGTGGGCAGGTTGCCGCTCGCTCCGCCCGCGCGATCACACCGCGTGCGAATCCACAAACGCACGGATCGCAGCGGCGTCGGCTTTAAGCAGGTGTTTCCTCAGCGGGAGTTGCTTGAGCCGTTCCAGACTGGGGTCGGTCGGCTCGACACCGATGGCCGAGACGATTGTGTCGGGAAACTTCGCCGGGCTCGCCGTCGCCAGCACCAAACTCGGGCGATCTTTCGAAAGGTCGGCGAACGCGCAGGCGGTGTGCGGATCGACCACGTAGTTGTAGTTTTGATACACCGACTTGATGATGCCGGGGATCTCCGCGTCGGAGCAGCGCGAGGCGCTGAAGGTGTCGCGGTCGAAGTTCTCGAACTTGTAGCCGCCGGTCGTCTTGAAGGTGTTCATGACCTCGCGGACCTTGGCCGAGTCGCGGCCGATGCTCAGGTAGAGGAAGCGCTCGAAGTTGCTCGATACTTGGATGTCCATCGACGGCGCGAGACTCGGGGAGACCTTAGAGACGCGGTAGTCGCCAGTCGTGAAGAGGCGGTAGAGGATGTCGTTCTGGTTGGTGGCGACCTTAAAGCTGTGGATCGGCACGCCCATTTTTTGGAGCACCCAACCGGCGAGCACGTTGCCGAAATTACCCGTGGGCACGACGAACTCGGTTTCGGCGCGCGTCGCAGCGGGAAGACGCAGGTAGGCGTAAAGGTAATACACGCACTGCGCGAGGACGCGGGCGAGGTTGATGGAGTTGACCGCCGAAAGCCGGTGACGCGTGCGGAAATCCTGATCCGCGAAGAGGTCTTTCAACGCGGCCTGCGCGTCATCGAACGAGCCGTCGATCGCGAGCGCGTAAACGTTGTCCGCGCCGGTGCAGGCCATCTGGCGCTCTTGGAGCGGCGAGGTGCGACCGTCCGGATAAAGGATAAAAATCGCGGTGCCGGGTTTGCCGAGGAGGCCGTGAATTGCGGCCGAGCCGGTGTCGCCCGAGGTCGCGCCGAGGACGTTGATCGTCTGCCCGCGCGTAGAGCACTGGTGTTCGTAGAGGTTGCCGAGGAGCTGGAGGGCAAAGTCTTTGAATGCGAGCGTGGGGCCGTGGAAGAGTTCGAGGACGGAGGTGCGCTCGTCGAGTTTGACGATGGGCGCGATGTCGGGGTGCGAGAAGGTCGTGTAGCTCTTCGCGATGAGCGCGCGGAGAATGGACGGCTCGATGTCGGTGGCGAAGAGCTTGAGGAACTCGAAGCACAACTCCGGGTAAGGCAGCGGCTCGAAGCGCGCGAGATCGGCGGCGGTGAAGCGAGGAAGCGTTTCGGGCAGGTAGAGGCCGCCGTCGGGCGCAAGACCGGTGGCGACGGCGTCGGAGAAGCCGAGAGAGGGAGTTTGTCCGCGAGTGGAAACGAAGCGCATGGGAAATGAAGATGCTAACGACGGCGTGGCATTATGATTTTGACGATGACGACGGAGCAAACCGCGTCGTCCACCCAATACACAATCCCCACCCCATCGATGGTCACAAAGGACATCGGACGCCCCGCTTCGTCGTAGTCCAGTTGCCGGGCGGTCTGGTGGGGTTGCTCGGCAAGGCGTTCGCAAATCCGGTGGAGCTTGAGCGCGGAACGCTTGGGTAGCTTTAAAAAAGCGGCTAGCGCCGCGTTGGAATACTCCGGGGAATAAGGCGTCACGTCAGCGGCAGTGCTTTTCGATCAGCGCGCGGACTTCCGTGTGAGTGTAGCCTTTGCCGGCTTTCACCTCGTCCACCCGGCGAGCCATTTCGCGTTTCCACGCTGCGGTGCCGACCTTCGGCTCGACCGTCTTTAATTCGATGTCGGCCAAGTGGCGCTGAAGGGCATGACGCTGACGAACGTTCATCTTGGCGATGCGTTCTTTGACTTCGGCGATGCTCATGGCGGGAACGTGCAACGGCGCCGAAGGGGAGTCAACCGACGAGGTTGGGCGGCATTTGCGAACGCCTTCGTGCCAAATCTTTCTCGTTCCTCTTTATCGTTCTCTTTCGTCAGAAGAGCGACTCGCGATCCCGTTTGGAATCGAAAGAGAACGATAAAGATAAAGAGGAAAGAGAAAGAGGCCCCGGAAGGGTATCAGAGTTTGTCCAACTCGAAAGCGCCGTGGGCCACGCGGGCGGCTTCGTCGGCCTTGGTCTTGTCGATCACCACCGAGATTTTGATCTCCGAGGTGCTGATCAATTCGATGTTCACGCCGGCGTCGGCGAGCGCTTGGAAGAGGGTCGCGGCGACGCCGCTGTGCGTCTTCATGCCGACGCCGACCACGGAGAGTTTGGCGATGTTTTCATGGATCGCGACCTGGCCGCCGCCGATGGCGTCGAGCACGGGTTCGAGCGTGCGCACGGCTTTGGCGCTGTCGGTGAGCGGCACGGTGAACGTGAGGTTCGCGATGCCGTTGCGGCCCACGTTCTGCACGATCATGTCCACGATGATGCTGGCGTCGGCGAGGGCACGGAAGACCTTCGCGGCGGAACCGGGTTTATCGAGGATGTTGGAGACGATGACCTTGGCTTGGTCCTTATCGATGGCGACGCCGCGCACGGCGACCTTTTCCATGTAGGCGATTTCCTGTTTCACGATGGTTCCTGGGTTGTAGTTAAAGGAGGAGCGGACTTCGAAAACGACGCCGTATTTGGCGGCGAATTCGACCGAGCGGGACTGCATGACTTTCGAACCCGACGAGGCGAGTTCGAGCATCTCGTCGTAGGAAATTTCGTCGAGCTTCTTGGCGTCTTTCACGACGCGCGGATCGGCGGTGTAAACGCCATCGACGTCGGTGTAGATCTCGCACTTGTCGGCATGAAGCGCCGCCGCCAGCGCGATGGCGGTGAGATCGGAGCCGCCGCGGCCGAGCGTCGTAATCTGGCCGTCGTCGTTGATGCCCTGAAAGCCGGCGACGATCACGACTTTGCCGGCCTTGAGGTCGGCTTCGATGGGCTTGGCGTTGATCGTTTTGATCTTGGCCTTGGTGTGGACCTTGTCGGTGAAGATGCCGGCCTGCGCGCCGGTGTAGGAAACCGCCTCGGCGCCGACACCGTGAAGCGCCATGGCGGTGAGGGCGATGGTCTCCTGTTCGCCGACCGCGAGGAGCTGGTCCATCTCGCGCTCGCTGGGGTTGCCGCAGAGCGCCTTGGCGCGGGCGATCAGCTCGTTGGTCACACCCGCGCGGGCGGAAACGACGATGACGAGTTCGTTGCCTTCGTCGCGGATCGTTTTGATGCGCTCGGCGACTTTGCGGATGCGTTCAACGTCACCGACGGAGGTGCCGCCGTATTTTTGGACAATTCTGGCCATGGTGGGTGTGGAGTGGGCTGGAAAAGGGATCAGCCAGCGAAGTCGGCGATGCGCAGAAGCACGGGCTCGCCGAGGACACAGGAAAGACGACGCAGGCGCGAGATGGTGGAGCGGATCGCCTTCTCGTTGGACTGATGAGTCGTGAGGATAAGCGAAGCCGCACCGGGCGTATCGCTGGTCCGCTGAAGCACGCTGGCGATGCTCACGTCGAGCTTGGCCGTGGCACCGGAGATCTTCGCCAGCACGCCGGGTTCGTCCTTCACCTCGAGGCGCAGGTAGTAGCGCCCCGTGATGGCTTCGAGCGGGGTGAGCGGGGCGCGCGTCTCGGCGAGTTCGGGCAGGTGGGTGTTGCCGCGATTGAGGAGGATGATGCCATCGACGATGTCGCTGATCACCGCGCTTGCAGTCGGGTCCTGGCCGGCGCCGCGACCGATGTAAACCGTCTCGCCGACGACGTCGCCGGTCACGGAGATGCCGTTGTAAACCTCGTTAACGTTGGCCAGGACCTTGGTGCTCGGGATGAGCGTCGGGTGAACGCGCACAAAGACTTCACCGGTGTCGGCTTCGCGGCTGATGACGGCGAGGAGCTTGATCGCGTAGCCGTGCTCGCGGGCGAATGCGAGGTCGGTCTGGGTGATTTGGGTGATGCCCTCGACGAGCATCTTTTCGGTGGGCACCCACGTGCCGTGCGCGAGGAAGGCGAGAATCGAGGCCTTGTGCGCAGTGTCCCAGCCTTCGACGTCGAGCGACTCGTCGGCCTCGGCGTAACCGAGCTGTTTCGCCTCGGCGAGGATGGCGTGATACGACAACCCCTCGCGCTCCATGCGCGTGAGAATGTAGTTACAGGTGCCGTTGAGGATGCCGTAAATGAGTTTGAATCGATTCGCGACGAGGCCTTCGCGCAGGGCCTTGATGATCGGAATACCGCCGGCGACGGAGGCCTCGAAAAAGAAGTGCCCGCCATGTTTGCGAGCGGCCGCGAAGAGTTGCGGACCGTGTTTGCAGAGCAGCGCCTTGTTTGCGGAGACAACGGTCTTGCCTGCCTTGAGCGCGGCTAGCGTGACTTGGCGGGCGAGCGTGGTGCCGCCAATCAGTTCGCACACGATGTGAATCGACGGATCGGTCGCGATGGCGAGCGGGTCGGTGGTGAGCTTGGACGCGGCGATGCGCACGGAGCGCTTTTTTTCCAGGTCGCGCACGGAAGCCCGGGCGAGGTTGAGCGTGACGCCAAGGCGCGATTCGAGGGCCGCGCGGTTGGACTCGATGTGCTTCCACACGCCTTGGCCGACGGTGCCAAGGCCGCAAATGCCGATATTGATAGTCGAGGTGCTCATGATTGGACGGATACGGAAGGTTCGGCGGCGGATTTTTTAACGAAGCGGTTTTCGGTGCCGTTGAGCAGGCGCTTGATGTTCGCCCGATGGAGAATGATCACAAAGGCGCCGATCACCGCCGCGAGGACGATGACGAGCGTCGGCTTGTCCAGGAAGAAGGCCGCGACAGGCATCGCGATGGCCGCCATTATCGACGCCAAGGATACATAACGAGAGCCGTAGAATGTGACGAGCCACACGGCGAGNNCCTTTGAAACGTGTGAAGCAGGAAAAGCTGTGTCCGAGGACTGCGAAAAGCAGTCCCGTGACCGCAACCGGGATAACCGTGTCGGGCGTGAGCACCTTCACGTTGGCGGTGAAAACGGTCCAGCTCTCGGCATCCTTCACCTGGGCCGCCTGTGCTGCGGCCCAGCGCGCGACGAGCAGCGGCCAACCGGCGGCGAGTGCACCCTTGAGCGCGTCGAGCGCGAAGACGGTGTTGCCCGCTTTCTTGCCGAGCACGCGTTTCACGTTGGTCGCACCGGGGCTCTTGCTGCCGTGGTCGAAGATGTTGATCCCGTGCGCGCGCGCCACGAGCCAGCCGAAGGGAAGGGCGCCCAGCAGGTATCCAACGACAGCGGCGATGGTGAGAGGGATCAACATGGTGAATGATGGAGAGCCGACGACCCCGTCGGCTCAGACCCCGCCGAGGTCGTCGGGGCTCCAACAAAGAACTCAGAGCTGCACGAACTTCGCCTGCTTGATCGCGGGGTTGTTCTTGAGCTCGTTGCGGGCAGCCTCGCTCGGTTCGGTATCGACGCGCACCACCATGTAGGCGGTGCCGCCGGGCGTGAGGCGGCTGAGCGACATGTCGGCGATGTTGACCTTGTCCTTGCCGAGGAGTGTGCCGACCGAACCGACCATGCCGGGTTGGTCGAGGTTCTCCAAGACGAGGAGCTTACCCTCGGCGGCGACTTCGACCTCGCGGCCGTTGATGCCGACGATGCGCGGTTCGTTGGTCTTGCCCATCAGGGTGCCCGAGGCGCCGAAGACCTCGCCGGAGGCCGCGACGGCCTCGACGGTGATCAGCTCGGCGTAGTTGCACGGGGTGCTACTCTTCACGACCTCGGCCTGGATGCCGAGACGCTGAAGCACAAAGGGCGCGTTGACGGTGTTGACGTCCTCGCTGATGCGGCGGAGGAAACCGCGCTCGATGGAGCGGGTAATCGCGTTGGCATCGAGATCGACGATCTTGCCGGCGTAGGTGATGCGCAGCGTCGCGACCTGCTGGGTGGCGATTTGCTGCACGAGCGTGCCGAGCTTGGTGCCAAGATCGAGGTAAGGCGCGAGCAGCTTGGCGGTCGCGGCGTCCACCGACGGGAGATTGACGGCGTTGCGCACGGCGCCGCTTACGAGGAGATCGGCGATCTGTTCGGCGACTTCGATGCCGACCGCTTCCTGCGCCTCGGTGGTGGAGGCGCCGAGGTGAGGCGTGAGCACAACGTTGGGCAGCGAGCGGAGTTCGCTGTCCTTGGCGAGCGGCTCGTCCTCGAACACGTCGAGACCGGCGGCGGCGACCTTGCCGGATTTGAGCGCGGCGATGAGAGCGGTCTCCTTGATGATGCCGCCGCGAGCGCAGTTGAAAATGCGCAGGCCTTTTTTGCACTTCTCAAAGGCGGCCTCGCCGATCATGTGGTGCGTGTCGTCGGTCATCGGCATGTGCACGGTGATGTAGTCCGACTTGGCGAGGAGTTCGTCGAGGGTGACGGGCTCGACCTGCATGGCCTTGGCGCGCGCCGGCGACAAATACGGGTCGTAGGCGAGCACCGTCATGCCGAAGGCTTGGGCGCGCTTGGCGACCTCGCCACCGATACGGCCGAGGCCGACGACACCGAGGGTTTTTTTGAAAAGCTCGATGCCGCTGAAGCTCTTGCGGTCCCACTGGCCGGCCTTCATCGAGGCGGCGGCTTGGGAGACCGGACGGGCGCCGCAGAGGATATGGGTAAAGGTGAGTTCGGCAGTCGCGACGGTGTTGCCGGCCGGGGTGTTCATGACAACGACACCGCGCTCGGTGGCGGCATCGACGTCGACGTTGTCCACGCCGACACCGGCGCGTCCGACGACCTTGAGGAGCGGAGCGGCCTCGAGCACGGCGCGCGTGATCTTGGTCTCCGAGCGCACCGCGATGGCGTGCACATCCTTAACGAGTTCCAGCACCTTCTCCGGAGAAGAGCCGTAGGCCTCGATGACTTCAAAGCCTTCCTGCTGGCGCAGGTAGGCAACTCCCTTGGGTGAGATCTTGTCGGCGACGAGGATTTTCATGGGCAAATAGCCGGCCAGCGAAGAGCCCCGGGCGCCTGCAAGCAAGGAAAAGGTTGCCGAAGTCCCACCGGCGAGATCGGCGGAGATCTTCCACCCGGCGAACACAGACTCCCGGAGACGCCCGACCGATAAATCCCCTTGTCCGCGCCGCTCATTTGACCCTTCGTCTTCCCCTTTCATTGTAAGCACCCGTTCCCGCATCCACTCCATGTCCACCTCTGTCGAAAACGTCGTCATCGTCGGCACCGGTTGCGCCGGTCTCACCGCCGCCATCTACACCGCTCGCGCCAATCTCAACCCGCTCGTCCTCGAAGGTTCACTTCCCGGCGGCCAGCTCACCACGACCAGCGAGGTGGAAAACTTCCCGGGCTTCCCGCACGGCGTCGACGGCTTCCAACTCACCCAAAACATGCGCGAGCAGGCCACGCGCTTCGGCACCCGTTTCGAGCAGGCGCTCGTCACGTCCGTCGATTTCTCCGTGCATCCGCGCAAACTCGTCCTCGGCGACCGCGTCATCTTCGCGAAATCCGTGATCATCGCCACCGGCGCCTCGCCCCGCATGACTGGCATCCCGGGCGAAAAAGAACTCTACGGCGGCAAGGGCGTGACCACGTGCGCGACCTGCGACGGCGCGTTTTATCGCAAGATGGAAGTCGCCGTCCTCGGCGGCGGCGACAGCGCGGCCGAAGAGGCGTTGTTCCTCACGCGTTTCGCCAGCAAAGTTTACCTCGTCCACCGCCGCGACACGTTGCGCGCCTCCAAAATCATGGCGGACCGCGCCGTCGCCCACGAAAAGATCCAGATGGTCTGGGACTCCGTTCCCGTCGAGGTTCTCGGCGTTCCTGAGGGCGCGGTCAACGGACTTAAGGTGCGCAACGTCAAGAGCGGCGCCGAGTCCGTCCTGCCCGTGAAAGGCATCTTCATCGCCATCGGTCACCTGCCCAACACTGGTCCGTTCACGCCCGCTCTCGATGTCGACGAAGGCGGCTACTTCAAACCCGCCGCCGGCTCGCAAGTGCGCACCAACGTCGAGGGCGTCTACGTCGCGGGCGACTGCTCGGATCACGTTTACCGCCAAGCCATCACCGCCGCCGGTCTCGGCTGCCAAGCTGCCATCGAGGCCGAACGTTGGCTCGCCGAACACGGCGGCTAAGACGATCCCGCCATTGGGGAGCGGGCGCATGCGCCCGCCTCCCCTGTTTAGGCTTCACCCGAAGCTGCGGGTCCGCAACGTGAACCCATGCCTGAGACTTCCGTCGCATCCGCCGACTTTGCCGCGCTAAGCGCCGAATGCGAACGCCTGAAACAGGCGTTGAGAGACCACGAAGATTACCACCGGACGCTGTTCGACGACAACCCGCTGCCGAGCTGGGTTTACGACGCTCACACCCTCGCCTTTCTCGCCGTCAACCAGTCCGCGATCCGCACCTACGGATACACCCGGGAAGAGTTTCTCGCGCGCACGATACGCGACATCCGCCCGCCCCAAGAGATTCCCGCACTCGACGCGTTCCTCGGCCAACTCCCGCCCGACTACAATTCGACCAAGGGCTGGATCCACCGCAAAAAAGACGGAACCGAGCTGA
>DFYA01000237.1:0-3756 GCA_002382525.1 Opitutaceae bacterium UBA4094
GCCGGGATCGGCATCTGGGAATACCACCACGCCACCGACGAGCTTATCTGGGACGACGCCATGCTCGCCTTGCACGGACTTCACCGCGAGGCGTTCCCGGGCAATTTCTCGATCTGGCACCTCGTCATGCTCCCTGACGACCTCGCAGCCGAGAAACAGATAAAAGACGCCTTTGCCCTCGGTCGCGGCGAGTTCGATGTCGAATATCGTATCCTCACGCCCGACGACCAGATCCGCTACATCCGCAATTGCGGCCGCATCATCCGCGACGCCACCGGCCACATCGTCCGCTCCTACGGGGTCAACTACGATATCACCCGCGAACGCGTGAACACGATCGCCCTCCTCCAATCCGACGAGAGCCTCCGCGCCGCCAACGCCTCTCTTCAGGCCACGATCGATCAAACGCAGCGCCTCGCTCAGGCCGCCGAAGCCGCCAACCAGGCCAAGAGCGCATTCCTCGCCACCATCAGCCACGAGATCCGCACCCCGCTCAACGGCGTCATCGGCATGACCAACATCCTCGCGAGCACCCGGCTCGACCAAGAACAGCGCGACTACCTCAACACCATCAAGCTCTCCGGCGAATCGCTTCTCACCCTCATCAACGACACCCTCGACTACTCCAAAATCGAAGCCGGTCGCGTCGAACTCGAACACACGCCGTTCGACATCGTCTCTTGTGTCGAAGAGGCCATCGACTTGGTCGCTCCCCACGCCGGCCAAAAAAACCTCGCCCTCGCCCACCTCGTCGCCTGCGACGTGCCGCCCGCCATCGAAGGCGACGCCTCTCGGCTTCGCCAGATCCTCGTCAACCTCCTTGGCAACGCCGTCAAATTCACCGACCACGGCCGCATCCTCCTTGAGGTCCGTGTCGACTCCACCACCGCAGACGAGGTCGGACTGCTTTTCAGCGTCACCGACACCGGCATTGGCATCCCCAAGAACAAACAATCCCGCCTCTTCGAGCACTTCTTCCAGGTCGACGCCTCCGTCACCCGCACCCACGGCGGCACCGGCCTCGGCCTCGCCATCAGCCGCCGGCTCGCTGAACTCATGGGCGGCACCATCCGCGTCGACAGCGAACCCGGCCGCGGCTCCACCTTCCACGTCAACATCCACGCTCCCGTTGTCTTCGACGAGACCCTTTTGGACCACGCCGCCTGCCTCCAACGCCTCTCCCGTCGCCGCCTCCTCATCGTCGCCCCGCCCCCCGTCCGCGCCCAAATCGAACCCCATGCCCGCCGCGCCGGGCTCGCCATCCTTTCCGCCTCGGACGCCACCGGCGCGCTGGCCCTCCTTGGAAAAACCCCGCGGCCCGATCTTGTTGTATCCGACGTCAAACTACAGGGCATGGAGGGCATCGACCTCGCCCGCGAGCTCCACGCCCGCGGACTCCCGCCCGTCCCCCTCCTTCCGCTGAGCCGCGTCGGCACGTTGTCCGACCTCACCGCGCCACGTTTCCATCAGCTCATGGCCTCGCTGATTTCGCCCGCCGCTTCCCCCGCGCCCGCCGCCGAGACGAGCGACGCCCGCCCCGGCGACACCATGCCGCTGGCCATCCTGCTCGCCGAGGACAACTCCGTGAACCAACGCGTCGCCCAGCTCACCCTCCGCCGCCTCGGCTACGAGGCCGACATCGTCTCCGACGGAGCCGAGGCCGTCGGCGCGCTTCAACGCCGCCAATTCGACGTCATCCTCATGGATGTCCAGATGCCCGGCATGGACGGACACGAGGCCACCCGCCGCATCCGCGCCCTTCCCGCCTACCAAAATCGCCCGTGGATCATCGCCCTCACAGCCGGCGCCTTCGACGAGGACCGCCTGAACGCGTTTCGCGCTGGCATGAACGACTTCCTTAGCAAACCTCTTCGCGCGGACCTCCTCCAGTCGGCCCTCGTGCGCGCCTGGCACGCGCTGCAAACGCTCGACTCCGCGCCTCCGTCGTAGCGGAACGCCGGAGCCGTTTCGGTCCCTCCCACCTTCACCGCAACGACGCCAGCGCCTCCGTGATCGGCACGTCGTTTCGCTTCCGCTCCAGAAAGAAGCTCACGTTTTCGTAACCCGCCGCCTGCAACGTCCGCAGCGCCTGCTCATAGCCGTCCCCCACTCGCAACGGCGTATGCGCGTCCGCCCCGACCACCACCGGGATGCCCCGCTCGCGCATCATCACAAGCTGCGCCGGCGACGGGTTCATCTCGGGGAACGCCTTGAACAGCCCGCTCGTGTTCAACTCCATCGCCACTCCGGTCGCGGCGATGCGATCCAAGGCCCGCGCCGCCCACGGCCTTACCGCCTCGAAATCCCACTGCTTCGGCTTCTCGTTTTTGATCAGATCCGGATGCGCCAGCGTGTCGAACAACCCGCTCTCCGCCGACAACGCCAGATGCTCGTAGTATAATTCCTGATACGCNNAGCACGTGATTCAGCGGCACCCGCGCGTGCAGCTCCTTCAACCACGGCTCCACGCCCGGATAAAAATCGCTCTCCAATCCCAACCGCACGTCCACCCGCCCCGCGAACGCCTCCCGCGCCCGCGCCACCATCGCCACATACGTGTCGAACTCCTCCGGCGCCATCCGCACGCCCTCCGCAAACCCGTCGGGCAGCGGACAATGACACGTGAAAACAATCCCCTTGAGCCCGCGTTTCTCCGCCATCGCCGCATACTCCTCGGGCGTGCCCTCCGCATGTTTGCAGAGCGGTGTGTGACAGTGGGATTCATAGAGCAACGGCGCGGACATCCCGCCACCGTGAACCCGCCGCCGCCGCGCCGCAAAAAGTTTTTCACTCCCCTCGTAGCCGCGAGCGTGCGCGAATGGTTTGCCCTCACACCTCCCCCGCCGCCAACGCCTCGATCAACGCCCTCAACGCCGCCCCCGTCTTCCCCCGCTGCCACGCGACCATCAACTCGCATTTCGCCCCCGCGTCCCGCAACGGCCGCAACACCACTCCCGGCACCCGCACCCGCTCCGCGTATCCAGGAATCAACGACACCGCTCCCTCCGTGACGACCAGCGCCAGCCCATGCGTGAGGCTCTCCGCGTTCTGCACAAAACGCGCGCGAAACCCCGCCCGCCTGCACAACTGCGTCACCCATCGATTGTGCCCGGGCATGTCTTCGTCCAACGCGCCCACGAACAGCTCCTTGCTCAAATCCGTCAGCTTCACCCCTGTTCGGCCCGCCAGCGGATGCTCCGCGCCCAACGCCACCAGCACCGGCAACGACGCCAGCGTCTTCACATAGAATTCTTTCCTCAGCAGCGCCCCCGCCTGACCGATCAACCCCGCGTCGATCTCCCCCGCCCGCAACGCCGCGATCTGTTCCCCCGGCGACAAATCCCGCATCGTCACCTTCACCTCCGGATGCGCCTTCCGCAGCGCCGCCAACGCCGGGTTCAAATAATTCGCCGCCGACATCAGATACCCCACCCGCACCTCCGCGCTCTGCCCGCGCGCTCGTTGCCGCACGCCCGACATCACCGCGTCAAACTTCATCAACACCGGCCCCATCCCGTCGTGCAATACATGCCCCGTCGCGGTCAACGCCACCCCGCCCGGCCCCCGCTCCAGCAACACCCCGCCCACCTCCTGCTCCAGCGACTGCACCTGCCGCGTCAACGTCGACTGCGACACCCGCAGCCGCTCCGCCGCCTTATTCAAGCTGCCGTGCTCCACGATCATAAAAAACGACCTCAGCCATTCGATGTTCACAACGAGGAGGGTTATGCGGTCCGCGCATGACGGCAAGCCGTT
>DFYA01000237.1:3821-6657 GCA_002382525.1 Opitutaceae bacterium UBA4094
AACTTCGACGACCCGTCCGCCTACCACCTCTACTACGGCGACGAAACCGGCGCGCCCGGCACCCTCGTCACCTTCTTCTACTGGCCCGGCCACGACGCCCGCGGACGCGTCGGCGCCGGACAAAACACCGCCATCGTTTTTTCCGCGCCCGCCACCGCCCTCGACTTCTGGCAACACCGCCTCGCCGCCCACGCCATCGCCGCCACCCACCGCACCCGCTTCGCCGAAGAGGTCCTCGCCTTCGCCGATCCGGACGGCATCCCCCTCGAAATCGTCGCCACCACCGACGACCCTCGCACCGGCTGGCAACATCACGCCGACGTCCCCGCCGAGCACGCCCTCCGAGGACTCCACACCGCCGAACTCACCGTGCGCTCGCCACACGCCACCGAAAAACTCATCACGGCCACCATGGGCTACCGACTCCTCCGCCGCGAAGGCAACCGCGCCCGCTTTACCGCCACGTCCTCGTCCGCTCCCGGCGCCTACATCGACGTGATCGCCGACGCCTCCCTCGCTCCCGGTCGCGGCGGTTCCGGCACGATTCACCACATCGCCTTCAGCGTCCCCGACGACGCCGCCGAACTCGCGCTGCAAACCCGCCTGCAAACGGACGGGCATCTCGTTTCCGAGGTCCGCGACCGTCAGTATTTCCACTCAATCTACTATCGGGAACCCGGAGGCATTCTCTTCGAAATCGCCACCGCAGGCCCCGGTTTCGCCATCGACGAAACCCCTGCCACCTTGGGAACCACGCTCCAACTCCCGCCACAGTTCGAGCGCGCCCGCACCCAAATCGAATCCCTCCTGCCTCCCCTCACCCTCACACATTAAAGCCACTCCCTCCGCCTACTCACCACCCGCAACTCACTACTTCTCGAAAACACCATGAGCACCAAAATCAAAATCATCTTCCACAGCCTCTACGGCCACACCTTCAAACTCGCCGAAGCCATCGCCGAAGGCGCCCGTTCCGTCCCTGGCACCGAGGTCGAACTCCTCCAGGTTTCCGAAACGCTCCCCGACTCCGTCCTCGAAAAAATGGGCGCCATCGACGCGAAAAAAGCCTTCGCCCACATCCCCGTCGCCGACCCCAAAAAGATCGGCGAGGCCGACGGCCTGATCTTCGGCACTGGCACCCGCTACGGCAGCGCTTCCGCGCAGATGCAGACCTTCTTCGATGCCACCGGCGGCCTCTGGCAAAAAGGCGCCCTCGTCGGCAAAGCCGGCGGCGTGTTCGTCTCCACCGCCACCCAACACGGCGGACAAGAAACCACGCTCATCAACATGCACACCTTCCTTCTCCACCAAGGCATGGTGGTCGTCGGTGTGCCCTACGCGGCCAAAGAACTCAGCCACCTCGACGCCATCAGCGGCGGTTCCCCTTATGGCTCCGGCACCATCGCCGGCCCCGAAGGCGAACGCCAACCCACCGCCAACGAACTCGCCCTCGCCCGCTTCCAAGGCCAACACACCGCCCGCATCGCCGCCAAACTCGCCGCCAAATAAAAGTAGCGAGTAGCGGGTAGTGAGTAGCGAGCATCCAGCCACTCACGCCCGCCCACTCCGGCCTACTCGCTACTCACCACCCGCTACTCACTACTTCCCCCTCCATGCACCTCCACGACGCCACCCCGACCCTCCGCCTCGGCGCCCCGCTGGCCAAAGCCCGCGGCGTCGTGATCCTCCTCCACGGACGCGGTTCCTCCGCCGAAGACATCGCCGGTCTTGTCAATCTTCTCAACGCCTCCGACCTCGCCTACATCGCCCCCGAGGCCGCGCACCATTCCTGGTATCCACATCGTTTCCTCGTTCCACCCGCCCAAAACGAACCGTGGCTCTCCAGCGCCCTCTCCCGCATCGACACCCATGTCCGCGAAGCCCTCGACGCCGGCATCCCCGCCGAACGCATCGGCCTCGTCGGCTTTTCCCAAGGCGCGTGCTTGTCCCTTGAATACGCCGCCCGCCACCCGCGCCGCTACGCGTTCATCGGCGGACTCAGCGGCGCGCTCATCGGCCCGACCGACGTCGCCCGCGACCCCGTGGACCTCCAACGCACGCCCGTCCTCGTCGCTTGCGCCGAAGCCGATCTCCACATCCCGCTCGAACACGTCGAGCACACCGCCGCCTCCTTTAACACTTTCAACGCCGCCGTCACCCAGCACATTTTCCCCGGCGGCGCCCACACTGTCTTCCCTGTAGAAATCACCTGGCTCCAAAACCAAATCGCCTCCCTCCCCGGCGCGTAGCGACGCGCCCGATCCGAGCAAAGTGGCCCAGGCATTCCTGCCTGTGTTCCGCAAAAGGCGCGCCCCACCCCCGGGGCGCCTTTTTTATGTCCGGAAGGGTCGACGCTTCATCCCGCCGCAGGAGGAAATCGCAAGCCAGCAGCTCCGGAGAGCGCTCGATTCGCCACCTCGGTGGAGCAACACCTTGACGATTGCCTTCTCGGCGAAATCGTCGGGGCTCCCTCCGCTACGCTCGTCTCCGCACGTCACTCACCGTCAATCCACCTTCAAGGTTGCCCGCCCTCGCTCGCAATTTTACCTCGGTCGCCCTTCGCGTCATTGGCGCTCGGGCCGGCGTGCTCGCTCTCCTCGCGGCGTGGCTTCCCGTGACGCTCGCCGCGGAGCCGCCTGCGACAACGACGTTGTTTACACCCGCCGAACTCGGCCTGGACCGGCCGCGGATCGACACCGCCGCCGCCCTTCTGCTCACGCTGCAAGCCAGCCCCCAAGTTCGCACCCAAGGCTACACCGTCGATCTCCGCGAAGGCCGCCTGCTGGTGGCTCGCTCCGCGTTTGACCCGGTGCTCTTCTCGCGCGTCTCCGCCGGC
>DFYA01000152.1:0-782 GCA_002382525.1 Opitutaceae bacterium UBA4094
GCCTACTCCGGACAAACCGAGATCGGCGGCTTTAACCTCAACGAGACGCTCACCTACTTCATCGTGATCCTGCTGATGCAGTTCTTCATCGGCGCGTTCAACGAGGACTATCAGATCAGCGAAGACATCCGGAACGGCCTCATCAACCAGTTCCTCCTGAAGCCGATCAACTACTACCTCTACCGCTTCAGCATCTTCCTCGCCGCGCGCCTCGTCTCCGGTTTTCTCGTCGTCCTCCCCCTCCTCCTCGCGCTGCCCCTCATCAAAGACAACATCGTCCTGCCCGAGGAAACGTGGCGCATTCTCCTCGGCATCCCCGCGATGCTGATGGCCGCGATGATCCAGTTCACCATCGCCTACATCTTCGGACTCCTGACGTTTTGGTTCCTCGAAATCCAGTCCTTCATCATCCTCTCGCTCGCGATCGAAACGGTGCTGGGCGGACAGATGTTCCCGCTCGACCTGATGCCCGTCTGGTTTTTCCGCATCTCGCAGTGGCTGCCGTATTATTATCAGATGTATTTCCCCACCGCGATTTTCACCGGACGCCTGGACGAAGCCACCGCGTTGAGCGGCCTCGCGATCCAAGCCTTCTGGGTCGTCGCCCTCCTCGCCCTCGCCCAATTCCTCTGGTCCCGCGGCCTCCGCCGCCACACCGCCGTCGGCGGCTAAACCTCCTCGTCCCCTCCGCCGTATTCACCACGCCGATACATCCTCTTTCTCTTTCCTCTCTATCTTAATCTTTGTCCGCCGCCTCCGATTTCCGTGTGATCCGTGTGTTC
>DFYA01000152.1:906-1809 GCA_002382525.1 Opitutaceae bacterium UBA4094
CACACCGACTCCATCGCCGGCTGGTCCAAATACGAGATGCTCCTCCTCGTCGGCAGCTCCATGCTCGTGCAACGCTTCATCATGGGCTTCGTGTGGACGAACCTCTTCGAGATGGCCCGCAACGTCCGCACCGGCCACTTCGATTTCTTCCTAGCCCAGCCCGGCAACCCGCTGATTATGGTTTCCACGCGGAAGATCGATCTCGACGGACTCTCCAATGCCATCGTCGCGGTCGGCGTCGTCCTCTACGCGCTTCAAAAACTCGCCCTCGTCCCGTCGCTCGGCGAGATCGCCCTCTACGCGCTGATGATCTTCTGCGGCTTCCTTATCAACTACGCGGTTCTCCTCATCACCGTGTCGCTCACCTTCTGGCTCGGCGCCGCCCAAGGCATCGAAGGCAGTTACTTCACGCTGATGGAATTCTCCCGCCTCCCGCGTCAGGCGTTCAAAGGCGTCGCGAGCATCCTCTTTGTGTGGGCCCTGCCCGCCGTCGTGGTGAGCAACGTCCCCGCTTCCACCCTCATTCACGGCTTCAATTTACCCAACACGCTCTGGCTCGTCGCCGTCACGGTGTTCTGGCTCAGTGCCGCCGTCGTCGTCTTCAACCGCGGACTCCGCCGCTACGCCAGCGCCTCCTCGTAACCGCGCTGCGCGCGGAAAATCCCAAACGCCAAACATCCAAATCCCAAAAAAAGCCCAGCTTTAGCCCTTCGCCATTCCCTCCGTTTTCTTTGGAGTTTGGCCTTTTGGCGTTTGGGATTTCCTCACTCTCGTGACCAACCTCGCCTCCCTCCAAACCCGCCTCGGCCACGATTTCGCCAACCCCGCGTTGCTGCTCCAAGCGCTCACGCACCCGGGTTACGCCAACGAGCACCCCGACGACGGCGACCACTACCAACGCCT
>DFYA01000152.1:1974-2168 GCA_002382525.1 Opitutaceae bacterium UBA4094
CCCGCCGCGCGAGCCTTTATCGAACGCACCTACGGTGACTTCGAAACCCGCCTCGCCAGCCTCCGCCTCGACGACGCCAATCCCAAAGGCCGCCTGCAAGAACGCGTGCAACCCCTCCACGGCACCGGCGCGCTGCGTTACGAAACCGTGCAATCCGGCGGTCCCGACCACGCCAAGGAATACACCTGCACGAT
>DFYA01000152.1:2291-7943 GCA_002382525.1 Opitutaceae bacterium UBA4094
TTCTTCGATTCGCTCTGCGGTCCGTCTCTAATGTCCGTCCTGTCTTCCCTCCCACGCACCAAGCTCACCGGCATCTGCCCGCCTGCCCGCGGCGCGGTCATCGCCGAGCTCACGCGCGGACACCCCTCGCCGGTCTGGCTGATCATCGCCGAGGACCTCAAACACGCCGAACAACTCGCCGAGGACGTCGCCTTTTTCCACCGCTCCGCCGGCGGCAACCCCGCGTCGCTCGAACTGCTCGTCTTCCCCGAGTCGATGCCCGACAGCCGCGACATGCGCGAAGCCTTCGCCGCCTCCGCCGACCGCACCACCGTCTTATCGCGTCTGCGCTCCGCGCGCTCCGGCCCTCAGGTCTCAGGTCTCATCCCTCAGGTTTCCTTGGTCGTATTAACCACCCCCGCCGCACTCCTCCAATCCGTCCCCGCCCTCGACGAATTCTCCTCTCGCGAAATCACCCTCACCCGCGGACAAAACCAGTCCTTCGCCGCCCTCCTCGAAACCCTCCAATCGCTCGACTACGACAGCGAGGCCGTCTGCGAATCCCCCGGACACTACGCGATCCGCGGCGGCATCATCGACGTCTACCCCATCACCGCCAGCGCGCCCTACCGCCTCGACTTCTTCGGCGACGACATCGAGGACATCCGCACCTTCGACCCCGTCACCCAACGCTCTGGCGAACAAGTCAACACCGTCACCCTCTCCGCCTCCCCGCGCCTCAAGCTCGGCACGTCCTCCACCGGCATCGCCGACTACCTGTCGCCCCACACCCATCTCGTCTTCGTCGAACCCGCCGCGCTCGACGAGGAGTTCTCCACCTTCGCCCGCGAGGGTTTCGACGGACTCTCCCCCATCCTCCAAAAAGCCGCCGCCGCCTTCGGCCTCGCCGACATTGACGAAGCCGCTGCGCTCTTCGATAGCCCCGACGTCACCGAAACCACCTGGGACACCGAAAGCCTCGTCCATCACCGCACCTACCCGTCCGACGACCTCGTCGCGCAGGAACGCCTTTCCGCCGAAGAAGAGTCCCGCCGCACCTTCCTCACCCAACTCGTCGCCTGGAAAAAAGACGGCTACGGCCTCGCCTTTGTCGTCTCCAAAGAAGGCGAAGAGCAACGCGTCAAAGAGATCCTCGCCGAAGACCCGCGCTTCAAAGGCCTGCAACCGCTCTGGGTTCGCGGCACCCTCAACGAGGGTTTCCGCTGCACCTACCGCGCCGGCGCCGGCCTCCTCTGGTCCACCCTCCCCAAGCGTAAACTCGGCGAGATCGGCGGACTCGTCCTCGTCACCGAAACCGAACTCTTCGGCCGCCAACGCACGCGCCGCGTCAACAGCCCTCAACAACGCGCCCTCGTCACCCGCGCCCAAGTCGACCAGCTCCTCGACTTCTCCGAACTCGTCGAAGGCGATTTCGTTGTCCACCTCCAGCACGGCATCGCCCTCTACCGCGGTCTCACGAAATTGGATACACGCGACGGCCAGCGCGAAGTCATCTCCCTCGAATTCGACGACGGCGTCACCCTCCACGTCCCGCTTCAAGAGTCGCATCTCATCAGCCGCTACGTCGGCCTCGGCAAAGCCAAACCCCAGCTCGGTAAAGTCGGCTCCAACCGCTGGGAAAAAACCCGCCAGGCCGCCGAGCGCGCCACCATCGATCTCGCCGCCGACCTCCTCAAAATTCAAGCCCAGCGCGAAGCCCAACCCGGCCACGCGTTCCCGCCCGATAACGACTGGCAGAAGGAATTCGAGGGCTCTTTCCCCTTCACCGAAACGAAGGACCAGCTCACCGCCATCGAAGCCACCAAAGCCGACCTCGAGCGCGCCCGCCCGATGGATCGTCTCATCTGCGGCGACGTCGGCTTTGGCAAAACCGAGGTCGCCATCCGCGCCGCCTTCAAGGTCGTCCAGGGCGGCAAACAAGTCGCCATCCTCGTGCCCACCACGATCCTCGCGCAGCAACACCTCAACACGTTCCGCGAACGCATGGCCGGCTACCCCATCGCCGTCGAGATGGTCAGCCGCTTCCGCACGCGCGGCGAAGTGAACCGTATCCTATCGGCCACTACAGCCGGCCAGGTGGACATCCTCATCGGCACCCACGCGCTCCTCTCCGACAAGGTCACCTTTAAAGATCTTGGCCTCGTCATCGTGGACGAAGAGCAGCGCTTCGGCGTGAAACACAAAGAGCGCCTCAAAGCCATGCGCGCCACCGTGGACATCCTCTCGATGTCCGCCACGCCCATCCCGCGCACGCTCTACATGGCCATGACCGGCGCCCGCGACATGTCCGTCATCGAGACAGCGCCCGTCAACCGCCACCCGATCCAGACGATTGTTAAGACCTACGACGAAAAACTCGTCGTGGACGCCATCCGCCACGAACTCCGTCGCGGCGGACAAGTCTTCTACCTGCACAACCGCGTGCAGACGATCAACCTCGTCGCCGCCCGCCTCCGCGAGATGTTACCCGACGTCACGGTCGGCGTCGGCCACGGCCAAATGGACGAGCACGAACTCGAGCGTGAGATGACCGATTTCGTCGCAGGCAAACATCAAGTCCTCGTCTGCACCACGATCATCGAGACCGGCCTCGATATCCCCAACTGCAACACGATCATCATCGAAGGCGCGGACCGCTTCGGCCTCTCTCAGCTCTACCAACTCCGCGGACGCGTGGGCCGTTTCAAACACCAAGCCTACGCCTACCTCCTCCTCCACCGCCACACGCGCCTGGTCGAGATCAGCCGCGAACGCCTCAACGCCCTGCGCACGCACAACCAACTCGGCGCCGGTTTCCGCATCGCCATGCGCGACCTCGAACTTCGCGGCGCCGGCAACCTCCTCGGTTCGCAGCAAAGCGGCCACATCATCGGCGTCGGTTTTGAGCTCTATTGCCAGTTGCTCCGCCAATCCGTCGCGCGCCTCAAAGGCGAAAAACACGCCGCCGCGATCCGCGCCAACGTGAAACTCGACTTCGTCTTCGTCGGCGAAGCCGCGTCCCTTGGAGGACCGACGACCCCGTCGGGCCATTCCGCCTCCGCCACGAGCTACCAAGCCATCAAAGCCGCCGAGCAATCCGCCGACGGCGCGGTCGAGGTCGCCAAGATTCAAGCCCGCATCCCCAGCGCCTACATCACCGAGACCCGCCTCCGCATCGACTTCTACCGCCGCCTCGCGATGGCCGGCAGCGCCGCTCAACTCAAAGAGATTGAGTCCGACCTCCGCGACCGCTTCGGCAGTTACGGCGACGAAGTCCGCGCCTTGCTCCTCGTCACCGAAATCCGGATACGCGCCGAGCACGCCAACATCATCAGTGTGGAGACCGAGTCGTCTCGCCTGAAATGTCTCCGAGGCACCGGAGTCCGCGACGACTACGTGATGCACGCCGGCGCACGCTTCCCCCGCCTCACCGCCCCGAAGCCCTTGGCGCGCCTAAAAGAAATCCTCACCTTCCTCGGCAACCTGTAATCTGCGTGGCCGACCCGGTGGACGTGCAGGTCCCTCCGCACGTGGCTCGTCACAGCAGCCGGGCGCAGGGACGCGCCCGCCCACCTTAAGCCGTTTGGCCACAAGCCCTCCCGTGGCCTGAACGTGAGTTCAGGAAGTGCGCTCGCTCGCAATCCGTCCGCACGTCGCGAACCGAGCCCGCCCGCACGGCACTATCCGCCACGCGCGCTCGCCCGGCGCCGCCGTATCCATGCCCCAAAACCGCACCATGTCCGCACCCAAGCCCGATCCGACCCGCGAGCCCTCCACCGACGCGCCCATCGAGCTTTCCGCCACGCTCCGTTCGCTTGCCGCGGACTACAAGGAACGCCCGGCGCAGGTGGGTGAGATTCTCGATACGCTCGGGCCCCGCGGTTCCGCGCTTTTGGTGGTGATGTGCGCGCTCCCGTTTTCGACGCCAATAAGTCTTCCGGGCATCTCGACGCCCTTCGGCCTCGTAATCCTCCTGTTGGCCGCGCGCTACTTCGCCGGTAAACCGCCGTGGCTTCCTCAACGCTTGCGCCGCGTCGTCATCCCGCCGGCCTTCTTTGGCAAGATCCTATCCGCGAGCAGCCGCTTCGTTGGCTTCCTGGAACGCTGGTTGAAACCTCGGCTTTCTTTCCTCGCCAACGCGGAGTGGAAACTACGTCTGCACACCGCGGTCGTGATCCTCTCGGCGGTGTTGTTGATGCTCCCGCTCCCTCCGGTTCCGCCCTTCACGAACACACTGCCCGCCCTCGTCGCGGTCGTGATGACCCTCAGCACGCTTAAACGAGACGGCGTAGGCATCCTGGCCGGCTACGCGCTCTTCGCCTTCACCATCGGCTACTTCATCTTCTGGGGCGCCGTCATCGTGGAGGCCTTTCAACGCTACGGCGGTAAACTTCTCAGCCTCTTCGGCGCCGGCGACTGATCCGCCTGTGGCGCTGATTGTGAGTTCAGTGATCGCCAGCTCGGGATAACGGTGCCCACCCGCCCGTGTCGTTTAAAGACAGCGCCTACCACTACTCCGCCAAGCGCACGATCTCCGCGTTCCTTACCTCGAACACCGCCGGCAACTCCGACGGACGCAGAAAAAACACCAACGCCACCGGCGTGTTTTCGGAAAAACGCCACGGCAGTTCCGCGCGCCCGAAAAAGCCCATCGTGAAATTCTCCGCGCTCTCCAGATACCGCGTCCAATCACCGGACACCCGCAACCGCGGCCAAGTCTGATAAAGATTCCCGTTCTCCGTGCGGAAATACACATCCATCATATCCCCCGCCCTCCCCGCCCGCGATGTGAGTTGAGCCGGCGTAGGCGCAGAGACGCTTCCCTCCCGCGTTCTCACGTCCGCCTCCGCCCCTTCCCGCTCCTTCGCGCCCTTCGCGGTTACCCCTTCCAGCTTCACATCCTCGCCCGCCGCCACCTTCCGCCGCTCCAGCGAGAACAACGTGCCCCGCTCAAACGAAAACCCCTTCGGTAACGGCAGCTCCACGATCGCCGGACGCAACGCCTCGACCGGAAGGTGGTCGATGTGAAAACGCCACACGCCCTCCGCCGTCTCCTCCACGCGCACCCCGTCGGTCACCCACCAACGCCCATCCCGTTGCAGCCGCGACTCGCCCGTCGCCACCAACCGCGACCCCACTCCCGCATGCCGCCCGGCGTCGGACCCAAAACGAAAATCCGCGACCCGCGTCTCGGTCATCCCATAAGGCGCCGGATACAGCTCCGTGGAAAACAGAGCCGGCGCAGCCGCCCTGTCCTCGGACACAAATCGCGCGCGCAGCCCCTGCGCCACCCACCGTTCACCCGAGATCCCCAACTCCACCGGCACCTCCAGCCGCTCGCCCGGCGCCAGAGTCAACAGGCCGTCCCACGCGCCGCGAAGGGGCGAGGGCGTTTCGATTTCCACGCGACCCGAGACCGGCTCCGTCCCGAGATTATAGACGACCAACCACGCTCGCCCCGTGCGCACCGGCCGGGGGCTCCACTCGACCGGCGCCCCCGCCAGCACATACCCGCCAAACGATTTGACCTGGACCATGTCCTGCCCCGCGAGGAAATCGATCACCACTGGCGAAGCCGGAGCCGCCCGCACGCTCCACGCGCGAGGACGATACGGCTTCCGCTCTGCATAATCCCACAAGTAAGCCAGAGCCGGCGACGCATACCACTCCCCC
>DFYA01000152.1:8087-9482 GCA_002382525.1 Opitutaceae bacterium UBA4094
CCCCTCCGACGACACCTCCGCCGGCACCACTTGCGTCAGTCCGAACTCGTTCAGATCCGCCTCGTAATACGGATTCCACAGAAACGCCATCGGCGCCTCGATACGCAACGCGCGCACCTGGTTGACCACGTCGGCAAACCACGCCCATTGCCGCACCCGCCCCTCGACCGAGTTCCGCGAGTCCGCGTCCAGCAACCCATACCCGTATTCAGTGATGAATACATGCCAATGTTTGGAGCGATTCGTTGCTAGCGACCCACGACTAAAGGCTGGTTCCGCCTCCATCGTTCTCGTCCTCTTACTCGCTCTCGAGTCCGCTACGAGATTTGAGTCCGAGTCCGCCCCCCACCCGCTCCGCAGCTCCGAACTTCTTCCGCGTAGTCCGTGCGTTCCGTGGGCAACACCTCCGCCGCGGTTCGCTGCTTCGCGGATCTTCGCGTCCTTCGCGGTTAACCCCTCCCCTTCGGCGCTCAGCCGCGTCACCGCGTCCTCAAATTGCCGATACACGCCGGTGAAATCCTCGGCGTAACCGTAGTAGTGGAAGTTAAACCCATCGGTATAGCTCGCGATCCCGTTCGCCCAAAGCCGCTCCAGATAAGGCCCCGGAGGCAGCGCCAACGGCGCCATGATCACCCGGCCGACCTGTCGCTCTGAGCGTGCGCTCAGCGAATCCGCCCCCTGGTTCCTGCCGCGCCCAAGACCTTGAAACCCCGGATGCGGTTGGCGCACCGGATGCCGCAAGTAAGCCCCAAGCTCGCTCGGCTCTGAGCGTGAGCTCAGAATTATAGCCTCCGCCTCTTCGCGCGTCTTCGCGGTTACCCCCTCCGCCCCACCGATATCGTCGCCGCCCCCATTCGTGTTTTTCGTGGTCAACACTCCGTCCCACGTCCGCTGCTCCGCACGTCTTCCGTGTAGTCCGTGTGTTCCGTGGGCAACCACTCCGCCTCCGCTCGCTACTTCGCGCCCCTTCGCGTCCTTAGCGGTTAAACCATACATGATTCCGTCCTTCGCGGTTAATCCCTCCGCCACGCCCGCCTTCAGCCCCAGATACACCGTCTTCAGAAACGCCGCATACGTCTCGGGATTATCCGGACCAAAATCGATATCCGGCTCGTTATCGATCTCCCACACATCGACCAAATCGCCGTAAGTGACGCCGAGCCACTTCCCGCGCTCAAATGCCTCGCGCAGATCGAGCGGCATGCGATGCCCCCAGCCCGGGCGGACCCCATTCTTCCACGAGTCGCCATTCCACCTTAAAAACACCGCCGTCTTGATGCCCCGTTCGCGCAGCGCCAGCAGCCCCGCCCGCTCCGTCTCAACGGTGCGCGTGTCGCTCGCCTTTACGCGATGGTGATCGACCAAGCCGCGCACGCGCATCCAAGAGCCCGCACG
>DFYA01000152.1:9612-10559 GCA_002382525.1 Opitutaceae bacterium UBA4094
GATTGAAGGAGCGGCGGTTTTCAACCGCCGAGCTGCAGCCGCAGATCGCGCGCGCCCGCATCGCCCTCCCGCTAGGCCGTGGTTATGAAATAGACCGGCCCAGCGGGAGTGAGAAAGGGCGCTCGGCCAAAGCGACCGAGGCGGAGGCGGGCCAGCGGCCCGTGCCGCCGAGGGCAACGCCGGCCCAGCGGCTTTCCTCGCTTCCTCGTAGAGCGACAGCGATGGGCTGGTTTATTCCATAAACACGGCCTAAAGCCCGGCAGTTGAAAACTTCCGCCCCGGACAAACCCCATTCGCTCTAGCCGTTAATACAGCTCCCACGTTCTCAGATATAGATTGTGTATCGCTCCCCCATAATCGAACAAACATCCGAAAGGCCGGCCGCGATGCACCAACTACCACTGATATAGCCAAAATCACCCAAAGGAGCGAAGCCCGCGTCTCCTTTCCGAAAACAAAAAACCCGACCAATAAGATCGGGCAAAACCAAATCGAAAACTGCATAACGTCGCGCGTATCTTGTGCGGTGCTAATCCACTTAGAGTAATCATCGCCCGTTTCGCCGTTCGCCAGATTCGCACGATACGTAGCCCAAGCAGCCGCCGCAACGATTGTGAAATGCAAGATCGGGAAAATCCAATAAGGCCAGCGCTTAGTTTTCATGCTGAAGGTCGGTAGTAAGATTTGCGGCCTCCTTTATCGCATTCGCGGAGAGCGTAAAGTGCACTTCTGTAGCCGTTGGTTAGGCTCATTTTTCATTTCCGGTTTTTCAGAAAACTGATGCTGTGATTCGCTATGGTATCGATAGCATCGGAGACAGCCGGGTCCTGTGTCTCGATAGCAATAACTACATTCCCATTGTGAATGATCCGTTTGAATCTATTCACTCCGTCCAACTGGTTGAAGGCAGCCGTAGCACGTTTATCGCTTCTATACGCCAGAATTCT
>DFYA01000248.1:0-7765 GCA_002382525.1 Opitutaceae bacterium UBA4094
AACGGCGCGACTATCGGTTTCATCGGCGCGCTCACGACTCCGGACTTCTGCGGCTCGTGCAACAAGCTCCGCCTCACCGCCGACGGCAAACTGCGCCCGTGTCTGGGTCGCCATGGCGAGATCGACCTGCTCGCCCCGCTCCGCGCCGGCCACGCCAATCTCGACGCGCTGCTCACCGAGGCGATCGCGAACAAGCCGGCCGACCATACGTTCCAGGCCGACTACCAGCCCGACCGCCCGATGACCGCAATCGGCGGCTGACCGCGGATTTCAGCCTGGTCCGTGTGGCCCGAGGCGTGAGCCACGGGAGGCCAGACGGCAGCTCTTCGTGGGAAGCGAGCTTGCTCGCGATGTTTCGTTTCCATCGCGAGCAAGCTCCGCTTCCCACGTCCTGACCGCGCCGCCGCCGCCTCCTCCTCTGGAACCGTCTTTCTTATTGTGGCGTTTCGCTTGGTGCCGGGGAGCTCCCGTCGGTCTCGCGAGCTTGTTTGTCGCTCTGCGTGGCGGCGGAAGCCTTGTCTTCGCCCGACGGATTGTCTTTTCCGTCCACGTCTTTCGTGAAGCGTTCGCCCGCCGTCTCCGGCACATCGGTGCCGCGGTTGATCGGACGTTCGGGACAACCCGCCAGCAACAGCGAGGTCGCAATCAACACAGCCAATCTTCCGGGCAAAATGAGGTGGGGCTTCATGATAGAACTTACCCGCGCCACCGGATCGCCGCCATGGGGTGCCACTCGCCCCGCAAACTCGGGCACAACACGGATGCCGCGTCCGACGAAGAGGGTCTCCCGTGGGAAGCGAGCTTGCTCGCGATGTTTCGTTTCCATCGCGAGCAAGCTCGCTTCCCACATTCAGATTGTCCGGGCGCGAAGCGACGCCGCTCCCGGCCCCCGCCTCAGCCCTCGGCGGTCCACTTAAACATCAACGTCGTCAGCGGAGGCACCGTGATCAGCAGGCTGTGCGTGAAGCCGTTGCAGGGGATCTCTTCGGCCATGCGTCCCCCGTCATTCCCGACTCCGGTGCCGCCGTAATATTCGCTGTTGGTGTTGAGCACTTCTTTCCACCAGCCGCCGCGCGGCACGCCAATACGGAAACCTTCGCGCATCACCGGTGTGAAATGCCCGACCACCGCGAAGAAGGTGCGCTCGGTTTCGTCCTGTCGCAGATACGAGATCACGCTCGCTCCGCTGTCATGCGCATTGATCCAGCGGAATCCGCGCCCGTCGAGATCGTGGCAGCTGAGCACCGGCTCGTTTTTGTAAAGGTGGTTCAACTCGCGGACCAGCAGGCGAATGCCTTCGTGGTCCTTGTATTGCAAGAGGTGCCAGTCGAGGCTGCCCGCATACGCCCACTCGCGGGACTGACCGAACTCGCAGCCCATGAAGAGCAACTTTTTGCCCGGCCACGCCCACATGTGTCCGTAAAGCGAACGCAGCGTGGCGGCTTTTTCCGGGATGTGCCACGCGCCCATCTTGGCGAGCATCGAGCCTTTGCCGTGAACGACTTCATCGTGAGAGAACACCGTCACAAAGTTCTCTGAATACTGATAAAGCGCGCCGAAGGTCAGGTCGTTGTGATGCCACTTCCGATGGATGGGCTCCTTCTGAAAATACTTCAGCGTGTCGTGCATCCAGCCCATGTTCCACTTGTAGTCGAAGCCGATGCCATTGTCCTTTACCGGCTTTGAAATACCCGCGAACGCCGTGGACTCTTCCGCGATCATCAACACGCCCGGATAATAATCGTGCACGAGTTGGTTGGTGTTCTTCAGGAAATCGATGGCTTCGATGTTTTCGCGACCGCCGTATTTGTTGGGGATCCACTCACCCTCTTTGCGCGAGTAATCGAGGTAGAGCATCGAGGCGACCGCGTCCACGCGCAGGCCGTCGAGGTGGTAGCGATCGAGCCAAGCAAGCGCGTTGGCGACGAGGAAACAGCGGACCTCGTTGCGGCCAAAGTTGAAGATCAACGTGCCCCAATCCATGTGCGCGCCTTGGCGTGGATCGGCATGTTCGTAGAGGTGCGTGCCGTCGAATTCGGCGAGCGCAAAGCTGTCGCGTGGGAAGTGCGCGGGCACCCAGTCCAAGATGATGCCGATGTCGCGTTGGTGCAGATAATCGACGAAGAACGAGAAATCCTCGGGTGTGCCGAAGCGGTGCGTCGGCGCGAAGAAGCCGGTGACCTGATAACCCCACGAGCCGTCGAACGGATGCTCCGCGATGGGCATCACCTCGATGTGCGTGAAGCCCATCTCGTTCACGTAATCAGCCAGCATCGGCGCGAGTTCGCGGTAGCTAAAGGGACGGTTGCCGTCCTCGATCTTACGTTTCCACGAACCGAGATGGACTTCGTAAATCGAAACCGGGCGATCGATCTGGCCAGCCTCGGCGGCGCGTTTTTCCATCCACGCGGCATCATTCCATTGGTGCGTGCGCACACTGCAAACGATCGAGGCGTTGCCGGGAGGCGCCTCGAAATAGGTGCCGTAGGGGTCGGTCTTGATGAGGATGTTTTTCCGCTGGTCGAGGATCTCGTATTTGTAGAGTTCGCCCTCGCCGAGGCCGGGGATAAACAGCTCCCACACGCCCGAGGCGCCGAGCGGACGCATCGGGAAATAGCGTCCGTCCCAGTGGTTAAAGTTGCCGACGACCGACACGCGCGCCGCGCTGGGCGCCCAGACGGCGAACGACACGCCCGGCACGCCGTCCACCACGCGCAGGTGTGCGCCGAGCTTTTCGTAGATGCGGTGCTCGTTGCCTTCGTTGAAGAGGTAAAGGTCCTGCTCGCCGAGTGTAGGGAGAAATGAATACGGATCGAAAAACTGGCGGATCTCGCCGCTGTGCAGCGTGGCGCGCAGCTGATAACGGAAGACGTCCGTGCGCTTCGGGATAAGCACTTCGAAGAAACCCTCCTTGGCGAGCAGGTCCATCTCGACGGCGGGAGCGGACTTGTCGGTCAGATCAACGACTTCACAGGCCTTGGCGTCGCGGATGAAGGCGCGGACGAGCACGCCTTTGGACCGGCCTTTTTTGAAGGGTCGCATGCCCAGAAAGTCGTGGGGTTGGGCGCAGCGGGCTTCGATGAAGGAGGCGAGTTCGACAGGTGTAAGGATCACGCGTGAGAAAGGGTTGCGGCGACTGTGTGCGCCGGCTCATGCCGCGTCCAGAGCGGGTTTTACGAAACCCGAAGAATCGGGGGGCCGCCCCATGCCGGAAACGCCTCCAAAGGAGACGGGGCGTCCCGCCGGGTTTCGTCGACCCGACCCGATCCCACGCGCCGGGACGCCGCTGTCTACTTTTTAGGGCACACCGCGCTCAGCCCGTGTTCTTCAACCCGCCCGAGATGCCATTGATCGTCAGTTCGATCACGGCGCGCGTGGCCTCGTCTTCCGCTTTGGCGAGTTTGCCGGCGCGCAGGCGGCGCATCATCTCGACCTGGATGTAGTTGAGCGGGTCGATGTAGGGGTTGCGCAGGTCCACCGACTTGAGCAGCACGGGCTCGTTGGCGAGCAGTTGTTTCTGCCCGGTGATCGCAAGGATCGCTTTCTCGGTGCGTTCAAACTCGGCCATGAGAATGGCAAAGATACGGTCGCGAATCGCCTTGTCCTCGACAAGGCCGGCGTAGAGTTGGGCGATGTCCATGTCGGCCTTGCGCATGGTGAGCTGCGCGTTGTCGATCATCGTCTGGAAAAACGGCCACTCGGCGTGCAGCGTGCGCAGGAGTTTTTTTCCTTTGTCGCCGCGTTTCAGCACGGCGTTGAGCGCGGACCCGAGACCATACCAGCCGGGGAAGTTGAACCGGCTTTGCATCCAAGAGAATACCCAGGGGATGGCGCGAAGGTCTTCCACGCTGGTGGTGTTGCGACGGAAGGTCGGACGCGAACCGAACTTGAGGTTGCTGATCTCGTCGATGGGCGTGGCCTGTTTCCAGAACACGAGGAAATCGGGATCTTTGTGAACGAGCTTCTCGTAGGCGGCGAACCCGGCGGCGCTCATCGTCTCCATCGCCTCGACCCACTCGGCGGGCTGCGTGGCGGGCGATTGCGCGGCGTGCGTGCCGAGCAAAACACCATAGGCCATCTGCTCCAAAATGCGGTGCGCCAAGTCGGCGTCGCGATAGCGCGTGGAGAGGACCTCGCCTTGTTCGGTTACACGGATGCCACCGTCGCAGAGCCCGACAGGTTGCGCGAGAATCGCCTTCGCGGCCGGACCGCCGCCGCGCGCGATGCTGCCGCCGCGTCCGTGGAAAAGCGTGACGCGCACGTCGTGGGCTCGGCACACGCGGGTGATGGTTTCCTGGGATTTGTAGAGCGCCCAGTTGGCCGTGAGGTAACCGCAGTCTTTATTCGAGTCGGAGTAACCCAGCATCACGTGCTGGTGGCGTTTCTGCGCAGCAAGCAATGGCGCGTAGGCGGGATGCGCATACAACTCGGCGAGGATGTCAGGCGCGCGATCCAAGTCATCGAGCGTCTCGAAGAGCGGCGCGATCGGCAGCGTCAGCCCGGTGAGGCGGTGCAGCAGCGCGACCTCGAGCACGTCGGAGACGGCGTCGGTCATGCTGATAATATAGATGCCGAGCGCATCCCGGCCGAAGCGTTGCATGGCATGCACGGCCACGCGGAGCGGTTCCAAGATCGTGCGCGTCGCCGGCGCAAAGCGCGTGATGGCCGCGTCCGTGAGCGGTTTGGCCCCGTCGAGCGCTTCGGTGAGGAGCGCGCGTTTTTCCGCTTCGGGCAACTTCGGGTAATCCGCGCGTCCGAGGATCTCGGTGATCGCGGTTTCATGCGGGCCGGAGTGCTGGCGCAGATCGAGGCGCGCCGTGTGCAGTCCAAAGATGTCGAGCGTCTGGCGGGTTTCGTGCAGTTCGCCGCCCGTAAGCATCGCGCCGCGTCCGGCTTCGAGGCTCGCGCAAATGGTATCGAGGGTCTCGCGCACAGTGTCCACCGGCAACGTCGAGTCGTCGCTCGCCGCCCCCGCCAGCAAGGTCGCGCTGGAGGTTTCGTCGATCGCCTGTGAGATGCGCTCGCGCAGACCGGCAAGGAGCAACCGGTAGGGCTCGTGCGGATACCGATTGGTCAACTGCTCGACATGGGGAGACAGGTGGCGGTTCTCCTTAAGAAGACGGCGCAGCGCCGGCGAGATCGCCTCGCGACGGTCGGATACGGTGATCGTGCGAGAAAGCGTGCGCACGGCGGCGAACATCTTTTCGAGAGCCAGCCGGCGGTGCANNCGGGAAGGCGCTTTCACATCGGGATAGTGTTGGCGCAACGCGCGCTCCAGGTCGCTCTGCAGGCGGGGCAGCGTCTCGTAAAGCGTGGTGTCGAAATACCAGAGGCCCGTTTTCGCTTCGTCCGACACCTCGGGGCGCGCCACGCGGCTGCGGTCCGTGAGCCAGAGGGAGGCGATCTCGCGTTCGATGCTGGCCGGTTCAGACAACGTGGCGTCGGCCGCGCCGGGCTGCTGACGCAGGCGCAGCATCTCGGCGAGGCGTTGGTGTTTGGCGAGCAGGGTGCGACGCTTCGATTCGGTCGGATGCGCGGTGAACACCAGTTCGATGTTCATGCGATCCACCAACGCCTGCATTGCTGCGGAATCGACGCCGCGCGCCTTCAACGCGACTACGGCAGCTTCGATGGATTCGCGGATAGGCAACGCGGCAGCGGACTTCGGGTCGGCCGCCAGCCGCGCCGCGCGACGGCGGCGAAGCAGCAGGATGCGGAAGTTTTCCTCCGCGAGATTCACCAGTTCGAAATACAGCGTAAACGCCATCGCCTGGTTGAACGCCTCCGTGGGTGACAGCGCGGCAACCGCTTCCTTCAAGCTTGCGGCAGCCTTGTGGTCCCCGCCACGACTCGCCTTCGCCAACGTGCGCAACCGCTCCACCGTCGCGAGCGTCGCGGGTCCTTCCAGCCGGGTGATGACCCGCCCGAGAGCGGTTCCCAACGTGCGGATTTCGGTCCGAAGTTGGGCAAGTTCTTTAAGTGCGGTGGAGGAGCGGGAGACGGAGGTGCGGGCCATGTGTGGGTGTTCTGCGACGGGGTGAGCCGGGACGATGCAAGGGTTGAAAGACACCGGAAAGCGAAAAGTGCGCCAGTCCACGGAACTCCACGGGTTTCGGGGCACAGTGGGAGCTTGCTTGCCGCAAGGGCGCCGTCCTTATTTTCGGCCCAACGTGACCAGACGCCTACTCCCCGTCCTTCTTCTCGCCAGCGCGCCTTTCCTCAACGGTCAGGTTTCCTCGCTGCCCGAAATCACCGCCAGCCGCACCGAGATGACGGACGCCGGCACCGTCTTCACCGGCGACGCCCGCCTCTCTTACGACGGTGCTTTGTTGCTCGCCGACCAGATTTCCTACGATCCTAAAACCCAACTCGCGCACGCCATCGGTCGCGTGTCGTTGACCCGAGGCACGCAGCGCCTGCTCGCCGACGAGCTCACCTACAATCTCGAAACCCGCGGCTACACCGTCAAAAACCTGCGCTTCGGCCAAGACCCGCTCTACGTCAGCGGCAGCGGCCTCGACGGCGACCCCGACAAGATCGTCATTCGCGACGCGGTGGTGACGTATTCGGAGCCCGGCCGGTTTGCGCCCACTCTCCGCGCCGGCACCGTGACCTACATCCCCGGCGACAGTGTTCGCGCCGAAAGCGCCCGCGTTGGCGTCGGCCCTATCCGTCCGATTCCGGTGCCAGTCTTCAACCAGTCCATCAACGACCCGCTCATCTCCCACATGAGTGCGAGTGTCGGCTACGACTCCACTCTCGGCGCCCAACTCGAACTCGGTCTGCTCGCCCCGTTCACGCCGTCCGTAAAGCTCGGCGGCGACCTCGGCCTCTACACCAAGCGCGGCGTGTTGTTCGGCCCCGCCGCCTCCTACAAATTCGACAACGACGTCCACTCGGTGCGTGGCGCGCTGAGCAGCGGCTACATCAAAGACTCCGGCGACCGCGGCATCGACATTGTCGGCGATCCCGTTCCGCAGGACCGTGGCTTCGTCGCCTGGGATCATCACCAGACCGTCGGCGACCGCGTCACGTTGCTCGGCCAGGTCAACTACTGGTCCGACTCCGAAGTCGTCCGCGATTTCCGCGAAAGCGACTTCGACCGCGTGCAGACGCCCGACAACTTCGTCGAGGGTTACTACACCGGCGAGAACTACGTCGTCTCCGCCTTCACGCGGTTTCAACCCAACGACTACCACGTCGTCCAGCGCCGCCTGCCCGAGATTCGTTTCGACGGCCTTCCGGTCGAGGTCGGCGCCGGCATCTACCACCGCGTCAACGCCAGCATCGCCGCTCTCGAGGACAACTCCCGACCGGATACAGACGAACGCGTGAACCGCGTGGATGTTTACTACGCCCTCACCCGCCCGTTCTCCCCGCGCGAATGGTTGTCCGTCAAACCCGTCGCCGGTGCCCGGTTCACCTACTACGACCGCGCCAACGGCGGACGCAACGACTACACCCGCGTGCTCGGCGAGGTCGGCCTCGACGCCGACCTGCAGGCCAGCTCCACCTACAATTACCAAAACGAGCGTTGGGACATCGACGGCCTTCGCCACCTCGTGAAGCCCTACGTCTCTTACCGCGCCATCGGCAACGCCGACCGCGGCTCGGCCTACATCCCGCCCATTGATCGCACCGCGTTCTCGACCTACCTCCAGCCGCTCGGCCTCGGCGACCGTCGCGACATCGACGAATTGCCCGAGACCAACACCCTGCGCTTGGGCGTGGCCAATTTCCTCCAAACCCGCGACACGACCTACGG
>DFYA01000248.1:7811-8273 GCA_002382525.1 Opitutaceae bacterium UBA4094
CTCACGCTCCGCGAACTCAACACCGGCGTGACCTTCCAAGACGCCGGCGTCTGGTCCGTGCGCGTCGGCACCGACTTCCTGAAATCCGACCCGACCACCGCCTTCCCGGCCGGCAGCATCGGGGGTATCCACGAATACAGCCTCAGCCTGAGCTACTTCCTCAATGAGGCTTATGAAGCTCTGGTTCACCTGCGCTATGACGCCGGAGTCGGCAGCTTCAGCCGCCAGTCGTTCGGCATCCGCCAAAACATCCGCAACCTCTGGTTCATCACCTACGTGCTCACCTTCCGCCAAGGCGACAACCGCGCGGCATCCACCAGCCTCGGCGTGAGCGTCGAACTCGCCAGCTTCTAACCGGCGCCAGTCAAAGCCCCGTCCTCCCCGTGGCCCCGAGCGTGAGCTCGGGGTTCTTCGTCTCCACCATTCCGCTCTTGGCCGCATCCTCGCCCACCCCCCCCCCCC
>DFYA01000242.1:0-25717 GCA_002382525.1 Opitutaceae bacterium UBA4094
AAACCCCGCAAGATCGCGGTCAGCTGAGAACAACGCTCCGCGCTCTGCCACACGCCCGCCGCCCACTGCGGCGGGCGTTTTTGCATGCGCTTCACGCCGGCTCGCTTGCGCCTCTCGCCAACGCCTTCAAGTTGGCCGCGTGAAAGTCGCCGTTTATAGCACCCGCCCTTACGACCACGCGCACCTCAACGCCGCCAACGCCACCGGCGACGCCGCAACCGCCCACACGTTTGTCTGGATCGAAGAGCGCCTCTCGCCCGACACCGCCGCGCTTGCCCTCGGGTGCGAAGCGGTCTGCGCCTTCGTCAACGACCGCCTCGACGCGCCCGTGCTCGAAGCGCTCACCGCCGGCGGCACTCGCCTCGTCACCCTGCGCTGCGCCGGCTACAACCACGTTGACCTGCCCGCAGCCGCCGCGCTCGGCCTCACGGTCACCCACGTCCCGGCCTACTCGCCGCACGCCGTCGCCGAACACGCGCTCGCGCTCCTGCTCACGCTCAACCGTCGCACGCACCTCGCGCATGAACGCGTGCGCCGCGGCGATTTCAACCTCGGCGGACTCGAAGGCTTCGACCTCAACGGTAAAACCGCCGGCCTCGTCGGCACCGGGCGCATCGGCGTCATCACCGGACGCCTGCTCCAGGGTTTCGGCTGCACCGTGCTCGCCCACGACCCGTTCCCGCCGCAAGACGCCCGCGACGCCGGCTTCGACTTCGTTCCCTTGGACGACCTTCTCGACCGGTCCGATATCGTTTCCCTGCACTGCCCGCTTCTGCCCGCGACGAAACACATCATCAACGCCACCACGCTTGCCCGCATGAAGCCCCACGCGTTGCTCATCAACACCAGCCGCGGCGGCCTCATCGATACCGCCGCCGCCATCGACGCGGTGAAGACCCACCGGATCGGCGGACTCGGCCTCGATGTTTACGAACACGAAGCCGCGCTCTTTTTCGACGACCACAGCAAGACGGGCATCACCGACCCGCTGTTCGCTCGGTTGGTTGCGACACCCAACGTGCTCGTGACCGGACACCAAGGTTTCCTTACCCACGAGGCGCTCGACAACATCGCCGACTCCGTCATCGCCAGCCTCAACGCCTTCGCCACACGCCAGCCCGTGCCCAACGCGTTGAAGCACTGACCACACCTTGCGCAGCCGTCTTTCGGCGCCTACCGCTCAAAAATCCTGCAACCGGCTCTCGATCGCACCGCGCCGCGGCTCGATACGCGCCATGATTTCGCCCAGTAGGTAAATCGATCCTGTTACAACCACCGTGTCGTCGCGCCCACCCACCGTGCAGGTGTCGGCATCCGGGAAAACGCCCTCGACCGTAGCACGCGTCACTCTTCCTGAAAACGTGTCCGGAATAAGCGCCTCCAGTTCCTCGAAACCGCTCGCCCGCGATTGCTGAGGCATCACCAGGTGAATCTCCGCCGCATGACGGCTGATCGTCTCCAACAAAGGCCGCGCCCGCGCCGCGCCGAGCACGCCGGTCACCACGACCGCCTTACGCCCGGTTTCCGCGACCAAGTCGCGTAGTTGGTTCTCCAATACGCCCGCGCCCTCCGGGTTATGCGAGGCGTCCAGGATAACCGCGCGGCCACCGACGGTTGTCCGCTGCCAGCGCCCGGGCCAGTGCGCCGCGCCCAGACCGCGCGCGATCACCTCGTCGGTGAGTTTCCACTCCGGCGCGCAGCACCGGGCGACCAATGTCGCAGTCGCCGCGTTCCAGCGCTGATAGTCCCCCTCGAACGCCGTTGGCGGATAGTTCGTCAAGTCCTCACCGAACTCCGCGCGCACCGAAAACACCGGCGCGCCGTGGTCCGCCGCCACGCGCCGGACCACCGCCTCGGCCGCCGCCGGGAGTCGGCCGATCACCACCGGTTTCCCGGGTTTGATGATGCCCGCTTTTTCGGCGGCGATCTGTTCGATGGTGTCGCCAAGCATATCGCAATGATCCAGCCCGATAGACGTGATGACCGCCACTTCGGGCACGACCACGTTGGTCGCGTCGAGCCGCCCGCCGAGGCCGGTCTCGATGATGGCGATGTCGCAGTTCTTCCGCGCAAACTGCAGAAACGCCATCGCGGTCATGAACTCAAAAAAACTCGGATGATCGTCCGGGCTCCCGCGGCTCACCGCCTCGGCGACGGGCAACAGTTCGTTTGTATAAGCCATGATCTCCGCCTCGCTCAACAACGCGCGCGCCACCTGCACGCGTTCGCCGAGCTTCACCAAGTGCGGCGACGTGTAGAGCCCCGTGCGCCAACCCGCTTCCGAAAAAATCGCCTCAAGCATCGCAGCCACCGATCCCTTGCCATTGGTGCCCGCAAGATGGATCGCCGGTGTGGCGCGCTCGGGATGTCCGAGGCCCGCGACGAGCAGCCGCATGCGGTCGATGCCAAATCTCACTCCCTTCGCTTTTAGCGAAAAAAGGTAATCCTGCGTCGCGGCATAATCGGTAAGCATCGTTGGTTGGGCGAGCCCGCGGGCCCGCCAGTTAACGCCTCTCGGCGGACCGTCCACTCGGCCCGCCCCGCAGGCTCACTTTTTCGGAACCGTGCGCTTCTTCACGTAGAGCGCCTGCAAGATATCGCGCAACCGATCACGCAACTCCAAGCGGCTCACGATCTGGTCGATCAAACCGTGTTTCTGCAAAAACTCCGCCGTCTGAAACCCGGGCGGCAGCGTCTGCTTCACGGTGTCCTTGATGACGCGCGCGCCAGCGAAACCGATCAAGGCGCCCGGCTCGGCGATGTTGATGTCGCCCAAAACCGCGAAACTCGCCGTCACGCCACCCATCGTCGGATGCGTAAGGATCGAGATATAGGGCAGCTTCGCCTCCGACAACCGACCCAGCGCCGCGCTGGTCTTGGCCATCTGCATCAACGAAAAAATGCCCTCCTGCATGCGCGCGCCGCCAGAAGCACTGAAAATCAAACACGGGGTCTTGTTCTTGAGCGCGACCTCGATGGCGCGGGTGATCTTTTCACCCACCGCCGAACCCATCGCACCACCGCAGAAGCGGAAATCCATCACCGCCACCGAAACCGGGATGCCGTGGATCTTGCCCGTGCCGCACACGACCGCCTCGGTAAGCCCGCTCTCGCGTTCGTATTTTTGGATGCGGTCCGGATAACGCTGCGAATCGACGAATTGCAACGGATCGGCCGAACGAATGGTGTTGTCGATCTCCTCAAACGTCTCCGGGTCAAACAACGCCGCGATTCGCTCGCGCGCGCCGATTGGGAAATGGAAACCGGACTTCGGGACCACCATCAGGTTGTCCTCCAGTTCCTTGTTAAAGACGACCTCGCCGGAAATGGGACACTTGGTCCACATACCCTTGGGGATGTCCTTCTTTTTTACGACAACCGTGGAATACTTCGGTTTGCTGAAGAGCGACATGCAGAAAAGATTAACCGTGGCCAAACGTGACGACGTTCAGGTTCAACACTCCCGCGCGGCGAAGAACGCCAGCGCAGGAATTGAGGGTTGAGCCTGTTGTAAAAACATCATCGACGAGGATGTAGAGTGAGGAGGGGTTTATGGTGGCGGTCCGGGCGAGTGCAAAGGCATTTTTTAGGTTAGCCCGGCGCGCCTTCCGGTCGAACGTCGTTTGCGAACGAGTGTCCACGACCCGCCGGAGAACTGGTTCCACCCGTGTCGTGCCGCCCGCCGCGCGTGCCAGCACCCCCGCCAGCAAGGTCGTCTGATTATAAGTGCGCTCGCGCTCCTTGCGCGGATGCAGCGGCACCGGCACCAACACCGCGTCCCGTATAAACTCCGTGATATGCGGCGAGGCTCGCACTAATACCTCAATGTCCGTGAGGACGTGATGTCCCTTGTGATATTTCAGCTCATGGATGAGCGCGCGTGCCGGGCCTTTGAACAACGTCAACGTCCGCCCCTCCCCATACTTCGGGTGCAACCCTTCGCAGTGCGGGCACATCCGCTCGCCCTCGACTTCGCCGAAAAACGGACTCCCGCAGGTCGTGCAATGCGGCGGCCCGACCAAGTGAATCAACGGCTCGCACGACACACACACATGCCGCAGCCGCCCGCCTTCCACCAGACCGCCGCAACTCACACACACTGGCGGAAACACCATGTCGGCCAATCCGAGGAGCAATCGGTTTCCCCAGGTGGACGGCAACCTCCGGTCGCCGTCGCCGCGCAACGCTCCCTGGGCAGCCTGCGCCCGGAGGTTGCCGTCCACCTTTAAAACCTCCGGTCGCGTTTCCTCGCTCATTTCCGTCCTCAATAAAACACCTTCATCAAACACAGCCCCTGCGGCGGCGCGGTGAAGACGCGCTCCGTGCGGACCTTGCTCGCAAGGATGTCGCGCATGTCGTCGGCCGTGCGCCGGCCCAAGCCCACGTCCACCAGCGCGCCCGCCAAGCTGCGCACCATCTTATAAAGAAACCCGTTCCCCTCCGCGTCGATGCGCAGGCGGTCGCCGCGCTCGACGATATCCAGCCGACGAACGGTGCGCACCGTATCCTCTTTCTCGATACCGCTTCCGGCGATGGCACTGAACGCGCGGAAGTCGTGCGTGCCCGTCAGCACCGCCGCCGCCTTCCTCATCGCCGCGACATCGAGAGTGCGCGCCATCGACCACGTATAGGCCTGCGTAAACGGGTCCGCGTAGCCGCCGTGGCAGATGTTATAATGATAGATTTTCCCCTTGGCGGAAAACCGCGCGTGAAACGTTGCCGAGGCCCGCCGCGCGGTTTTGATCTGAATGGTCGGCGGCAACCCGATGCGCATCGCCGTGAGCAGCTTCGCCGGATCGTGCGGCCAGTGCGCGTCGAAGTGAAACACCTGCCCGCGCGCATGCACGCCGGCGTCGGTGCGGCCGCTGCCCGTGATGTCGGTCGGCGTTTTAAGCACCTCGCTTAATCGGCGCTCGATCGTAGATTGCACCGTCTCGCCGTTGGGCTGGATCTGCCACCCGGCGAAAGCCGTCCCGTCGTAGGAGACGGTGCATTTCCAGCGGGAGGATGTGGGCGCAGCTTTCATTCGGCAACATCCGCTCCCGGCAACGCGGGCGGAAAACGCTGGTCCAGATAATCCTGAAGGATGATCGCCGCCGCGCGCGAATCGACGATGCCGGTCCCGCGGATCTCGCGCAGTTGTTTCTGGTTCATGCCCGCCTCCGCCATGTGCGACGTGAGGCGCTCGTCGATGAAATGCACCGGCAAGCCCAACTCGCGCTTGAGGCTCTCGGCGAATCCCTCGACTTCCTTCGCCTTGAAGCCGACGGTGCCGTCCATGTTGTAGGGAAATCCTACTACAAGATCGGTCACACGCCGCTGCTTTACGATGGCAGCCAACGCCTCGCGGCGCTTCTTCGGCTCGGAGTCGGTGAGCGCGGGCAGTGGCGTGGCGATACCCAAGTCATCGCCATAGGCGAGACCGATGCGGCGCGTCCCGTAATCGATGCCGAGAAACCTCATGGAGTGCGTGAATACACGAAGAGCCGCCGGGCGTGGGCCGCGGGCTGGGGGCGATTCCGTTCATCGCACGCAGACCCGCTCACCCGTTGTCCGGTCAATGCATCACAACCACTTCGCGCCGCCCTTGAGCGCTTCGACCCGCTTGAGCAGCGCCTTGATCTCCTGGGCCTTCGACTTGGGGCAAACAAGCGTGGCGTCGGGCGTGTGAACGACGATCATGTCGTCCGCGCCCACCACCGTGACGAGGTGACCGCCTTCGCTGAACACGAGGTTGTTGCTCCCCTGCTCCACGATGCCGAGTCCGCGCACCACGTTGCCGGCCTTGTCGGCCTTGAAGTGCTTGCTCACCGCCGGCCACGCACCCACGTCGTCCCAATCGAACGATGACGGCAGCACCACGACATTGGTGGATTTTTCGAGCAGCGCGTAGTCTACCGAGATCTTCGGTAGCGTCGGATAAACCTTCTTCAACACTCCGGCCAACGGCTTCTTTTTGGCCAACGCGGCGCGGATCGGTTTTAGCGCGGCGTCGAGTTCCGGCGCGTGTTGCGCCAACGCGCTCTCCACGACGGGCACGCTCCAGACGAACATGCCCGCGTTCCAAACGTAGTCCCCCGAAGCGAGATACTTTTCAGCGACCTTCAATTCCGGCTTTTCAACGAAGCGTTTTACGCGAAACACCGGGCGGCGCGCGAACGACTTCCATTTTTCGCCGCGTTGGATGTAACCAAAACCCGTCGCCGGTTCGGTGGGTGTGATCCCGATAGTGACCATCACATCGTCCGCCTCGGCGGCCGCAAACGCCGCGCTCAAATCGCCCGCGTAAGCCTTGCCGTCGTGGATCACATGGTCGGCGGGCAGCACCGCGAAGATGCCTTGCGGATCGCGTGCCGCCACCAACGCGGCGGCGAAGCCCACAGCTGCGGCGGTGTCGCGCCCGACCGGCTCCGCGATGACGTTCGCCGCCGGGATGCCTTTGCACACTTCGCGCACGGCCTTTTCTTGGACGGCGCTGGTGATGACAAAAATGTTTTTGGCCGGCGCGAGCGGTTTCACGCGGTCGATGGTTTGCGCGAGCAGCGGTTTGGTGCCGACTACGGGGAGGAGGTGTTTTGGGCGAGGAGCGCGGCTCTGGGGCCAGAAACGTTCCCCTTTGCCGCCTGCGATAATAACGATGAAATGCTGTGGCATGAACGCGTAGTGTGCGACCTCGGCGGACACCGGTGCAATTTCAATTGCGCGCCCGCGCCTCGGGCGATTTCCCCAAAGTATGTCTGACACCTATCCGCTCGAACTTTCGGTCGAAGATACGCAACGCCTTCTTACCACAATGCCGACCGACGTCGTGCTCATCGATGTGCGTGAGCCGCACGAGGTCGAACTCTGCCGCATAGCTGGTGCCCAACCTATACCCATGCGCCAGATTCCCGAGCACGTGGGCGCGTTGCCCAAGGATAAGCACCTACTTATCCACTGTCATCACGGCGGACGTAGCTTGCGCGTCACTCAATTCCTCCGCGCGAACGGTTACGACGCCGTGAGCAATGTTGCCGGCGGGATCGACGCGTGGTCGTCATCGATCGACCCCTCGGTGCCACGTTACTGAACTGAGGATGGCGAAGTTCTAAAAGGAGTGGTCGCTGGCCTCCGTCCGCAACGCCACCGGATCTTTCTTTATAGCCGATAATCATTGGTGACCGCCTGCTGCCGCCACGGGATCTTGGACTCACTATGCGGCTATAGCTAGCGATCTAGCCGGGCAGACTCAGCGCTGCGCGCAAAAAGGGCTCCGATGCTTCAGCGAAAAAAAACGCCTCCGTGTGCACGGAGGCGTTCGAGGAAAACGGTGGGTGATGAAAACTTACGAAGCCGGAGTCTCGGAGCTCTCGGGCGCAGCGGAGGAAACCGCCGAGTTGCCACGAGCTTTGACCAGGCCGGCCTCTTTCTTGATATTCTGCACGCTCGGCAGGGAAATACTGAAAGCGTCGGCGATTTCGGCACCGGACTGACCGGACTGCACAGCGGCGATCACCTGTTGCTTGAGTTCGGGGGTGATCTTGGCGCGGGCGCGCTTGCCGGTCTTGGCTTTCGAGGTCTTGGCTCCCGCTTTATTGCCTTTGCGACCTTTGCCTGCGGCGTCTTTCAACGCCTTGATAAAGTCGTTGAGATTGGCGTAGCCGTAATCGCCGGGGAGCTTGGAAAGCGCGGCAACCCGGTCGGCGGCGAGTTTAGCCTCGGCTTGCGCAAGCTTCGCTTTGGCTTTTTCGAGTTCTGCAATTTGGTCGGTGAATGACATATCGTGAAGGACCATCAAAGGCACGGGGGCTTTTATCAAGTCTATATTAAGAAAGAAGCACACCCGTGCACTTCATTATCAAATCGTCATAGCATGATAACCACCATCCACGACGATTTCGGCGCCCGTGATAAAACTTCCCGCCCCGCCTGCCAGTAGCAACGTCGCTCCGATCACTTCTTTAGCCTCACCGAATCGTTTTGCAGGGGTGTGCCCGAGAATGGAGGATACGCGCTCTGGAGTAAGGACCTTGCGATTCTGTTCCGCCGGGAAAAAGCCGGGAACCAAGACATTCACACGGACATTTTTAGGTGCCCACTCGCGGGCTAGGTTTTTCGAGAGATTATGCACTGCGGCCTTACTTGCCGAGTAGGTGAACACCCGTGACAACGGTATCAAACCGGACATCGAACCGAGATTGATAATCGAACCACCTTCTCCTTTATCAACCAGATACTTACCAAAAACCTGACAGCCAAGGAACACGCCCTTAACATTGATATCCATGATGCGATCAAACTCGTCCTCGGCGATATCCAGATAAGGAGTGGGCGAGTTAACCCCCGCACCATTGACCACTATATCAACTCGGCCCGAGCGCGTCAGGACCTGCTCGAGCAGTTTTTGTAGCTGAACCTTATCGCTGGCTTCAGCCGAAAGAAAATACGCCTTACCGCCCTGATCTTTGATTTTAGCCAAACGCGCATTGGCTTTTTCTTCGTTGCGTCCCACCACCACCACTTCCGCGCCGGCTCCGGCCAGCCCTTCGGCCATGGCCCCACACAACTCGCCGGTGCCACCGATGACGACGGCAACTTTGCCCTGCAGCGAAAATAAGGAAGAGAGGTATTCGGAAGAATTCATAGAGTTGAAATGACGTAGAAACGACTGCCTGCCACCCAATCGGACGCCGGTCCAGGCCGACAGCGTTATGTTGTGAATCAATTTTCAGTTTACCCTGACTGCGCGCCGTCTGCCTGCTTGCCAGCCCTTGCAGCAATTTATTGAGATATCGCCATCTTCATGGCCTCCCAACCCGAACCGCTCTCTTTCGCAATCGTTGGCTGCGGCAGCATCGCGCCGACTCACGCCAAGGCCCTCGCCGGCCTGACTATGGACACGAGGCTCACCCATTGCTGTGACATCGACGTAACGCTGGCCGCGTCCTTCGCCGCCCAATTCGGTCTGACCGTGGCAACGTTCGAGGAGATCTTGGCCAATCCCGCGATCGACGCCGTCACGTTTTGCACGCCGAGCGGCCTCCACTCCACGCTCGGTGCACGCGCACTCAACGCGGGTAAACATGTGATCATCGAAAAACCAATGGAGATCACCCCCGCGGCATGCGAACAACTCCTCGCCGCCCAACGTGCGACCGGCCGCAAGCTCGCCATCATCTCCCAACACCGCTTCGACCCCGCATCTCAAATCGTGCGCGAAGCTCTTGATCGTGGCGAGTTCGGCAACCTCATCCTCGCCGAGGCCCGCATCCCATGGTATCGCACGCAGGAATACTACGATTCCGGCGATTGGCGCGGCACTTGGGCGCTCGATGGCGGCGGTTGCCTGATGAACCAAGGTATCCACACGGTGGATTTGCTTCTCTGGTTTGCCGGACCCGTGCGCAGCGTCTATGCGCAAATGCGCACCGCCGGCCACGACCGTATCGAGGTCGAAGACGTGGTGACTGCCACGCTCACCTTTGCCAATGGCGCGATCGGCACCCTGATGGCCTCCACCGCGCTTTATCCGGGGCTCCTCGCCTATCTGGGTATTCACGGCACCCAAGGCTCCGCCGTCCTCGAAGGCGACGAGTTGCAGCTCTTCGCCATCAAGGGTCGTGAAACCTTACGCGGAACAGCCTTCAACGGCCACGCGCTCCAAGTTGCCACCGGCGGCACCAAGTCCGCCACCGCCCACGCCGCAGCGATCCCCGCCGATACACCCGCCGGGCCCGACTCGTGGGTTTGGGGCGACGCGCACCGCGCCCAGTTTGCCGACTTCATCCGCGCTGTGCGCACGGACAGTGCGCCGCTGGTCGACGGCATCGCCGGCCGCGCCGCAGTCGCGTTGATCAATGCCGTCTATGAGTCCGCCCGCACCGGCCGCGTCATCACGCTCACCGAGTGATTTGCGGCTTACGGCTTGCGCGAAACTGCGCGCAACCCGTTATTAACGCATGGCCCGCCTCCCTCTCGAAGATAATTTCACCGACGTCATCGCCAAGGCCCAGCGTGGCCTGAAGATCACCGACGAACAGCTCGCCACGCGCGCCGAGGTGACGCCTGAAGAACTCGCCGCAGTGAAATCCGGAATGCTGCTCGACCCGGTCATTCGCCGCGTCGCCCGCCATCTGAAGCTCTCCTCCAGCGCGCTCGAAGACCTCGCGCACAAACGCCACTACCCCGTCGCTCCCGTGTTCGCGCGCGGCTTCACGATGTTCAACACGCCCCACGAGGACATGACGGTGAATAACTACCTCGTGTGGGACGCCCGCTCACGCTCCGCCGCCGTCTTCGATACCGGCGCCAATGTGGACGCCCTCATCGGCATGATCGAAGCCGAGAGTTTGGATGTCCGGCACATCTTCATCACCCACACTCACGAGGACCACATCGCCGCCCTGCCCACCCTCGCCGCCGCGTGCCCGCGCGCCGAGGTTTGGGCCGGCGAACGCGAACCCGTTGATCACCCGGGTGCCAAAGCCTTCACCGAGAACGCGCACTTTCACGTGGGGGAACTCGCGATCAAGACGCTTTTCACCTGGGGCCACTCGCCGGGCATGACCACGTTTTTCATCACCGGCCTCAGCTGGCCGATCGCGATCATCGGCGACTCGCTGTTTTCGTGCTCGATGGGCGGCAGCGCCACCGCCTACGCCGACCAGCTTCGCAACAACCACGAGAAGATCTTCACCCTTCCCCGCAACACGGTGCTCGCGCCTGGCCACGGCCCGCTCACCACCCTCGCCTTCGAAAAACAACATAATCCGTTTTTCGCCCGTTAAACCTCGGCGACGCTTAGTAACACTTCGCTCCGCCTGCCCCCGGTTTTCGGTTCTCGTCTTTCGCCCTCGCGACTCTGAAGCATCCGCAGGTGTTTGGCATAGACTACGCTCTTCTCCTCAATCACTGATAAGCCCATGAGTTCAGCCCAGCGCAGGAAAACCGTGCTCATTTTCGCCTTAGCCATCGCTCTGCTGGCAGCCCTGGCGGCGATCATTATCCCTCCGGTCACCGACGGTGAGGAGCTTTCGCCCCAGTATTATATTCTCTGCTTGGCGATCATCGGATGCGTGCTCTTGGTTTTAGGCGGCTACGTCTGGGACCGCTCTCTCATGCAACGGCTGCGCGACATGTCGCGCCAATCCGCATCACTGGCGCCCAACACCGATCACGACGAGATTCACGACGAGGTCATCGGTTTGGCGCGCAAAATCGAGCGCATGGCGCAATCCCTCCAGAAACTTGAAGCCAGCTACCGCGCCGTGGTCGAAGACCAGTCGGACCTCATCTGCCGCTACACACCCGAGGGCAAACTCACGTTCGTAAACGGCGCCTACGCCCGCTTCCTCGGGCGCAAACGCCTCGAACTCATCGGGCAGCCCTGCCTTCCGCTCACCGCCGGCCTCATTGCACCCGACCAAAGCCCGCTCCCCGATGCTGCGGTGTTCGAGCACACCTCGAACGACTCCAATCAAGCCCCCGTGCTTCACTCGTGGACGCATCGCTCCATCAAGGATTCCGACGGCCACGTCATCGAATACCAAGCCGTCGGTCACGACATCACGGCCCGTAAGGAAGCCGAACTCGCGCTCGTCGCCGCCAAGGAAGCCGCGGAGTCCGCCGACCGCGCCAAGAGCGAATTTCTTGCCATCGTCAGTCATGAAATCCGCACCCCGATTAACGGTGTGATCGGTTTCGCCAAGCTCCTCCGCGATTCCTCGCTCACCGCCGAGCAACGCTCGTTTGTCGATATGATTACCAGTAGCGGCCAGACACTGGAGACGTTGATCAGCGACATCCTCGATCTCTCTAAAATCGAGGCCGGCAAGATCGAGATCGAACACGCCCCGTTCTCCATGCGCGATTGCATGGACGAAATCGCCGCGCTCTTCGGACCGCGCGCGCGCGAAGTCGGCCTTACCATCACGACCTCGATCGCCCCGGGCATGCCGGTCTTGGTCAACAGCGACCACAACCGCCTCCGTCAGATCCTCAGCAACTTGGTGGGCAATGCCATTAAGTTCACCGAAAAAGGGGGCATCACGATCTCCGTAGCCGCCGCCCCGGAAGAGTTTTTTAGGGACGGTATCAACCGCGCGGTGCGCCTCCAGTTCAGCGTGCGCGATACTGGCATCGGCATTCCTTCAGAGAAAATCTGCCAGCTTTTCCGCCCGTTCAGCCAAGTGGACACCTCGGCCAAACGACGTCGCGGCGGCACCGGGCTCGGATTGATCATCGCCAAACGTCTCTGCGAACGTATGGGCGGGGCCATCTCCGTCGACAGTCGCGTGGGCGAAGGATCGGTTTTTTACTTCAGCATCTTGGCCGATTATGAGCTCAGCCACGGGGTGCCCCCGTTGGCGGCGGACTGCGCAAAAAAAGTTGAGGCAACAAGCTGACTTCCGTTCTTGCGGAGCCGGAATTTTTCACCCAACTTCCGCGCTCCTTCAGGTCAAGGCGCGATAGCCAAGTGGTAAGGCCGAGCTCTGCAAAAGCTCTACCGCCGGTTCGATTCCGGCTCGCGCCTCCAAATTTTCAGCCGGTCCAATTCTTCGAGGGGGAAGAGTGACGTCCACCGGGGAACCGCTCGCTAAAAGAGCCGCCGGTGCCTCCGGTTTTTTCACCCCGGCGTTACCTAAGCGCATCACAAGGGTCATTTCCCTCATGCGCCGCGCCACACCCCCGGAACGGTGCATTATTCGATCATGCGCGCTTTCCGCTCACCCCTCTCGAAACGCCATTGGTTGTATGGCGTGCTAACACTCCTCGCGCTCGGCGTGGGAGGGCTGTGGCTGATCGCCGCAGGGTTCGAGTGGCAAACGATTCCCCGCGCGTTAAACACGCTCAACACGCCCACCATCGTCTTGCTCATGACCGTGCTGCCGGTCGCGGGTTTCCCCATCAGCATGGTTTATCTTTTGATCGGCGCGCGCTTCGGCCCGGAGATCGGTCTCATGGTCGTGGCCGGCATCACCGCGCTCCACCTGCTCGGCACACATTGGGTCGCACGCGGGTTCCTCCGCGCGCGATTGCAGCGGTTCATCGAACGGCGCAACCACCATGTGCCTGAGGTGCCTCCGGGGGAAAACGGAGCCATCGCGTTGATGATCATGCTGGCGCCCGGTATCCCGTATTTCCTTCGCAACTACGTGCTGGCGCTGTCTGGAATCCCGTTGCGGATCTATTTCGCGATCGCGATGCCCATCCATGTGCTGCGCTCCTACGTGGCTTTGTTCCTCGGTGATATCGGCAGCGGACCCTCCGGTCGCGCGTGGATTTTTCTAGGCATCTTCTACGGCACCAAGCTGGCGATTTTTGCCGGCGTCGCGTGGTGGTTACGCGCGCGGCACAAACGCATGAACGCCGCCCGCACGCGGGCGCGCGCCGAAGCCGAAGGTGAGGCAGGAACGCCTGATCCTTTCTCGGAGAATTCACTTAACGAGCGTCCGCCGCACAGACGTTAAATCGGCCACGCTCGCGCGGTTTGACCGGGGAGAACCGCCCGGCTCCTTCAGCCCCGCCCGCGTGCGAGGCGCCTCCCGTAGCTACTGCTAAGACCAAGGCCCGATGGGCAACAGACCCCTCTTGCGCTACAGTCTTCGCAACATGAAGCCGCCCACCCTTGCCTCACCCAAAGGCCCGCGACGTCGGGCAATCCCCTCTCGAAAAGGACTCGCCTCGTCCAAGATTGTCGTCGCCGGTGACCAGGGCGTAAAGGTCTGCCGCTCCGTCACCATCATGGCGCCCGCCGAGCGTCTCTACGCGTTTTGGCGCAACATCGAGAACCTGCCGCGCATCATCAAACATGCGGTGAACATCACCGCACGTTCCGACATCGAATCCCATTGGTCCGTCAGCGCCCCTCCCGGCGGTCATCGCGTCGAGTGGGACGCGCTCATCATCAACGAAGAACCCGGGAAAATGATCGCGTGGCGCTCTACCGAGAATTCCGAAATCCCGAACGCCGGCACCGTGCGCTTCGAACCCGCGCCAGGCGACGAGGGCACCGAGGTCACGGTAAATCTCGAATACAACCCGCCCGGCGGAAAAACCGGCGCGCTTCTCGCCAAGTTGTCCGGTGAAGAGGGCGGACAACAGGTGGCCGAGGCCCTTCGTTGTTTCAAGGCGTTGATCGAAGCCGGCGAAATCCCGACCACGGACGGCCAGCCCGTCGGAGCCCCTCAACGAAAGCACCACAAATGAAGGCCGTCTGCTGGATGGGGAAAAAGCACATGGAGGTTCAGGAAGTGGACGATCCGCGAATTTTGAATCCGCGCGACTGCATCGTTCGCATCACGTCGACGGCGATCTGCGGCTCCGATTTGCACCTTTACGACGGTTATATCCCGACGATGGAGAAAGGGGACATCCTCGGCCACGAGTTCATGGGCGAGGTCGTCGAGATCGGCCCCGAGGTGAAAAAACTCCAAGTCGGCGACCGCGTGGTTGTGCCGTTCACCATCTCGTGCGGCGGGTGTTTTCATTGCTCGCGACAGCAATGGTCGTGTTGCGACAACACAAACCCCAACGCCGCGCTCGCCGACACGCTTTACGGTTTCAGCGGAGCCGCGCTTTACGGTTATTCCCACATGATGGGAGGCTACGCCGGTGGTCAGGCCCAATACGCTCGCGTGCCCTTCGCCGACGTCGGCCCGATCAAAATCGAAAGCGACCTGCCCGACGACAAAGTGCTGTTCCTCTCCGACATCTTCCCAACCGGCTACATGGCCGCGGAAAATTGTAATATCGAGCGCGGGCGCAGCGTTGTCGCCGTGTGGGGTTGCGGCCCCGTCGGTCAATTCGCCATCCGCAGCGCCTTTATGCTCGGCGCCGCCAAGGTCATCGCGATCGACAACGAACCCGAACGCCTGCGCATGGCCGAGGAGGCCGGCGCAATCACGCTCAACGACGACGACGGCGACATCCTCGACCGCATCAAAGCCCTCACCGGCGGACGCGGGCCCGACGCCGCCATCGACGCGGTGGGCATGGAGGCGCACGGCTCCGCTTACGACAATGTGAAGCAGGCACTCAAGCTGGAGAACGACCGCCCCTACGCCTTGCGCCAGGCGATGCGCGCCGTCCGCAAAGGCGGCACGTTGTCCATCCCGGGCGTGTATTCCGGGTTCATCGACAAAGTCCCCTTCGGCGCCGCCTTTGGAAAAGGCGTCACCATGAAAATGGGGCAGACACATACCCAACGCTATTTGCGGCCGCTGCTGGACATGATCGAACAGGATCAGATTGATCCGTCGTTCGTCATTACCCACCGCGTGCCGCTCACCAAGGCACCGGAAGCCTACGAGACCTTCGCCAAGAAGCAGGACGGCTGTATAAAGGTCGTCCTCGATCCGGCCGCTTGACCGGCTGGTCCGCAAGGTAGGGCGTGATCGCGGTCGCGACGGATGATTGGCGAAGACCTCCTGGTCCCGGGCGGGACCAGGAGGCTTTCTTTTTCACGCGCACACCGATNNCGAGGGACCTCCTTCACGCTGTTCGCCGGCGGCAGTTCGATCGGTGGCGGACCGAGGCCCAGGCGGTGCAGCAGACTCATCGCGTCGTGCGGTGCGCGCACCTTCACGTCGTTATCGAAATACACGTAAACGTCGCGTCCGGTTTTTCGCTCACCACCCGGTGCGGCGAGCGTTTTCACGCTTTCGTCTGCGGTTCCCCGCTGCCACGCCTCGATCTTTTTCGCCCAGGCGTCCAACGCATCGTCCGTGTAACCCGACGTATAAAGCTCCTCGTCGCCGTGCAGCCGCACATAGACGAAATCGGTCGTGAGGTCTTCGATCAACGGCCACCGCCCCGCCGTGTCCGCCACGACGATCGCGACGCGATGGCGCCGCGCTCGCCTCACAAAATCCTCCGTCGCGAACGATCGATGGCGGATCTCGATCGCATGCCGCAGCCTGCGCGAGCGATCAATCTTGAGCCACGCCGGCGAGCGCAGGTGATCGTCGTGACGTCGCGCCAATTTCGCCGCCTCGCCCGTCGTGCGCGGCAAGCTCGCGAAAAACGTCTCCATGAGTTCCGCGTCGTAAGTGAAGGAAGGCGGGAACTGCCACAAAACCGGTCCGAGTTTCTCGCCTAGCCGAAGCAGGCCCGACGCAAAGAAGTTCGCCACCGCTGTATCCGCTTCGCGGAGACGCCGGATGTGCGTGATGAAGCGCGGCGCCTTCACCGAAAACTGAAAATGCTGCGGCGTCGCGTCCGCCCACGCGCCGTAGCTTGAAGGCGTCTGCAACGAATAAAACGAACCGTTGATCTCGATCGACGGGAACAGACTCGAGGCGTAGGCGAGTTCGTTGCGCTGCGGCAAGCCGTGCGGAAAAAACACGCCTCGCCACGGTGGATATCGCCACCCGGAGATGCCGATGCGCACCGTGGCCATGACCGGTTCGCCTCAACGTTTCGCGACCGGCTCCGCGTGCTCCTCGCTTTCGGCTTCCGCGTGGGACGCGATCTCGCCGGGCTGCCGCTTGCGTGATGCCGGATCGGTCTCCGCATACAACTTCGCGTTCAACTTGGCCTGCGCCGACTCCGGCATGAGGCGATGCCCGAGGACCTTTACCTTATTGGCCAGACCCGGCACCACGACCCGCTCGCCCGCCATCACCGACTTATACGCGGCCGCCGCCACCTCTTGCGGAGCCATGACCCGGGCGTCTTGGAAGGCATGTGTGTCAACCATGCCGGCCTTTTCGAAAAATTCCGTGTCCACCGGTCCGGGGCACAAGACCGTGAGCGTCACGCCGGTGTCTTCCAACTCAGTCGCCAGCGCTTCCGACCAGGAGAGCATAAAGGCCTTCGTCGCGTGATAGACGGAAAGCAACGGCCCCGGCTCGAAGCCTGCGATCGACGCGGTGTTCAAGATGCGCCCGCGTTTATGGGAAAGCATCGCCGGCAGGAAGCGCTTGGTGAGCCGCACGCCCGCCTCAATGTTGAGACGGATCATGGAAATGTCGTCCTCCAGCGGGATCTCCCAAAACTGTCCGCGGTGACCCAGTCCGGCGTTGTTCACCAATATCTGCACGGAAAGACCGCTCGCCGCGACCTGTGCGAAGATGTCGTCGGCGGCCGACTCGCGCCGCAGATCCTCTGCGATCGGTTTAACGTGCACGCCATATTCGGCGCTCAGCCGACTCGCCACATCGCGCAGCTCAGGCTCGACCGGCGCCACGATGACCAAGTTGTGCCCGTGCTTCGCAAACTCCCTCGCCAATTCATAACCAATACCACTGGAGGCTCCGGTAATCAGGACGGTTTCTTTGGTGTTAGGGTTCATGCCTACTCTAAATGCTTCCGCCGTGCCAACCTCCGATCCCGTCGGCTTCCTCTTCTTCATCAACATCTAAAAACTCCCATTCTACGCGAGCCACTCGGTGAAAAGCGCATTATGCAACAACCCGCGGCGATTCGGTTTAGATATCGCAACAGGTGCCCAACCGCGTCGCCCAAAACAAAAACCAAATGAAGTGAATGCGCTAAAATAAGAGGAAACAAACCGCAGGCGCGGCACTCCCAAAACCGCGCGAGCCTCGCTCGTTCCGGATAATACCTGATGCCCCTGTCGTGGTTTTTACGTTATCGTCTCGCGTGCAAGCGAGACCTCTCTCATCGGGCCTTTCCCGAAGCGACTATTTTACCGATTCCACCCGTCCCAGTTGCCCCGCACCCTTCCTCCCTCCATGTCCAAAACTCCTAAACGTTCCTCGATCAAATCTCACGTCGGCAGTTCAGAACAACTGATCCGCGTGCGTCTCAAGGCGCTGGAAATCCCGCCTATCAAAGACGGCATCGTCATCGGTCGCGACGCGGCCATCGGCGGCGAGGCCATGGTCCGCACGCTCCGGCTCATGACCAACGAGAAATTCGAGCGGTTCACCATCTCCAAGGACGACACGATCCAAGACGTCATCTTGCGCACCTCGGTCGTCCGAAAGCTCGGCAAGGACCGCGTGCTAAAGTTCGTCATGGATCGCATTCGCCCGGTTATGACGGAAACCGAACTCTTGATGCTGGATATCGACGTCGAATTGGTCATCGAAGACACCATCTGATGTCGATTATCGCAAAAGACCTGCTCAGCACACGGGTGGTCGTCGTCCACCCCGAACAACGCCTCGCGGACGCTGCCGCGCAACTCCGCGAACATCGCGCCCAACACTGCGCCGTCGTCGACGAAACCACCCGCGTTTTCGAAGGCATCGTGCGCCTCGGCGACGCCGCCGCGCTGAGCAACGCCGGCTCCCGCATTTTCGCCGATCTATCGCACGGCACGCAATGGACCCGCGTGGACGACGACACGCCGGCCGAAACCATCCTTGCCTATCTGAGCGAAGACCGTGACGCCATCCTCGTCGTGCTCGACGCCGACAATCGTTACATGGGCGCTATCACGATGGAGAGCGCGTGGGGCTGGCTCGTGCATTCCCAGGCCATGCAGCAGCAATGGCTCGAGCAGGTGTTCAACGAGCAACGCCTGCTGGCCGACTTCCTCGAAAAGAAGGTTGAGCAACGCACCACCAGTCTGCGCGTCGCCTTGGACGAATTCCGGTCCTCCTCGGCGCAGTTGTCCCACGATGTCGGCGGCCCGCTGCGGACCATCAAGTCGTTCGTCGAGATGCTCACCAACGGCGAATGCGGCGTGCTCAACGAGGAAGGCCAGGCCTACGTGGAGCGTATCATGCGCGCCGCCACCAAGGTCGAAGCGCTTGCCGTCGAGATCCTCGGTCGCGCCCGAGAAGCCGGCAAGGCCGCCCCCGCGCCCCTGCACACCGTGGATCTCAACGAAGTGATGGCCGACGCCATCGAGCTGTCCCACGCCTACCTCCAGGAGCGCGATGCCCAACTCATTCAACGTGAAATCCTCCACGCCGTCTCAGGCCGCTACGTGCCGCTGTTGCAGATCGTGTCGAACCTGCTCGTGAACGCGGTCAAATACGTGCCCGAAGACCGTCGCCCAGAGGTCGAGATTTGGTCGGAGGAATCCGAGGGCCAGGTATTCCTGCGCGTAAAAGACAACGGTCGCGGTATTGGCCCTGCGGATACAGAAACGGTTTTTGAACCTTTCGCCCGTGTCGGCGACACGCGCACGGACGGCGCCGGACTCGGTCTCTCCATCACGCGGGATGCCGTGCTCGATCTCGGCGGCAATATCCGTCTCGAATCGAAGGAGGGCGTCGGGAGCGTCTTCACCGTGGTTCTGAAGACCGCGCGGTATTAAATGACCTGGGATCAACCGCCGGTGGTTTCCCCGCCCATCACGGGCAACACGATGCCGGTGATGTAGGACGCGTCCGCATCGGACGCCAAAAACACGTAAGCTGGGGCCAGTTCCTCCGGCTGTGCAGGTCGTCCCATGGGCGAATTTTTCCCGAACTCGGCGGTTTTTTCCGGCGAGAGTCCCGGATCGCTCGGATTGAGCGGCGTCCACACCGGACCCGGTGCAACCACGTTTACGCGGATACCGCGCTCTTGCAGATCCATCGAGAGCGCCTTCGCAAACGCGTTCAGCGCCCCCTTGGTGGCGGAGTAGTCGAAGAGTTTTTGTGACCCGAAGATACCCGTCTCCGAACTGGTGATGATGACGGAGCCGCCCGCCGTCATGTGGGGCAGCGTAGCCTTCACCAGCCAAAAGCAGGCGTAAACGTTGGTCCTAAACGTAAGGTCGAACTCCTCATCGGTGACTTTCTCCAACGACTCCTTCCGCGTCTGGTGAGCTGCGTTGGAAACCACAATATCGATTCGCCCGAAGGCTTTCACGACCCGGTCGATCACCTCCCGACACGCTGCGGAACTGGAGAGATCGACCGGGATCAGCAAGCAACGTCGGCCGGTCGAACCGATGGCGACTCGCACCACCTCGGCGTCGCTCGCTTCTGACGGCAGATAGGTGATCGCGACATCCGCGCCTTCTCGTGCATAGAGAAAAGCTACGGAGCGTCCGATGCCCGAATCCCCGCCGGTGACCAGCGCGACCTTGTTCGTGAGTTTGCCCGCTGCGCGGTAACGCGGGGCCTGCCAATGCGGAGCGGGATCGAGCTTACTTTCCAAACCGGGCTGATCCTGTTTGTTGGAGGAAAACGGGAGGGCAGGCTCGGACTGCATCTGAGGTCGAGAAGGCGTGGAGGCGGGCGTATTCATCGAAGCGAGGAAACGCGCATCAATCGTCAATGGCTTCTTCGAGCTGCTTGGCTCGGGCGAGATGATCCCGCATCGCCGCCAAGTGTTGCACGGCAAAGGCCGCCAGATCGCTGTCTCGGGACTTCGACGCCTTCTCAAGCACCTTGATGGAGTCCTCGTGGGATTCGATCATCTCTTCGAGGTAGTCTTCGTCGTAATCCTCGGTGGATTCCTTCGCCAGATCATCGAGGTCGTTTTGATGGTTGTAGGTGGTTGGCAGCACCAATGCGCGGCGAGCAGCAAGGGTGGACAGTTCGCGCCCCATGCGTTCGTGCCCGCGCACGATTTGTTCTGCATACGAACGCACCTGGAGGTTGGTGGAACGACCCGCTGCTTGGCGAGAGAGGGCGATCTCAAAGGCGTTGAGCGCGGCAGCTTTCTTCACCCACCGACGGTCGGAACGGCTAAACGACGACTGTTCGCTCTGACGCTCGGCGGCGTAGCGTTCGCGTTCCGCTTGGGTGGCGATGCTAGGGCGCGTGGCCGGCGTGCCCAGAGTCGGCGTAGCGGATCGCTCGGCTTGAACACTCAACGGGAGGACCAGCGCCGCCGCACCCACCAAAAGGGCGAGACGTAGACGGGGATTTTGGGGAGTCTTCATGATGCGCGCATGTTACGCCCTGCGCGGCATTCTCGCCATCGGGCCCCCGTGCGGTCGTGCAGTCAGGGTGAGCGCGGAGGGAGGTTTCCCGAAACGCACGAATCTGAGGGGTCGGGAGCGCCGGCAACCGTGCTCCCACCAATGAGGCATCTTACGCCGCGCACCGAGCGGTCGGCACTTGGTTCATCTGTAACCAGAAGGCACGGATGGTGCGGATCATCTCATTGCGCTGTTCGGTGGAGGTCGGTTTCACCAAGTAGGCATGCGCTCCCAAACGATACGCCTGCTCGACATCGCGGGGATGACTCGACGAGGAGAAAATCACAATCGGCACGCTGCGATTGAGCGGCATCCGCTGAAGGCGCTCCAGCACCTCGAGTCCACTGCAACGCGGCATGTTGATATCCAATAAAAACAAAACCGGAAACGCCGACGGGCCTTGGCTTTGAATGCTCGCCAGATAATCGAGCGCCTCCTGCCCATCGCGCACCACCTTGACGCCATGATCGACGCCACTCGCCGCAAAGGCCCTCTTAAGGAGGATCACATCGATCTCCTCGTCTTCCGCGATCAGTATAGTGGACTCTTTCATTGGGGGGGTAATTTAAAGAAGTCCCGTCGATGTGGCTCGCGCAAGGGGAAAGGCCGGAAAGCCAGCCCGTCGCCGACCGCTTTTTTTTAAGGTGAATTAAGGCCCGCAACGGCGAGGTCACGCGGCGCGCGGACGATGAAATTATTCGCCGATCGCGATGCCGACTTCGATATTGATACCCATGGCGACCTCGGTGAGCAGCTTGTCGGTGGTGCCCTCCTCATCGAGCGTCTCTTGAAGGGTATCGGCGAGTTCGCTCTCTCCGATAAGATCGGCGAGCGTGCGCGCGCAACCGTAACCGGCGATTTCGTAATGCTCGATTTTCTGGGCGGCCGCAATCAGCGCCAAGTCCTTCATCGAGGGCGAGGCGTCATCCTCAATCACCTCACGGCCCTCTTCGATTAATCCCTCCATGGCACGACACTTTTTGCCGCGCGGCGTTTCCCCGAGGCGATCCATGATCTCCTCCAGGCGTTCGGCATGCCGACGAGTTTCTTCAAGGTGTTGAGTAAAAGCGGTCCTTAGGTCCGGGTGCCCGGCGGCCTTGGCCATCCGCGGAAGGGCTTTGATCAGCTGCGTTTCCGCACTGTAGAGGTCTTTGATTTCCTGAACGAGGAGATCACGAGGAGTCACGATTTTGGACATGAAAGGAGGCTTAAGATGGTTGGTTTGCGATGTGCGAACATCTACAAGGTAACACTCCACGGTGCCGGGCGGAATCAGGGACGCCCCCCCTTAAACACCCCATGTTTCCCCCCCCGCGTATCGGAAAAACCGCTGACGTTTTATCGCTTCACCGACCCACACGACATGCATGTGCGCTAAACCCCGCCCCGAAGCTCGCCAGCATCCAGTCTTCCCCATCGCTTGGCGCGCCTCCATCTCTCAACGCTCGCTCCAAAGCAAACAACACCGAGGGGCTGCTCATGTTGCCAAACTCGTGTAGAACGCGGCGGCTCGCTTCGAGCGGATAGCCTGCACACCGCCGCTCGATCACGTCCAAAACATCACGGCCGCCCGTGTGGCAAATCAACCGTGAAATAGCCGGCAGATTCGACACTCCGGCTTGTTCTTCGAGCAACTCTTTCACCGCATCCCCCGCCAGCTCGGGCACCTCGGGTCGCAGCAGGTTGCGCAGCCGCCCGTTCCGCGTTTCGAAACGGATACAATCCCGGTGCTCGGGCCGGTGCAGTGTAGTGAAATTATAACTACGAAGCCCCGTGGGGCCCGGCGTGGACCGCCAGATCGTCGCCGCCGCGCCGTCGCCAAACAGACACGCGCTCACCAACACCCCGGGATCGTCGTCGAGATAAAACGCCGCCGAGCACACCTCCACCGCCACGCAGGCCACCACCGCATCGGGCTGCGCCGCCAGCACCGCGTTGCCCGCACGCAAGAGCGGAATCGCCGCACCGCATCCCAAGCCCACGAGATCCTGCAGCCAAGCGGTGGGCCGCAGCCCAAGTTGCTCGGCCACGTAGCTCGTCACGCCCGGGCACAAATAACCCGTGCAGGTGCACACCAGCAGCGCGTCGAGTTGCTCCGGCACCAGTCCCGCCTCGCCCAACGCCGCCCGCAGCGCCTTTCCCGCCAGCCGCGGCGCCTCGGCCCGAAATGCCTCGTTGAGCTCATCCGGCGTGCGCCGCCATACCGATTTGACATCGGGTATGGCGAAATGTCGCCGCGCGATCCCGCTGTCGCCCTTCAAGATCGCCTGCAACGTCAGCGCGGACCGGCGACTCAAGCGCGCGCGCACCTCCGGCTGCTGTAAAATCGCAAAGCTCTCCGCCTGGCTGAGCGAGCATTCGGGAACCGCGGTGGCGAGAGCATGCAAAAACATAGGGAAATTAGTGTAACAGGTGATAAAGCGGCTTCATCGGCAGCAACCTCGCGCGCGCCAGCACGCCCAAGCAACTCTGCGCGCGCCGGCTCAGCAGAAACGGATGCAGCCACGCCGCGCCGCGCAGGCGCAATCGAAACTCATCCCGTAGTAACTCGTGAATACATTCGGACGCTTCGCTCCACGAGATTCGTCGCTTGGCCCAGTCGATCAGCGGCTCGAGCGCGAGCGCGGCCCCGGTGAACGCCATCGCCATGCCATTGCCCGTGAACGGAGGCACCACCGCGCAGGTGTCGCCCAACCCCAGCCGGTCCCGCCGCGCCACACCGCGATCAAACACGAAACCGGCCACCGCACTTGCGGAACCGTCGCGAAAGTTTGCCCGTTCGATACGCTCCGCCAACGCCCCCAGACCACTGCCTCGCAGCGTGCGCGCGAACGCCGCCGATCCGTCGCCGGCCAAGCCGGCGCGGCGCCGGAATAGCCCGCACACGTTGATCCAGCCGTCCTCCACTCTCGACAATCCCACATAGGCGCCGGCGCCGAGGTGCAATTCCAAGTCGTCGGCGAGGGATATCTCCCGCACGTGCGCCTTCAGCCCCACCCACGGCGACTCGACCACGCGGCGGCGCCCCGCCGTCCAGACGCGACCCTCCCTGTCCTCGGACGTCGCCATCCGGTGCCGGGTCACGAGGCTTCCGCCGTGCGCGACAAACCGCGATGCGAGCCGCTCGTCCAAAACAAACCGGCTCATCCCGATCGCCGGTGCCGGCAGGCGCAGCGCCGCCAGATCCCGGTCGCCCGAAAACCAGCGCACGCCCGTGTGTCGTAGTGCGTCCTCGAATACACTTTCCACGCCCAATCGGGCGAGCGTTTCATCCGCCAGCCCCGCGATAAACTCGCCGCACACGCGATGGCGGGGGTAATCGCCCGCCTCGAACACCGTCACCGGCACGTCGGCGCGTCGCAGCGCGACACCGAGCGCCAGCCCCGCAAGGCCGCCGCCCACGATCTCGATCGGTCGGACCGCGTTCGTGCTGGCGGCGTTCACGCGCGCCTTTCTGCGACGAGGCGATACGAGCCGAAAACCGTGTGGGTGATCCGCCAGCTCCATTGTTTCGGATCGAGTTTCAGCAACGCCGGCAGCTCATCGCCGCGAAACCCCGCTTCGATACTCACCCGTCCGTCGTGACGGGTGACCGGGTCGGCTTTGATGAGCGGGCACACCAACGAAAACAACCAAGCCGAGCGCCGCGATCGCAGCGGCTCGCTAAGCACGATGAGCCGTGCGCGTCGTCCAAGTTGCGCACCGATTTCCGCGAGTTCATCCGCCTTGAAGTGATGAAATACGAGGTTGCCCATCACGACCGAATAGTCGGTCCAGGAGACGAACTCGAAGACGGAGGTTTGAAACCAGGGCGCTTGCACTGGCCAGTCCGCGGGCCGCCGCGCGAGATCTAGACCGGCAACCGGCCCGAGGCCCGCCTTCATCAGCGCCCGCGCAAGCGTTCCCTCGCCCGCGCCGACTTCTAAAATGCGATCGTCGGGGCGCCGGCGCCCCGCAAGCACGTCGCGAAACCAAGTCTCATTGCCCAACAAACGATTGAGGACGCGCAAATCACGTCGCGAACGCCGGGCCGCTGGCGCTTCTTCGGGAAGGCTGTCCAGGATCTCGGGTTGCACCAGGCGCGTGTCGTTCATCGTCGATTTTACGTCGTCATTCGGTGGCCGCCCGGGATGTTCCAAACCCTTCGCGGAAGGCCTGCACGAAGGCATTGCGCAAGAGGTTCCGCACGGTGGTCCAGATGTCCACTTCATTGTCGGTGAAGTTGCCTTCAATCGGCACCACGGTGGCGGTCTTATCGTCTTCGTTTTCCAACACGGATGCAGCCGCGCTGGCGATCGCGGTAACGGCCTTTCGCACCAGGTCCTCGTCACGCTCGGCGCGAAAATCGAGTTCCTCGAAAAACGGCTTCAGGTATCCCTTGTAGCCACCGCCCTCCGCCGTGATTTCCGTGAATAGTTCAAACTGTCCGCTCTCAACGACCGAATCCGCGTAGGCACGCACAAAGCCGTTGAGCGGCGGCAACTGGAGGGCGAGTATCTGCATGCTCACTTCAAAGCGCGGCATCTCCGCAATCGGGTCCGCGCGCAGGTCCACCGTGACACTGCCTCCGCTTTCGACGACCGCCTGAAACGTGACTCGCGCCGGCAGATTGTCCGTCTGCTGGTCACGAGGTTCGTGACGGTTGCGAAGCCCCGTGGCGACGAGTTGCACCTGTTGAAGCACGGCCTCCGGATGAGGTTCAACCGTGCGATCGACCAGACGTAGACGGGCGTCGCGGAGTTCGGCCCGACTGATTTCCATGGGGAACGCCTCGCGCAACTCCGCCTGCCATTCGCCGATCTGCTCCGCCTTGCCTCCGCGCTCTTCGTGTTTTTGGGCCTCGCTCTTTTCGTCCTCGGGGATCGCCACGTCGTTGTAGATCGTCAACCGGGCGTCGTCGATCCG
>DFYA01000242.1:25790-37640 GCA_002382525.1 Opitutaceae bacterium UBA4094
TGGTCGGGCAGCTCCGCGAGCCTGCGGTTCACCATTGAGGTCACGATCGGCGACAGAGCGAAACGCACGAACAACAATAGCAGCACGATAACTCCTGCAAAAATGCCCAGCGCGAGGCGCCAACCATGAAGCCAGGATCGGTGGGGGGTCGGGTGCGAGGGATGAGAATGCGAGGTCATCGGATGGGGGAAGAGTGCGCTCGCGCCAAGGACGCGCAGTTGATCTCTGCGAGCAGTCACACGACGGCGCGTATGAACGCGCGAAAGGCTCAACGTGGTCGCGGGAACTGCTCCCGGATGATTTTCAATCCCGCCTTGTGCAGCCCGGTGGCGCTCCAGCACAAGTCTTCTTTGGCGTGGCACTCGATCCCGGCGTCGAAGAGCGTGAACATCACCCCGAGCACGCACGCGTCGGTGTCCACGCCGCACACCTCGACGCAACGGATACCGGCCGCTTTTAGGCGGCGGATATCGGACCCTTTTAAGCCGTAGCCCGCCTTGCGGATCACGAGGTCTTCAGGCTCCGGCTCGATCAGGAGCCGCAGGTCGGCCGAGCCGGGGGCACAGGAATGTTGGTCGAGCTTTTCTCGAAACAGCGATCCCGGCAGATTGACGAATTGGGTGAAGACCCGGCGCTCGAAGTTGCGGCCATGACGCCGGATGCCCTTCACGATCCAAGAAGGTATCGTGAACGCCTGCTGGACGTCCACGACGATCAGGGCATCCGGAATCTTGCGCCCGGATTTTTTCTTCATGACGCGGCCGCCGGTTTTACTCGGTGAGCGCGGCCTCGTTGATGGTCGCGGCGGCGGCCGTGAGTTTCTTGTCCGCCTCGCCTTCTTCATCGAGGGTCATCTGGAGGATCTCGGCGACTTCATCTTCGCCCAGCGTCTCCGCTAGGGTGCGCACGGTGCCGTAGGCGGCGATTTCGTAATGCTCGATGCGCTGCGCCGAACCAATGATCTGCGCATCGCGCACGCAGGAGGCTTCTTTCTCTTCGAGGGCTTCGTTCCCCTCCTCGATCAAGCCTTTCATGGCAGGGCAGGTCTTGGCTTTGGGGGTTTCGTCGAGGAGTTTAAAAACGCGTTCGAGGCGGGCGACGTGTTCTTTGGTTTCTTCAAGGTGCTCGGTGAGACCGGCCTTGAGGTCTTCGTCGTAGGCGGCCTTGGCCATCTTCGGGAGCGCTTTCACGAGTTGTTTTTCCGCGTCGTAGAGGTCTTTGAGTTCATCGACGAGGAGTTCTTTCAGGGATTCGGAGGACATAGGAATATCGATTATTGGTTGGGTGAGACGCCCCACGCCTTTCCCAATCGGGAGACGAGGGTGAGGGGCGAACGACCCAGCGGTGGAGGCGCCGTTCCGCGTGAACGGAGGCTGGAACCGCGATTCGTCGCTAGGCCTGATATGACCTCTGGGAAACCCCTTCTAGACCCCATCGGAGGCCGCGTGCGCCGGGTAGTGAAACGTGCGCGCCACCCCGAGTTCGACAACCAACAGTTCCTTTTGGTGCAACGCCTCCGCCAGCGCCGTGCACCACGTGCCCACCACCTCGCGATCGGATGTGCAGATGAGAATCTGCCTCGCTTCCTCCTCGACGAAGAGCTTGCGCCCCGGGTCGAACCAACCGCCTCCCGCGTTTAAGATCGTGAATCCGTCCGGGAAGTGCCGCGCCGTGAGATCGCGGATGAGGCCGTCGTCTTCTTTGGAAAAACGACGCCCAGCCGCAGGCGTGTTGCGCGCGCCTAAAATCAGCGAAAAACAATGCATGCGCGCTTTGACCTCGCAGCGCAGCGCCGGTTGCCGGTTCGCAACACATGCGTGTGCATGTGCTCGTGCCTTGGGTTTTATGCCACGAAAAAGCCCGGTCCATCGGACCGGGCTTGGCAATCGCAACGCGAGATGAGCTCTCAATGCGCGGAGTTCACCTAACCGCGCACCCCATCGTCGTCCTTATAGACGTAGGCGGCTCCACACTTGCCGCCGATCGACGCCACGATCGCGCCGAGCAGGAATGCAACGAAGGTCCAGATTGCGGCGCTCGCGACGGCCTTCGAAGCCGCCTCGCCCGCCTCTCGCGCTTTCTCCTCCGCCGTTGCCGTCATGCGTTTCAGATCGGCCTTCATGCGTTCATAGGACGTCGTCCAGTCGGTCACCATGCGATTGGCCTCCTGCTCATTCACACCTGCCTCGGTTAACGCGCGAACGACGGCGGTGCGTTTTTCCTGATCGGTCGCCTCGCTGCCCGGCGCAAACAGCTGGGTGAGCGCGTAACCGATCTCGCGACGCGCGCGCACGGCGGCCGCTGGGCTGATTTCTTCACCACGCGATTCGATCGCCTCTTCTACATAGCTGCCAATCGCGTCGGTGTTTTGTTTGACCGCGTCCTTCGCGAGGTCGGTCACACCAGAGGCCGCCGCCGCGACGGGCTTGGCTGCGGCGCCGACGACCTTGGCCGCTCCGCCAATCAACGCGCCGGCGGTGGACGAAGCGATGAGCAACGCGGCGATGGTTGCCACACTCCACACCAAGAAGCCGTGCAGGCATCCCGTGTGCTTAAAGTTCACCGGAATAAAACGGCCGGCCACGTAGCCGCCGCACCACAGCGCGATGAGCGCGCTCACACACCACGCGATCGCGGTGCCGATGCCGAGCTTAGCCACCGGATTGTCGTCGGTGATCGGATCGAGTGCGCCTATGCCGAGGCCGAGCCCGAGCAACGTGAGGAGAATATGGATCGCCAGTCCGGCCACGGCGCCGGCCACGATTGCGCGCCACGAGAGCGGCCGGTTGAACGCGCCAAGGGTATCGGCGGTGGTCGTCACCGGAGCAACAGTCCGTCGGATTTCGTTTGTCATAAGGTAAGGGGTTTGAGGGTTGATCGGCCGGTGATCCGGCCGGTTGCCAGTCGCCGCCAACGTAACCCCGACCTCGACATCCCGACATCGGGCGCATCCGGCGCAAACGCCTCAGGCGAAACCGCCTCGCACCGCCCGTTTAGTTCCCATCCACCAGCCCCGGGAGACTCGTCGCCTCCTCGGGTCCTTGCGGCGGATCCTGCGCGACCTTCGCCACGAAGAAGCCCATCGCGATGAGAAAAATGACCACGCCGATGGCGACCGCGATGTTCACCTTGGTCGTGCGCTTGCCGGGGTCCACGAGCTGCTCGGGGCTTTGGTTATTTTTATCGAAGCTCATAAGTGGACCGTTTGGTCAGGGCAAACTGCCGACCGTTCCGCCTATCCGTTCAATTGGAGGCAAATGAGACGTCGGTATATCCACCCACACTCCGCACCACGGATCAGCCGATGGCGCAAACCGCCCAAGCCGTGTAACCTTCCCGCATGGGATACTTACTCGTCGGCCTACTCATCCTCATCCTGCTCGGTTTCCTGATCATGGCGGTCACCCGCGGCAAACCACCTCAAGGCACATTGCGCCACGAGAAACCCGTCGGTCGCACCGAGCCGTCTGCGGAATCCGTCAACCCGAGCGCTTCGAGCACCGCCTCCGCCAAACAGAGCGAGCAGGCCCGCCGCCATACGCCGCCGGCCTGACGTCTCCCCGCCATGCGTTCCATCTGGAAAGGCTCGATCACCTTCGGCCTCGTCGGCATCCCCGTCGCTCTGCAAACCGCGAGCCGCTCCGAAGAGCTCAAGTTCAAGCTCCTTCGCAACAGCGACCTCAGCCCGGTTAACTACAAGCGCGTCGCCGCCGTCGACGGCAAAGAGGTTCCCTGGGACCAGATCGTCAAAGGCTACGAATACGAGAAGGGCAAATTCGTCGTCCTCAAGGACGACGACTTCAAACGCGTGGACCTCGAAGCCACCGACACCATCGACATCGTGGACTTCGTGGATCTCGGCGAAATCAACCCGATCTTTTTCCACCGTCCCTACTACCTCGAACCCCAGCGCGGCGGCGGCCCCGCTTACCATCTGCTTCGCCAGGTGCTCGCCGACACCAACCGCGCCGGCATCTCCAAGGTCATCATCCGCACGCGCCAACACCTCGCCGCCGTGAAGGCCAACGGCAATCTGCTCGTGCTCGAACTCATGCGTTTCGCCGACGAAATCGTTGAGCCGTCCGCCATCAAAGCACCCGTGGAAAAGGCCCTCGGTAAACGCGAACTCACGATGGCGAAAACGCTCGTCGATCAACTCACCGAGAAGTGGGACCCCGAGCGTTACTCCGACGATTACCGCTCGGCGCTCATGAAACTCATCGATCAGAAAGTGCAGAGCGGCGGCAAGGAGTTGCCCACCGCCGGCCCCGCGCGCAAGAAGGCCACCAACGTCATCGACCTCGCGGCAGTCCTTCAACAAAGCCTCAAAGAAGCCGGCGGCTCGAAAGCCAAAAAAGCAGCGAAGCCCGCCAAAACGACTAAGGTCGCAAAGTCCGCCAAAGTGTCGAAGCGCGCTCCAGCGAAGCCCCACAAACGCGCCCTCGCCAAAGCCGCCTGATCGCCCATGGCTCGCTCGAAAGACCACGAGGTCAAGTTCAGCAACCTCGACAAAATCTTCTTCCCCGAGACCGGTTTTACCAAGGGCGAGATGATCCAGTATTACCTCGACGTCGCCCCTCACCTCCTCCCCCACCTGAAGCAGCGCCCCGTCACCGTGATTCGTTTCCCGGACGGGATTACGGGTGAAAAGTTCTACGAAAAAAACGCGCCCAAGTTCGCCCCGTCCTGGATCAAAACCCACGCAGTCGATCGCCGCCGCCACGCCGGACACATCAACTACATTTTGATCAACGACGCGCCCACGCTCGCCTGGTGCGCCAACCTCGCCGCCATCGAACTCCATCCGTTTCTTCACCGCGCGACGAAGCTCGAACAACCCACCCACATCGTCTTCGACCTCGATCCCGGCGAAGGCTCCGACCTGCTCACCTGCGCACGCGTCGCGTTCCTCATCAAAGAGGTCACCGACGGTCTCGGACTCCAGGCATTCCCCAAAGTTTCCGGATCGAAGGGTCTTCAAATCTACCTGCCGCTCAACACGCGCACGACCTACGACGCCACCGGCAGTTTCGCCAAGGCGATGGCCGAGTTGTTGCAGCAACAACATCCCGACTTGGTCGTGAGCCAGATGGCGAAACAACAACGCCGCGGCCGTGTGCTCATCGACTGGAGCCAAAACAACCGCGCGAAAACGACCGTTGCCGTTTACTCCATGCGCGGAAAAAGCGACGCGCCCTTCATCTCGATGCCCGTCACGTGGGACGAACTCAAACGCCTCAAGCGCCCGCAGTCCCTCTTCTTCACCCCCGACGCCGCGCTGAAGCGCCTCAAAAAACTCGGCGACCTCTTCGCCCCCGTCCTCACGCTGAAGCAAAAACTGCCGAAGGCCTTCGCGCCAAAATCCGCTCCCGTGACCGCCGCCGCGCCGTCCCTGAAAGACTACGAAGCCAAACGCGATTTCACCCAAACACGCGAACCCGGCCCGGTCGCGAAAGCCTCGCGCGCGCGGGGCAAAGCCAACCGCTTCGTCATCCAAAAACACGACGCGACGCGCCTTCACTACGACTTCCGACTGGAGATGGACGGCACGCTTAAGTCGTGGGCCGTCCCCAAAGGCGTTCCCACTGAACTCGGCGTGAAACGCTCCGCCATCGCCGTCGAGGACCATCCCCTCGCCTACCTCAAATTCGAGGGCACCATCCCGAAAGGACAATACGGCGGCGGCACCGTCATGGTATGGGACATCGGCACCTACGAACTCCTAGGCGGCAGCATCGACTCGGGCAACTTGAAGCTCCGTCTCGCCGGGAAAAAACTCAAAGGCGAGTGGCACCTCTTCAAGATCCGCAGCCGCGACGACAAAGACGTGTGGTTGATCGCCAAATCGGGCGTCGCCGCCAAACCCATCAGCGCCCGCCGTGACAACGCGTCCGTGCTCACCCGCCGCTCGATGGCCCGCATCGCCAAAGACAACGACGCGCAGTGGAACAGCCGCCGCCCTCACAAGTAGCGGGGAGCGTGAGCGACCCGTCCGTCTTCAAGTTTACACTCACGTCCTACGCGTTCGCCTCGCCAGCCTCTCGCCGCACCGCCTTCGCCGCCTTGTCCGTGCGCAACCCGAGAAACACCGGCTGACGCAAAATCCCGTCGTTGGTCCACTCCGCGAATTTTACCTGCGCCACCAGCTCCGGTTTGATCCACGTCACCTTCTTCATCTCGGCGCGCGTCATCCCGTTTCCAAACCGCGGACGCCGCTCCATCGGCAGATTCGCAAACGGACACTCCGCCCGCTCCCGTTTCAAAAACTCGCCGTGCAACGTTTCCAGCAACCGGTGATTAAACCCCGTGCCCACCTTGCCCGCGTAGAGCAGTTTCCCGCGTTCGTAATACCCGACCAGAATCGCCCCGAAATGCGGACGACTATTTTGCGGCGCCGTAAAACCGCCGATCACAAATTCCTGTTCGCCGTGCACCTTGCACTTCAGCCACGCGCCCGTGCGTTTCCCGCTTTCGTAAACCGAACCACGGCGCTTCGCGATGATGCCTTCCAATCCTTGCTCGCGCGCCGACTGCAACAGCTGCGCCGGCTCCACATCGTCGAACCACGGTGACAGTTGCAGCGGGAATTTTGGTTTCTTGAGCAAACGAGCCAGCATCGCCTGCCGCTCCTCCAGTGGCAGCCCGGTGGTCGGCCGCCCATCGAGGTGCAACAAGTCGAACACATACATCGCCAAAGTCGGCCGCTCGCCCACATCGCGACTCTGCAACAACTGAAACCGCGAGCGCCCGGCTTCGTCCAATGCCACGATCTCGCCGTCGAGCACCGCGCTCCGGCATTTCAGTCGTGCCAGCGCCTCGACCAATTCCGGGTAATCCACATCGAGCGGCTTATGATTGCGCGACCACACCTCGACTTGGCCCTCGTTCAGAACCGCGATCGCGCGATAGCCGTCGAACTTGATCTCGCACCGCCAGTCGCCCGCCGGCACCTCCTCGGTGCCCAGCGCTTTCATCGGTTCGGCAAACACGGCCCGCGCGAGTGGTCCCGGCTTGTATCGAACGGCAGCGGAAGACGCAGAAGACGCGCGCGGCATGCACCCCACTGTCCACCAACTGCCCGGCCCGGTTCCGCTCTACGGCTCTTCCGGCTCCGGCGCCTCGCCGAGTTCCAACTGCTCAAGCAACCGTGCCAACAATGCCTGCGCCTGCGGACGTTCCTGCGCGCTGTCGGCAAGGATCTCCGCGCGGCTCTGCACATACTTCGTCGGCACGAGTTCATCGGAGCATTCCGCCGCGAGACGCTCCACCTCGGCCGCCGTCATTTCCAAATGAAACTGCAACCCGAGCACCCGCGCGCCGATGGCAAACGCCTGGTGTTCGCACGCCGCGCTTCGCGCCAACCACACGCCGCCGGGCGGCAACGAAAACGTGTCGCCATGCCAGTGAAACACCGGCGTCTCCTCGGGAAATGCAAACACCGACACCTCGCCTTCCGGCACCGCCGTCACCGGAAACCAACCGATTTCCCTCTCCGCGTTTTGATACACTTTCCCGCCGAGCGCGTCCGCGATGAGTTGCGCACCGAGGCACACGCCGAGCACGCGTTTGTTTGCCGCCACCGCGTCGCGAATCACCCGCTTCTCGGCGCGCAACCACGGGTGATCGCGGTATTGATAAATGTTCATCGGCCCGCCCATCACGATCAGCCAATCGAACGCGTCGACGTCCGCCGGAGCGGTTTCGCCCGCGTGAAACCGCGTGCAGGTCAACGTATGGCCGCGCGCCAAAAGCCAACCCTCGATCGCCCCGANNCGCGGCGTCCCGCCGCGTTTCGTCCCGGGCGGGCGCCGATCTAACAACGCGGCGAGGGGCCGCGTCTACTTTATTTCCACTCGTAGCGCACGCGGTAGGTGAGCTTCTTTTCTTCGTCGGGAGCGAGTTTCACGCGAAACTCCATCGTCTGCGCGTCGGTCTTTTCCGACGGCTCGGACTGCTGCACCAGACGCCAATTCGGACCGCGATAAAAGTGCTCCACCACCCGCACCTCGACCGCCTCGGCCTTGCGGTTACGCAGCTCGATCTCGAAGGTCTCCTCGCGAAAGTCGTTGCGGTTGCTCATCTGCGAATCGGTCGTCTTCTTTTCCACCGCGATGTCGAACACGTCGCCCGTGTAAATCCGCACCGTTTCGTTCCGCGCCGTGTGGTCGATCGTGTTCTCGCCGACAAACTCCAGTCGTCCGTCCGCGTCGTCCTGACGATAGAACCGAGTGAGTCCCTTCGGCAGCGGCAGCCCCAGCCCGCCGTTCTCCTTTGTGTTCTTGAACTCGCGCACCGTGGCGATCTTCACGCCGTATTTTTGTTGGTCCAAGATATAGAGCTGCGGCGCCGTCACGCCGGTCGCGCGCAAGAACTCGACCTGCTTGGTCTCTTGATCGCGCAGCGTCACGGGGCGCGGCAGCGAATACAGGTGAAACTCGTCAAATGACTTCTCGGTCACCTCGGCCACCGACTCCACCCGCATCGCCCGCACGCTAAACGGATCGGCCGAGGCCGGCGGCGTCGGCTGCACGCGGTTCACGTCGCCCGCCATAAGTTTGATCGACGCTTCGTTGAACGTCTTGCCGGTCTTGTTCGACACCGTCACCCAGCCGACGATGTCCACTTGGTCGCCCTTCTCCGGCGCGACAAAATTATACGCCGCCCGCCAGCTCATCCCGCCGGTGAGATAACCCAGCTCCGCGTCCAGTTTGGCCGCCTGCTCGGCGTGGAGTTGCCACGACAACGTCGGCTGCAGAATCGCGCCGTCGCCGAGCGTCGGGAACACCGGGCGCCCCGGCAGAGAGAAACGCAGTTTTCCGTCCACCTCGACGATCGGTGTCGAGGCAGCGCCGCCTGCTTTGTATCCACTGCGCACGACACGACCTCGCACGGTGTATTCTTTCGCGTCTTGGTCCGTCACGAGAAAGTCGATCTCCTTGCCTTCGTTGAGCGAGAGCAAGAGCCCCTCCGACGCGGCGTCGGCGCGGTAGCTTTGTTCGAGGATGCGAAGCGCGGACTTGCCCGAAACGTCGCGCAACACCACCGAGTCGGGCTCCACCTGCGTGGTAACGCCGGAGAAGTTCACCTGGTTCACGCCGGCCTTCAGCTCCAATGGGATCGTCTCCCGCACCACCGCGAAGTTGTCATTGTAGATGGTGAGCGCCGGCCCGGCTGACAACGAGAGCGACGACGTGGCGACCACGGCTGCGACAAGGAGGGGATTTGTATTCATAGGTTAGACGGAGATGGGATTAACGAATTCGCCGGCAGCCCAACCGCAAGCGACGGCCAAAGCGAGACGCAACCCGTTCGCAGGCTTGCCGGGCCGTAAGGCCCGCGCATGCTGCCCCGCATGTCGCCCCTGGAATGGCTCGAAGCGCTCAGTTACCTCGTCACCATCGTGGGTCTGCCGTTCGCGATTTGGGTGTTCGCCAAAGAACAGCACAAGGAGCGCATCAACGACGACGAGGAGCTCTACCTCCAGCTCTCCGACGAATACTCCAAGTTCCTCCGCCTCGTCCTCACCAACGCCGACCTCCACCTGATGACGAAGGCGGACCCCGACGAGCCGTTCAGCCCCGACCAGATCGAGCGCCGCAACATCCTCTTTGAGTTGCTCATTTCGATCTTCGAACGCGCCTACATCCTCGTTTACGAAGACAACATGAGCCACCAAGCCGCCCGCCTCTGGCAAACGTGGGAGGACTACATGCGCTACTGGTGCCGCCGCGCCGACTTCCGCGGACTGCTCACTGCGTTGCTCGAGGGCGAGGACCCCGACTTCCAAACTTACATCAACCGCATCGCCGTCGAAGAGGCGCGCAAACTGCAAAGCTAACACCCCGCGCCGCCCCGCTGCCGCCCCTTCCATGTCCATCGTCGCCACGCCCGCGCTCGCCCCGAATCGCCTCCACACCCTTGCCGCCGGGGACCGCCCGCAAGAACGCCTCGAAAAACACGGCGCCGGCGCCCTCAGCGACAGCGAACTGCTCGCCATGCTCCTGCGCAGCGGCACCCAGGGCCACGACGTGCTGACGTTGTCCAACCGCCTCATCTCCGAAGCCGGCTCCCTCGCAGGACTCATCCAGTGGCGCGAGGCGGACTTCAAAAAGCTCAAGGGCATCGGCCGCATCAAAGCGCTCCAGCTCATCACCGTAATGGAGGTCGCCCGACGTGTCCTCGCCCACGCCGGCAACCAGTCCTCGCCGGTCATCGACAACGCTGAAAAAGCCGTCGAGTTCTTCCGCCCCTACACGCACGGGCTGCTTGTAGAGAAATTCTGGATACTTTGCCTCAATCGAAAAAATCGCCTGCTCAAGTGCATTGAAATCACCTCCGGCACCGCCAACGCCACCCTCGCCCACCCGCGCGAGGTGTTCCGCGAAGCCATCAAGGAATCCGCCTCCGGCATCCTCTGCGCGCACAACCACCCCTCCGGCGACCCCACCCCGAGTTCGGCCGACATCCGCATGACCCGCCAACTTCGCGAAGCCAGCATCGCCGTGGACATCCCGCTCGTGGATCACGTGATCATCGGCCAACCCAACACCGATCCCGGCGGCCTCGGCTACTACAGCTTCCGCGAATCCGGCCTGATCTGATCGGCGTGGCCCTGAACGTGAGTTCAGGGGTTTCGTTTCCACCGCATCCTCCGCCCACAAAAAAACCTCCCTGGCCTAGGGAGGTTAAAAAACTGGTGGTGGAAGCCGGAGTCGAACCAGCGAACGCGTGAGCGGGAGGATTTACAGTCCCCATCCTTTGGCCACTTGGATATTCCACCAAACAGAAGGGACAAAAAGGCGCCTCCCTGAGGTGAGTTCAAGTCTCAATTTGGCAATTTTAGGAATTGCCGCACCCATTGCTTAACGCCTTGTCGGTGACACGCTAAGACCCGCACGCGCACTCCCGATCCATGGACCCCGAGATCACCCAAGCCGTAGGCAACAGCCTCTACTCCCACCTTTTCACCGTGGGCGGCTTTGTGCTCGCCGTCTTTGCGATCGCCCGCCTCGTCAGCGAAAAACGCCCCCCGAGCAACACCGTCGCCTGGTTGCTCATGATCATCCTGATCCCCTACGTCGGCGTGCCGCTCTACCTGCTCTTCGGCGGACGCAAAATCAAACGCCTCGCCAAGCGCAAACGCCCCATCATCCCGCGTTTGCCTGGCGTCCCCGCCGTCGCTCCCGAGATCGCCAACCTCCCCACCGCCCACACCCTCGCCTCCACCGGCGCCGGTGAACCCTCTGGTGGCAACACCGTGCGCCTCATCACGACCGGTGAACAGGCCTACGCGGAACTCGAAACGCTCATCAAGGGAGCCAAACACTCCATCCACATCGCCGCGTTTATCCTCGGGCGCGACGACACCGGTCGGCGTCTCGTTCAACTCCTCGCCAAACGCGCACGTGAGGGCGTGAAGGTTCGCCTGCAACTCGACGCCCTCGGCTGCATTTTCTCCAGCCGCAGCTTCGTTGATCCCGTCCGCAAAGCCGGTGGCGAGGTCGTGCGGTTCATGCCGGTGATCCCGCTCTCCACGCGGCGGTCGGCCAACCTCCGCAATCATCGCAAAATCGCCGTATTCGACCAACACACCGCGCTGGTCGGCGGACACAATCTCGCCCGCGAATACATGGGTCCCACCGTCCTTAAAAAACGTTGGAACGATTTTGGCGCCGTCATCACCGGCCCCGCCGCCGCGCTGCTCAACGAGGTGTTTCTCGCCGACTGGTGTTTTGCCAGCCGCCAATCGATCGACACGCTTCACCGCGAGCTCGATCCCGCCGCCGTGCGCATCGAGGGCGACAGCGCCGTGCAAGTCGTCGCCAGCGGCCCCGACGTCGCCGGTGACGC